>JBPCOE010000008.1:0-21227 GCA_051000605.1 Jatrophihabitans sp.
TTCCCCGTCGGCACCGGCGAGTACGGCCCGAACACGCAACGAATGGTCAAGCAACTGCAGAAGCTGAACGGGCTCGTCCCCAACGGTTACATCGGCCCGAACACGTGGCGACTCGCCTGGACCGGCAGCTACCACGCTTGACCTGAATGTCGCGCAGTGACCGCGGCTGTCTCAGCCGTTTCCCGTGCCCGGGCCAACAGGCAGGTTCCGATGCCCTGTGATTGTCGGTCGGGTGCGACCGACAGAGGGCTGATCTTGCTGGTTACGAAGGCACCGCACAGGTCGTGGAGAGCCACCCGGCGTCCGATCAGCTGGCCAAGTACGTTCTGAAGTACGCGACGCACATTCGACGTCTCGGTTACGGGGATCCGTCGGAGTTCGCAGCCAACTTCTCGGTGCCGATCGTGGTGACGCCGACGAAGTATCGACAATGGGTCTGAATCCGATCCAGGGGATGAAGAGCTATTCCCAGGTTTCGATGACGGCCGTATGGCCCGCTGCACCGGCGAACTTGCGGTCATCGGCGAGTAACGGCATGCCCAGCGATTCGGCCAGCGCCACGTAGAGGGCGTCGTAGGCGGTGAAGTTGTTTCTGAGCGCCAGCGCCCTTCGCTGATGAGGTTGCATCGAGTAGCGCACCAACGGCAGGTCCGCGAAGTCTTCAAGCATTTCCTCAGCCCGCCCCACACCGATCTTGATCGGGGGTTTCGACGTCATCAGCAGCCCGCGGATCGCGGAGGTCACCTCGGCGTCGATCAGTGCCGGAGCATGCACGTATCGGTATTGACCGAACCGCTCGCGCAGTCCGTGATCGCGATGGCGGTTCTGCAGCAATCGCATCACGATCGATGCATCGACGACGGTCATTCCTTGCGATCGTCCTCAATAAACGATCGCACATCGTCGCCGCTGGCCTCAACCCTGTCTCGGGCGGCGATCTGCGCGAGGACGTCGCTCATCGCTGGGCGGGACGTGTCGTCGTGGATCAGTTCTCGCAGGTAACTCGACAGTGACATGTTTCGGGTAGCTGCTCGCGTACGTAATGCTTCGACGTCCTGGGTCGGGACGTCGCGAACCTGAATGATCTCGCTACTCACATCGGATAGGTTAGCAGCCGTTCATGAACTATGCATGCACTTGCTGGGACGACAGAGGAAGAGGGGCACTCGACGGCATCGACGGGCTGATGGGGTCAGGCCGGGTGAGAGCCTGGACGAGAACGCCCCCGCGATCGTTCTCGCGACAAGAAGCGCAGTCTCACCGGCCAGCTGGTGCGGCAGCCTGCCGGGCCTTACCCAGGCGTTGGGCGTGGCGGCTGATGATCACGGTCAACAACATCGCCGCCACGAGCGCGACGATTGGCAGCGTCTGGTCCCAGTTGTAGGCCGTGGAGAAGGTCGTGGACGCGATGATCACTGCCGTGCACAGCGTGTGGTCTCGATCGTCAGCGGTGTGCAGCGCTCCGGCGGCCAGCAGTCGATCCCGCAGCTCCACGCCGCGGCGCCCGGCGAGATGGTCGTAGCAAGTGCGCGCCACAGCCAGCGCGGTCATGTCGCGGTGTTGGCGTAGTGATGTCACCGGCGATGACGCCGTCATACGTCGCCAGATCGGTCTCGAATGACTCGGTTCATGAAGTCGCCTTCCGCACTGGTTCAGGCCGTTGCTTGGCCTGTGTCGGCCCCACCCGGCTGGTGTCGAGCGATCACGTCGTCACCACCGTGCGTTCCGGCTCCGCGACCGATACCGTCCGACCTGACCGTGGACCTGCAGCGAGTCGAAGGGGCCGGATGAGTGTCACGCAGTGGTATCTGACGTCCGTCGAACGCGGCAACGGCGCGACCCGTCTCGACCGACGTCACCACAACAGCCTGGCGTGGACGGCGGGCAACGAGGTCACCCCGTTGGTCCACGGCAGCACCTACTTCGCCGAGCTGCTGCGCTGCCTGTCTCGGATCGAGCCGGACGATCTCGTATTGTTCACCGACTGGCGTGGTGACCCGGACCAGGCCTTGGACGACTCCGGCTTCGCGGTGTCTCGCGCGTTGTGCGAGGCGGCGGCACGCGGCGCGATCGTCCGCGGCCTGATCTGGCGTTCCCATCTGGACCGGCTGTCCTTCAGCGAGCAGGAGAACCGGCACCTGGGCGAGGAGATCGAGGCTGCGGGCGGACGATGCTTGCTCGATCAGCGGGTGCGGCCGGGCGGTTCGCATCACCAGAAGTTCGTGGTGCTGCGCCACCCCGGCCGCACGGAGTTGGACGTCGCTTTCGTCGGCGGGATCGATCTGTGTCACGGCCGGCGCGACGACGCGACGCATGCCGGTGACCGGCAGCGGCAACCGATGGCCGATGTCTACGGGGAGCGACCGCCATGGCACGACCTCCAGCTCGCGGTTCGAGGGCCGGCCGTCGGCGACGTCGAGACGGTGTTCCGCGAGCGTTGGGACGATCCGGCGCCACTGTCGCGAAACCCGGTGAACCGCCTCAGCGCGCTCGCCCGGCACGACGACCGCAAGGCCGCCGCCTTGCCCGCCCAGCTGCCCGACCCGGCCCCGGCCGGCAACGCGCACGTGCAACTGTTGCGCACCTATCCAAATCGTCATCCGGGCTACCCGTTCGCTCCTGACGGCGAACGCAGCGTCGCGCGCGGCTACGACAAGGTCGTCGGCCGCGCCCAAAGTCTCATCTACCTCGAGGACCAGTACCTGTGGTCGGGCGAGGTCGTGCACGCGTTCGCGACGGCCCTGCGCGAGCGGAGGGAGCTGCGTCTCATGGCGGTCATCCCGTTGTACCCGGACCAGGACGGCCCGCTGTCCCTACCGCCGAATCTGGTCGGCCGCCAGCAGGCCCTCGACGAACTGCACGTCGCCGCGCCGGGTCGCGTCGCGGTCTACGGCATCGAGAACCGTGCTGGGACGCCGGTCTACGTCCACGCCAAGGCCTGCATCGTCGACGACGTGTGGGCGTCGGTCGGCTCGGACAACATCAACCGCCGATCGTGGAGCCACGATTCCGAACTCGCCTGCGCCGTGCTCGACGACGCCGTCGACGGCCGCGAACCGCGCGCCATCGACGCGTACGGGCACGGCGCTCGCCGGTTCGCCCGCGACCTGCGCCTGCAACTCGCCCGCGAACACCTCGACCGCGAACCCGGCGATGACGCCGATCTCGTCGATCCGGTCGCCGTCTTCGACGCGTTCGCCGCCAGCGCTGCCCGGTTGCAGGCCTGGCACGACGGTGGCCGGACCGGGCCCCGGCCACCGGGGCGTCTGCGCCCGTACCCCGCGCCACATCTGTCCCGCGCCACTCTCGCGTGGGCCACGCCGCTCTACCGGATCGTCTACGACCCGGACGGCCGCCCGCTGCGGATGCGCCGCGCCCGCCGCTACTGATCGCCCGATCGTTCGGGTAGGGTCCACTTTCGGCGATGGATCTCCGCCTAGGCGCGCACGTGGCCTGAACCGCCCACGTCGGGCTGATGGCTCCTCCTTGTACCGCGAAGGGGGACCTCCATGCCCAGACACACCGATGCGCATCCCGAGCTGCCGCTGGATCCGGATTCTCCGGACGCGTCGGTCGAGCGCCTACCGCTGCACCTGCGTCTCGACGCAGTCCTGCTCGTCGCGCTCGGCGGGTTCGCAGGCACATCGGCCCGGTACGGCCTCTCCGAACTGGCACCGACCCGCGCCGACAGCTGGCCATGGGCGACCTTCATCGCGAACGTCGCGGGTTCCTTCGTGCTCGGAGCTCTGCTCGAAGGATTGGCCCGCAGCGGCGCCGATCACGGGTGGCGGCAGCGCGCGCGGCTGCTCGTCGGCACCGGATTCTGCGGCGGCTTGACGACCTACAGCACGTTCGCCGTCGAAGCCGACCTGCTCGTCCGATCGCATGATCAGGGACTCGCGGCGGTGTATCTCGTCGTGTCGTTGGTCGCCGGCTTGTTCGCGACCGTCGCCGGCATCGCGGCGGCGGCCGGTCACCACCGGCTGCGGCGGGCGGCGGTATGACGACCGTCTGGATTTCACTGGCCGGTGGGTTCGGCGCGGTCAGCCGGTTCGTCGTCGACGGCCTGATCCGTCAGCGTTCGTCCGTATCGTTTCCTTGGGCGACAATGCTGATCAACGTCAGCGGCTCGTTCCTGCTTGGCGTCCTGACCGGCCTGGTGCTGTTCCGGGGCAGTCCCACCGACCTGCAGCTCATCCTCGGCACCGGCTATTGCGGGGGGTACACGACCTTCAGCACAGCCAGTTTCGAGACGGTGCGGCTGGCCCAACGCGGCTCGGCGGCCTACGCGCTCGCGAACGGCCTCGGCACGCTCGGGCTGGCTATCGCCGCCGCGGCCGCCGGACTGGCGGTCGTGCGATGACCGCGTCCGATCCAACACGACTGGAGGCCAGCTGGTGACCAGCTCGCCTGAGAGTCCGGCCGCGGCTTCGGCCGAGGAGAAATGGCTGAATCGAGGTGTCCTCGGGGTCGGTGGCGCTTCGCTGTTCAGCGACGCCGGACACGAGATGGCGACCAGCCTGCTGCCGAGTTTCCTGACCAGCACCCTGCACGCCGGACCGGGTGCACTGGGCGCGATCGAGGGCATATCGGACGCCCTCGTCGGCGTCAGCAAGCTGGCGGGCGGTCCGCTGTCCAACGATCCGCGGTGGCGGACCCGATTGGCCTCCGGCGGCTATCTGGGCACGGCTGTCGCCACTGCGGCCATCGGTCTGGCGACCGCGGTCTGGCAGGTCGGGATCCTGCGCGCAGCGGCGTGGATCAGCCGGGGTATCCGCTCCCCCGCCCGGGACACGCTGCTCGTGTCACTCGTCCCGCGTTCGGCCTACGGCCGGGCCAGCGGCATCGAGCGCGCCGGCGACAACGCGGGTGCACTGATCGGCCCACTGCTGGCGGCCGCGCTCGTGTCCGCGCTCGGCGTCCGGCACACCATTCTGCTGGCCTTTATCCCAGGCATGCTCGCCGCGATCGCTATCACCATCGCCGCTCGCGAGGCTCGTGCCGTGCTGTCGACACCGGCGGGAAAGCGAACCCTCGCGTTCAACTTCCGCGAGCTGTGGCATGCCGGCCTGCCTCGGGTGTTGGCCCCGGCCGCCTGCTTCGAACTGGGCAACGTAGCGACGACGTTGCTGATCCTGCGCGCGACCGACCTGCTGCACTCCGGTCCCGCGAGCGCGCGATCCCTGACGGCCGCAACCAGCCTCGCAATCCTGCTCTACGCCGTCCATAACGGCATTGCCGCCTTGACGTCGGTCGGCGCCGGCCAACTCGTGGACCGCATCGGCGCACGCTACGTCTTCGGCACCGGGGCGGGTGTCTACGTGCTGGCCTACGGCTTGTTCGCTCGGGACCAGCACACGTGGCCGGTCCTGCTGCTCGCCTTCGCGCTGGCCGGCGTCGGCATCGGCTGCGCCGAGACTGCGGAATCGAGTTCGGTCGCCCTGCAGCTCCCCGACCGGCTCCGTGGCAACGGCTACGGCGTGCTGGGGTTGGTGCAATCGTTCGGCGACCTGGGCGCCACGGTCGTGGCAGGGTTCCTCTGGGCCGCTGTATCCCCCACCGCAGCGTTCTCGTACGCGGCGGGGTGGATGGTCATCTCCGTCCTCGCCAGCGGGCTGTTGCGCCGGTCCGTGCGGCCGACCGCGAACTGAGAGGTTGTCGGGACGGCCGGATGCGCCTAGGCTATCTGCAGGTTGTCGCGTATTAGGAAACGGATTGCACTATGCGCAACAAAGCGGCCTCAGCCGGTATGCGGCACCTGCTGGCCCACGCGCGCTACGAGGTCCTGCCGACCGCGTCCTGCGAGGACACGGTGCTCGAGTGCCTTCCTCGCGGCTTCACGGTCACGATCACGGCCTCGCCGTCGAAGGGCCTCGCGGCGACGTTCGACCTGGCCGAGCGCCTCGCCGCCCAGGGTTACGACGTCGTGCCCCATCTGGCTGCGCGGATGGTGTCCGGACGCGCCGAACTCGCCGACATCTGCGCCCGGCTCACGTCGTTCGGCGTGCGTACGATCTTCGTCCCGGCCGGCGACGCCGATCCGCCGGCCGGCGATTACCTCGCCTCGCTCGATCTGCTCGAGGACCTCAACGAGCTGGGCCGCCCCTTCCCGGACGTCGGCATCACCGGCTATCCGGAATCGCACCCCTCCATCGCCGACGACCTGACGGTGCAGGCGATGTGGGACAAGCGACGGCACGCGACCCAGATCGTGAGCAACCTGACGTTCGACCCGGCGACGCTGCTGACGTGGCTGGGCCGCATGCGAGCCCGCGGCGTCACGATGCCGCTGCTCGTCGGCGTTCCCGGGCCGGTCGAGCGCACGAAGCTGCTCATGATGGCCACCAAGATCGGAGTGGGCGAGTCGACGAGGTTCCTGGCCAAGAACCGCGGGACGTTGACCCGGCTCGCCGCGCCAGGTGGTTTTTCCGGCGAACGTTTCCTGGAGCGGACGGCCGCCGCCCTGAACGCCCCGGCAGCGCTGGTCGCCGGTCTGCATGTGTTCACCTTCAACCAGGTCGCGGAAACCGAGCGGTGGCGCCAGGACACGTTGCAGCGTCTCGGCGGCCCGCTCGAGGCGATCAGCTGACGGCAGACCCGGTGCTGTTACGGCCGGCGCAGGTGCCCAGCAGCGCGGCGAGTTCCTGCTCCAGCCCCGCGTCCCCGGTCTCGACGATCGTCAGCGGCAGCCCGATGCTGCACGCCGCATCGCAGGCAAGCGCGCGTAGCTCGTCGTCGGGGTCCTGCGCCAGCCAGACGACGCGGGTGTAGTGGGCGAAGTAGTCGTCGCGCAGTTCCGGGTGGCGGTCGAGGCCGAGCTCTTGGATCACCGTCCGGGCGAACGAGCGCACCAGGAAGTCGGTCAACAGGTAGGTGCCCGGGTCGTGCTCGAACCAGTCGCGCACCCGAACGGCACCGGCGAAGACGTCGTAGCAGTGCAGCCCGGCCAGCCGCTGCAGGCCGAGCCGATCGCATACCTCGTCCAGCGCCCCGTAGGTGCCGCAGTCGGCGTAGCCCACCGCAACGTCCGCGTAGCTCGCCCGCAGTTCAACCGCGAGAGCATCGACGCGACCGGCGATCAGCTGGGGCTGATTGTGCAGCAACGGTGGCAACGGGTGGATGTCCACCGGCCACCCCCGGCGAACGACGATCCGCTCGGCCGGCTGGGCGATCGCGCCGCACGCGATGAGGGCGATCCGCCCAGCACGATCAGCCCGGGAACGCGAGCTGGTCGACGAACTTGTCGTTGAAGTCGGTTCGGTCGGAGAGCTCGACATAGCGCACCTCCTCGAGCAGCGCGGTGGCGCCGGCACGTTCGCGCAGGCTGAGCAGGGCCATCTTGGCGCCTTCGCCGGCCACGTTGCCCGCCGAGACGATTCGCAGCACCGGCAGCTTGGGAACCAGCCCGATGCGCACGGCCGCGGCGGCGGACAGGTAGCTGCCGAACGATCCGGCCAGGAGCACCTGCTGCACGTCGCCCGGGTCGACCCCGAACTCTTCGAGCAGCAGCGACCACCCGGTGGCGATGGCCGCCTTCGCGAACTGCAGCTCGCGGATGTCGCGCTGAGAGACGTAGACGGTGTCGCTGGGATCGGTTGAGCTGTCCGGCCGGTAGAGCACGAAGACGCGCTCCTCACCGATGCGGGTCAGCCGGGGCGCGAGCGTCGGGGCGATGCTCGCGGCGTCGGCGTCCGGGACGAAACGGCCGGACGAGTCGATCAGCCCGAGTTTGACCAGCTCGGCGACCACGTCCACCAGGCCCGAGCCGCACAAGCCGGCAGGGATGGTGTCACCGATGACGCCCAGCTCGACGTCCTCGCCGAGCCGCACCACCTCGATGGCGCCTTCTGCCGCACGCATGCCGCACCGGATCGCGCCGCCCTCGAACGCCGGTCCGGCGGGCGCGGCCGTGGCCAGGATGCGCTCACCGTCGCCGAGCACGATCTCGCAGTTGGTACCCACGTCGATGAACAGCCGCAACCGCTTGTCCCGGTCCATGCCGGTCGCGAGGATGCCGGCCACGATGTCCCCACCGACGTAGGCGCCGAGCGCCGGGAACAGGGCGGCCCGCGCGCCCGGGTGCAGCGTGAGCCCGAGCTCGCTCGCGAGCACCACCGGCGGCGTCGCGCAGGTCATCACGAACGGCGCCACCCCGAGGGGTTCGGGGTCGATCCCGAGCGCGAGCGCGGTCATGGTGGCGTTGCCGGCCAGTGCCACCTCGTACACCTGCGCCGGGTCGACATCGCCTTCGGCGCAGATCTCGCCGGCAAGCTCGGCGAGCGTCTCGTGTGCCGCCGTACGCAAGCGGGCCAGCGCGGCCGGATCGAGCATCGTTGCGCTGATGCGGGTGATGACGTCGCCGCCGAAGGGTTGCTGCTTGTTCAGCCGAGACGCGACGGCCACCGGCGTTCCGGTGGTGAGGTCGAGCAGGGTCGCGACCACCGTCGTGGTGCCGAGGTCGAACGCGATCGCGAACTGGCGCGCGGTCGTGTCCCCCGGCTCGACGTCGATCAGCACCTCGTCCACGATGACGGCAGTCACCTGGAAGTCGGCGGCGCGCAATACGGTCGGGAGCCGACGCAGCGCGTGCAGGTCCGGCTGTGGTTCGAGGTCGTCGATGGCTGCAAGCAGGCGCGCCAGGTCGGTGCGCTGGTCGGCCAGCGACGGCTCGTCCAGTTCGACATAACGTTTCTGGACCGCCGGGCGGAGGATCACTTGGCGCCCGACCCCGACCGTCGCGGCCTTCGGCCGGGTGAGCAGGGGCGGGACGTGGATCCGGAGGTCCTGCGTGGCCTGCGCGATGCAGGCCAGCCGCCATCCGTCGCGGAGCTGGTCGGCGGAAAAGGCCCGGGCGTCCAGGCGCCCGACCGGAACCGCGCCGGACAGGATCTGCACCTTGCACTTCTTGCAGGTGCCGTGTCCGCCACAGGTGGAGTCGATCGCGATGCCGTTCCAGCTGGCGCCGTCGAAGACGGTCACGCCGGGGGGTACGCGCACCGCGCGTTCGGCAGGCGTGAACACCATCTCGACGCGGCCGGTGCCGTCGTGCGGCTGGGTTTCGCGGGTTGCCGCCGGCCGGATGAGGCCCTCCCGACCGAAACCGTCGAGATCTGCCTCGAGCCCCGAGGCCGGCAGGCGCGCCTCGTTGCGCTCAGTCATTCGGCTCGCTCACGTCGCCGCCGCCGCCTGGCGGGCACGGTGCGCCGCGATCCAGGCGCCACCCCACTCGTCGTGGCCAAGCAGCAGGTCGGCCGCCTTGACCGCTTCGACGATCCGCGGCGTACGGGCGTCCATGATCGCGCTCGTCAGACCGGCGGCCATCGCGATCGGCAGGAATGCCGCGCCGAGGGTGTCGCGGCCCGGCATCCCGAACGACACGTTCGACGCGCCGAGGGACATGTTCAGCCCGAACTCGTCGCGGATGCGCCGGATGGTGGTCAGGGTCGTCTGCACGTGCGACGTGTCCGCCCCGATGGGCATGGCCAGCGGATCGATGACGATGTCGCCCATGGCGATGCCGTACTCGGTGGTGGCGACGTCGACGATCTTCTTCACCAGTTCCAGACGCTTGTCCGACTCCATCGGGATCTCGTCGGCATCGTTGGGCAACGCGATGACCGCCGCGTCGTACTTCTTGACCAGCGGCAGGATCGCGGCCATCCGCTCGTCCTCGGCGGTGATCGAGTTGACGAGGGCGCGGCCCTGGTACGCGGCAAGGCCCGCCTCGAGCGCCTCGACGACCGACGAGTCGATGCAGATCGGCAGATCGGTGTGCTGCTGCACCAAGGTGATCGCCCGGGACAGCAGGTCGGCTTCGTCGGTGAGCGGCACTCCCATGTTCACGTCGAGCACGTTCGCCCCGCCGGCCACCTGGGCCGCGACATCGCGCTCGATCGCCGACAGATCTCCCGCGCGCAGCTGTTCCTGGAAGATCCTGCGGCCGGTCGGGTTGATCCGCTCACCGATCAGGCAGAACGGACGGTCGTGGCCGAGCACGACCTCCTTGGTGGCCGACCGGAGAACGGTCTCGTGCGTCATACCGACGCCAGGGCGCGGCGACGCTGGATGAGTTCCTTGGCCTTCTTCACCGTCGCGGAGGCGTCGGCCGCGTAGCCGTCGGCGCCGACCGCGTCGGCGTACTCCTGGGTGACCGGGGCACCGCCGACCATGACCGCAACGGTTTCGCGGATGCCCGCCTTCTGCAGCGCGTTCATGTTCGCCTTGAACATCGGCATCGTGGTGGTCAAGAAGGCCGAGAAGCCGACGATGTCGGGCTGGTGTTGGTTGATCGCGTCGACGAACTTCTCCGGCGAGACCTGCACGCCGAGGTCGATCACCTCGAAGCCCGCACCCTCGAGCATGATGTTGACGAGGTTCTTGCCGATGTCGTGGACGTCGCCCTTCACCGTCCCCATCACGAACTTGCCGATGGTCTGGACGCCGGTCTCGGCGAGCAGCGGACGCAGCACCGCCATCGCGCCGGCCATCGCGCGTCCGGCGATGAGCATCTCCGGGACGAAGAAGTCACCCCGCTCGAAGCGCGCGCCGACCTCCTCCAACGAGGGGATCAGCGCGTCGAACAGCAGCGACTGCGGCTCCATGCCGCGCTGCAGCGCTTCATTGGTCAGGTCCAGGACAGCTGGGGCGTTGCCGACGAGCGTCTCGTCGTACAGGCCCTGCAGGATCTCTTCTGGGGTGCTCATGCGACGCCTTTCGTACGGGTCCGACGACGGAGTAGTTGGGACAGCGATTCCGCGTGCTTGGTCAGTAGCGGGCCGAGATCATCGAGGGAGTCCCGCAGGCGGGCGCTGGGCCCGGAGACGCCGAGGGCGGCGACGACGTCGCCGCTCAAACCCTGCACAGGCGCGGCTGCGGCGTCGAGGCCGATCTCCAGTTCCTCGCGCGTGGTGGCGTAGCCGTCCCGGCGGATGGTGACGATCTGAGCGCGCAACGCAGCCGCGGCGGCGAGCGAATGAGGCGTGAGCTGCTCGAGGACGCCGCTCGGCAGCGCGAGCGCATCGAAGGCGTAGAGGACCTTGCCCAGAGCCGAGCAATGCCCCGGAACAGTCACCTGCATCCAGTCGCGCGCGCCGAGCATGTAGGTCGAGTCGACCTGCGCGATCTGAACGACGGTCCCGCCCCGCGGGATCGCGAGGTTCACCGTCTCGCCCGTCTCGTCACCGAGCGCGGTCATGACGGGCTGGGCCAGCCGGACGATCTGCGACCAAGGGTCATGGCGCGCGGCGTAGAGCGCGAACAGCGCGCCGCAGCGGTAAGCACCATTCGCGTCGCGCTCGAGCACGTGGTTGTTCTCGAGGGCGGCGAGCAGGCGCGAAGTGGTCGAGCGGGCCAGCCCGGAGTCCTCGAACAGCTCGGTGAAGCTGATCGGCTCGTCGGCCTGGACGACCAAGGTCAACAGCTGGGCTGCGCGGTCGACGGCCTGAGCGCCGGTGTTCGTCATGCTCTCACCAGTTTCACAATATGGAACTTCACTCCCACATTATGACGCTAGGATCCGCTCTAACACCAGGCCAAGGAGGTTCGGACGATGTTTCGCAACACCATGCCGCGCTACGAGGTGCTCTCCGGCGATGCGATGGCCGCGCTCGATCAAGGTTGGCGCCGCCTGGTCAGCGAGATCGGGGTGGAGTTCGTCGCCGACTGGGCGGTGGAGCTGTTCCGTGCGGCCGGCCAGCGCGTCGAGGAACAGACGGTCTTCCTCGATCCCGATTTCGTCCTCGAACAGGTCGCCAAGGCCCCGCACGAGTTCGAGGTCGCCGCACGCAACCCGGCGAACTCTGTCCACATCGGTGGCGACTCGATGGCTTTCGGCGCGGTTTACGGGCCGCCCTTCGTCCGCCAGGGTGACGTACGCCGGGACGCCACGATGGAGGACTTTCGCAACTTCACGAAACTGGCCCAGTCGTTCTCGGTGCTCGACTCGGCCGGCGGGGTCATCTGCGAGCCCAATGACACTCCCCTCGATTCGCGGCACCTGGACATGACGCTGGCGCTGCAGACGCTCACCGACAAGATCTACATGGGCAACGTCGTGTCCGGCGTGAACGCGCGCGACACGATCGCGATGAGTTCGATCCTGTTCGGCGGTCGCGAGGCCATCGAGCAAACGCCGGTCACGATCTCGCTGATCAACTGCAACTCTCCGCTGCGTTGGGACGATCGCATGCTCGACGCCCAGCGGGAGTACTCGTTGGCCGCGCAGCCGGTCGTGCTCACCCCGTTCATCCTGATGGGGGCGATGTCGCCGGTGACCATCCCGGCCGCGCTCGTGCAGCAGATCGCCGAGGCGCTGTCGGGCATCGCGTTGTCGCAGCTGATCCGTCCGGGTTGCCCGGTGATCTTCGGCTCATTCCTGTCCAACATCGACATGCAGTCGGGCTCGCCCACCTTCGGCACCCCCGAGTCGGCGATGGGCCTGCTGTGCACGGGTCAGATCGCGCGGCACTTCGGGCTGCCGTTCCGCTCGGGCGGTGCGATGACGTCCTCGCAGGTGCCGGACGCGCAGGGCGGCTACGAGGCGCTGATGACGATGATGCCGACCTTCCTCGCCGGGGCCAACTGGGTGATGCACTCGGCCGGCTGGCTCGAGGGCGGTCTCGTCGCCGGCTACGAGAAGTTCATCGTCGACATCGAACTGCTGCAGATGATGCAGGCGCAGTTCACCCCACTCGAGATCGATGAGGCGTCATTGGCGTTCGACGCACACGTCGAGGTCGGTCACGGCGGCCATTTCCTCGGCGCGGCACACACCATGGACCGCTTCCGCACCTGCTTCTACCGCCCGCTGCTGTCGTCGTCGGAAAACTACGAACGCTGGATGCGCAACGGCGGCGTCGACGCGGCCGGGCGCGCCGAGAAGATCTACCAGCAGCGGCTGGTCGGCTACGAGCAGCCGCCGCTCGACGAAGCGATCCGGGCCGAACTCGAGGAGTACGTGGTGCGCCGGCGCGCCGAGCTCGGCGACTGACGGGGTCGCGCTGGTCAGCGGAAGACGACGGTGCGGTGGCCGTTGACCAGCACCCGGGTCTCGGCATGCCAGCGCACCGCTCTGGACAGCACCTGACTCTCGACAGCGCGTCCGGCGGCTACGAGCTGCGCGGCGTTGAGCGAGTGTTCGACGCGGATCACGTCCTGCTCGATGATCGGCCCTTCGTCGAGGTCCGGGCTGACGTAGTGGGCGGTGGCCCCGACGAGCTTCACGCCACGGTCGAAGGCCTGCTGGTAGGGCTTCGCGCCCTTGAAGCTGGGCAAAAACGAGTGGTGGATGTTGATGGCGCGCCCCTCGAGCGCGCTGCACACGCCGTCGGAGAGCACCTGCATGTACCGCGCCAGCACCACCAGGTGGATGCCGAGGGAATTGACCAGTGCCATCAGTTCGGCCTCCGCCGCGGCCTTTCCGTCCGGCCTCACCGGGATGTGGTGGAACGGGATGCCGTAGGACTTCACGAACCGCTCGAGGCCCGTGTGGTTGGAGACGACGGCCGGGATCTCGATCGGCAGCGTCCCCGTGCTCTGCTGGTACAGCAGGTCGTTGAGGCAGTGCCCTTCCTTCGACACCATGATCAGCGTGCGGTACTTCGCATCGGCGGTCCACATCTGCCAATTCATCTGCGAGGCTTCGGCGACGGGGCGGAAGCCGGCCCGCAACCGCTCCAGCGGCATGGATTCGTCGTAGACCTCGAACTGCACTCGCATGAAGAATCGCTGCTCGAGCCGGTCGAAGTACTGCTGGCTCTCGAGGATGTTCGCCGAACTATGCACGAGAAAACTGGCGACCGAGAAGACGATCCCCGGACGATCGGGGCAGTCGATGGTCAGGATGTACTCGGGGTGGCGCGGGGCAGCGGAGGTCATCAGGGCCCTTCCAGCAGGGTTGCGCGATACACAACTCAGTCTGCTATACGCAACAGCGCTTGCGCTACTATCGCGCGATGAGCAACAACGGCGCGCCGCCGGCGGGCGTCCAGTCGGTCGAGCGGGCGCTGGCCATCATCGAAATTCTCGCCCACGCCGGCGAGGCCGGCGTCACCGCGATCGCCGCCGAGATCGGAGTGCACAAGAGCACCGCCTTCCGCATCGTCGCCACCCTCGAACGCGGCGGCCTGGTCGAGCAGACTACGGAACGTGGGAAGTACCGGCTCGGGATGGGCATCCTGCGGCTAGCTGGGGCCACCGCCGCCCGTCTCGACGTGGTCCAGGAGTCGCGGCCGATCTGCCGCGAACTCGCTGCCACCACCCGCGAGACGGTCAACATCGCGGTGCGTTCCGACCGGTCCGCGCTCTACGTCGACCAGGTCGCCGGCGCATCGTCGCTGCAGTCGCACAACTGGGTCGGCCAGCACGTCCCGCTCCACGCCACGTCGAACGGCAAGATCCTGCTCAGCGGGCTGGCCGACGACCAAGTGACCGCCGTGCTGGGATCCATGCCGGCGTACACCGACGCCACCATCACCACCAAGGCCAGATTCCGTCGCGAGCTCGACCTCGTTCGGGAGCGCGGATATGCGTGCGCCGTGGACGAACTCGAGGTCGGGCTGACGGCGCTGGCCGCGCCGATCCATAACGCTCATGGCGATGTGATTGCCTCGCTCAGCGTGTCCGGGCCCACCTTCCGCCTCGATGCCGCCCGCATCGACGACGTGCTGCCGCATCTGCTCGATGCCGCCGGCGAGGTCTCGCACCGGCTCGGCTGGGGCGAGCGCTGACCTCCGCCGCGAGTTCTCCGAAGCCGCTGGGCACGCCCGAGCGCCTCGACGAGAATCATGTGTGCATGTCCCTCGTGGTCAGGGAGATGGTCGTCGACGGCCATTTCGCTGCCTGCGCCGACGCCGGTCAGCAGGTGACCCGCGAGCCGGGCGATGCGCGAGCCGGTGGTGACGACCGACGCATAGCCTTGGCGGAGTTCGAGGTCGATGGCCTCGTCGGTACCTGCGCCGCGGTAGAGCTCGAGCGTCTGCTTCCGAACTGGGTTTAGGCTGTTGCTTATTGCGCTGCGTTTTGTATTATTCGCAACAACTCCAAGACGCACACGGGCACAAGAGGTGGTAGGCCGAATGAGTTCTGTTCCGAGCAGCGCACGCGTCGTCGTGATCGGGGCCGGCATCGTCGGCAACAGCCTCGTATGGCACCTGGCCCGGCTCGGGTGGCGCGACATCGTGCAGCTCGACAAGGGCCCGCTACCCAACCCGGGCGGATCGACCGGGCACGCGTCGAACTTCATCTTCCCGGTCGACCACTCGCGCGAGATCACCGATCTGACGCTGGACAGCATGCGCCAGTACCAGGAGATGGACGTCTTCACCGAGTGCGGCGGCTTCGAGGTCGCGCGCACCGAGGAGCGGATGCAGGAGCTGCGGCGCCGGATGGCGTCGGCGAAAGCGTGGGGAATCCCGTCGGAACTCGTGACACCGGCGCAGGTCGCCGAGAAGGTGCCCTTCCTCGACCCGTCGACAATCGTCGGCGCGTTCTGGACGCCGAGTGTCGGTGTCGTCGACTCGCTGCGCGCCGGCACGATCATGCGCGAGCGGGCGCAGGAACTCGACGCTCTCACCGTCGTGGCGAACGCCGAGGTGACGGCCATCACCGTGCTCGACGGTCGGATCGCGGCGGTGCGCACGTCGAGCGGTGACATCGAGACCGACACCGTGGTGATCGCCTGCGGCGTGTGGAGCCCGAAGCTGGCCAAGATGGCCGGCGTCCACATCCCGCTCACGCCGGCCGTGCACCAGATGATCAGCGTGGGGCCGATTCCCGAGCTCGCCGACAAGCCCGGCGAGATCTCCTTCCCGATCGTGCGAGACATGGACACGTTCTGTTACGAGCGGCAGCACGGCAGCGACATGGAGGTGGGCTCGTACGCCCACCGCGCGATCCTGATGGACGCCGAGGACATCCCGTCCCTCGACCAGGCCAAGCTGTCCCCCACCGAGCTGCCCTTCACCGAGGACGACTTCGACCCGCAGCTCGAACAGGCCCTCGAGCTGATGCCCGATCTGCTCGGAAGCGAGCACGCCGAGATCCGCTACGCGATCAACGGTCTGCTGTCCCTCACCCCGGACGGCGCGCCGGTCCTGGGCGAGACCCCCGAGGTGAAGGGCGTCTGGTCGGCCGCCGCGGTGTGGATCAAGGAGGGCCCGGGCGTCGGGCGGCTGCTCGCCGAGTGGATGACCGACGGCAACCCCGAGATCGACGCGCACCACAGCGACATCGCCCGCTTCTACCCGCACCAGCGCACCAAGCAGCACATCGGAGAACGCACGAGCGAGGCCTTCAACAAGACCTACGGCATCGTGCACCCGTCCGAGCAGTGGAACAGCGACCGCAACGTACGCGTGGCCCCGATGCACGCCAGCCAGCGCGAGCTCGGCGCGGTGTTCTTCGAGACGGCCGGTTGGGAACGCCCGCACTGGTACGCCTCGAACGAGACATTGCTCGGCGAGTACGGCGACGCCGTCATGCCCCGCGCGGCCGAGTGGGACGCGCGCTGGTGGTCACCGATCATCAACGCCGAACACCTCGCGATGCGCGACCGAGCCGGCATCGTCGACCTGTCAGCCTTCACGATCTTCGACCTGGCCGGCCGCGGCGCCCTCGACGCCGTGCAACGCATCGCCGTCGCACAGATGGACGTCGCGCCCGGCAAGGTCGTCTACACGCCGATCATCGACGAGCGCGGCGGTTACCGGGCCGACCTCACGATCATGCGGTTGGACGAGGACCGGTTCCGCGTCGTCACCGGCGGCGCGCACGGCAACGTCGACCGCAAGTGGTTCGCCGACCATCTGCTGGCCGACGGCTCGGCCGGCGTCACCGACCTGACGTCGTCCTACACGACCATCGGCCTGTGGGGCCCGCGCGCCCGCGACATCCTGGGCTCGCTCACCGAAGCAGACGTCAGCGGCGAAGCATTCAAGTTCAGCACCTGCCGCAGCCTCGAGGTCGGCTCGCTGTCGGTCCTGGCCTCGCGCATCTCCTACGTCGGCGAGCTCGGCTGGGAGCTCTACGTACCGATGGAGCAGGGCGCCCGGCTGTGGGACCTCGTGCTCGACGCCGGGCAGCCGCACGGCGCCGTCCCCGTGGGCATCGGCGTCTACGGCACCACCGGCAGGCTGGAGAAGGGCTACCGCGCCTACGGTGCCGAGCTCGACTCGGAGCGCACGATCGTCGAGGCCGGGATGGCACGTCCAAAGGTGAAGGACGCCGACTTCATCGGGCGCGATGCATACCTCAAGCAGCGGGACAACGAGCCCGACACGGTGCTGTGCACGCTGACGGTCGACGACCACACGTCAGCCGACGGCACGAAGCGCTACATGCTCGGCGGCGAGCCGGTGCTCTCCGCAGACGGCGATGCTCTGATCGACGGACACGGGCGGCGTGCGTACGTCACCTCTGCCGGCTCGGCGCCGTCGGTCGGAAAACACCTGCTCCTGGCGTACCTGCCGCCGGCGGTCGCCACCGTGGGCACGCGCCTCGCGGTCGACTACTTCGAGGAGCGCTACCCGGTCACGGTGGCGTCCGCCGATGCGTCCTCGGTGTTCGATCCGGACAACGCGCGCATTCGGAGCTGACGACATGTCCAACGTCCTCGTGTGCATCAAGCGGGTGCCCGACGTCGCCGGAGAGGTGCTGCTCACCGACGACGCGCTGGCCGTCGACGCCCGCCACGTCGGCTTCACGCTCAGCCCGCACGAGGAGTGCGCCGTCGAGCTCGCCACCCGCGTCGCGGAATCGTCGGGCGGTACGGCAACGGTGCTCACCGTCGGCCCCGCCGACAGTGTCGACCAGCTGCGCACCGCCCTCGCGGTCGGCTGCTCATCCGGTGTGCTGGTCGAGGCGGACACCGAGCGCTACGGCCCCGCCGACGTCGCCGCAGCCGTCGCCTCGGTGGTGCGCAGTCGCGAGGCCGCAGGCAACCCGATCGACCTGGTCCTCCTCGGCAACGATGCCGCCGATACCGGTGACTTCCAGGTCCCCGTGCGGCTCGCGCACGCCCTCGACCGCCCGGTGCTGACCGGGATCTCCAGCTGCGAGGTGGACGGCGATCGCGTGCTCGCCCGTGGCACCGGAGCCGACGGGGTCGAGATTTTCGAGGTGCCGATGCCGGCCGTCGTGGCTGTGGTCGAGGGCGGCGTGAGCCCGCGGTACCCCTCGATCACCGGACGCATGAAGGCGAAAAAGGCCCCGATCGAGACGATCGCACCCGAAGTCGAGCCGACCGGCAACGGACGGGTGCGCCTCAAGCTGCCCCCGCCGCGCCCGCGCACCGTCGAGATACTGGGCCACGGACCGGCCGCTGCGCCCGCCGTGGTCGACCTCTTGTTCGAGAAGGGATTGGTGTCGCCGTGATCATCGTGCTGGTTGAAACGGGTGCGACGGGCGCCACCCTGTTCTCGCGCGAGGCGCTGACCTTCGCCCGGTCTGTCGGTGAGCGTTCCGGTGCCGCGGTCCAGGCCGTCGTCGTCGGTCAGATCGGCGGCGATCTGCTCGCCCAACTCGGCGCGCAGGGCATCGCAGTGGCCCACCACGCCGACGACGCCAGACTCGCGGACTACTCGGCGGCCGCATGGTCGGCTGCGGTCGCCGACGTCGTCAAGTCGAGCACCGCCAGCGTGCTGATCGCATCGGGGACACCGCGCGGCAACGAGATCCTCGCGCACGTCGCGGCTCGCCTCGACGTCGCCATGGCAGCGAACGTGGTGCAGGTCGACACGACCGAGCCCCTCGTCGTCACCAGGCAGGTGCTCGGCGGCGCGGCGCTGGAGGAGATGCGCCTCGACCAAGTCGCCGTCCTCAGCGTCGCCGGGCATGCCTGCGACCCGCAGGCCGCGGCATCGCCCGAGACGACCGAACTCGTCGCGTTCACGCCGTCGGTCTCCGACCGCGACCTGGTGACGCGCGTTGTCCGCGTCGAGGAAACCGCAGCCGAGGACACCGGCGCGCTGACCGGGGCCAGGGTGGTCGTCGGGGCCGGCCGCGGTGCCGGCGGCCCGGACGGATTCGCCGCAGTGCTCGAGCTGACCGAGCTGCTCGACGGCGCCCTCGGCGTGTCCCGCGTAGTCACGAGCCTCGGCTGGCGCCCGCACAGCGAGCAGGTCGGGCAGACCGGCAGCCGCATCGCGCCCGACCTCTACATCCCGTGCGGCATCAGCGGCGCGATCCAACACTGGGCCGGCTGCCAGTCGGCCAAGACCATCCTCGCGATCAACACCGACCCCGAAGCCACGATGGTCACCAAGGCGCACTACGCGGTGATCGGCGACCTGCACGAGATCGTCCCGGCGATCAACGTCGAACTGCGCGCACGCCTGGGGCGGTGAAGTCCATGCCGGTCAGCGCCGTGGGGCGGCGAGCGAGCCACGCGGCTGCGCGACCGGCGTGAGCAATTTCCGGCGTGAGCGCTTGTCGTCGTCGATCGCTCGCACGGTACGTTCGACCGCATACGAGACCAGCATGTCCACTGGCCACCGGAAGTTCGACAGTGGCGGGGTCAGCAGACGCGACACCGGGTTGTCGTCGTAACCGAGCACCGATACGTCGTCGGGGATGCGTAGACCCATCCGGTCGGCAGCGGCGTAGACGCCGTAGGCCATCGAATCAGCCAGGCAGAAGAACGCGGTCGGCGGTTGCGGCTGGGACAGGGCCTGCTCGGCGACGTCGGCGGCGCCGTCGAGCTCGTGCGACGACATGTGCAGGCTGATCCGCATCCCCAGCTTGCGGCCCACCCGCCTGATCGCGACCTCGGCCGGGCGGTCGGGGGTGTTGCGCGAGGACGGGGTGAGCACCGCGACCTGGCGGTGCCCGAGCTCGGCGAGCTGGCCCAGCGCCTCGGACACCCCGACGTCGTTGTCGAACACGACCTCGGCCGCCGTGGCCGCGCCCGGGATGCCGTCGCCGATCGAGACGAGGACGGTCCGGCGCGCGATCTCCGGCCAGTGCCGCGCGGCCGCATCGACCCACAGCACGATGAGAGCGTCGACCCGCTGGTCGACGAGCCGGTTCGCCAGCTCCTCCTCCAGTTCGGGACTATTCGACGCGTCGACGATCAACGCATGCCGACCGGAGGCGAGCAGCTCTCGACCGAGCGCCGCCGCGACGTGCTGCTGCCAGATGTCCTGCAGCGATCCGCAGAGCACGCCGACGTAGCCTGTACGGCCTGACGCGAGCGCGCGGGCAATGGGGTCGACCTGATAGCCGAGACGGTCGGCGACGTCGCGCACGCGCTGCTGCGTCTCGACCGGGACGTGTAGCCCGCGTAGCGCGTAGGACACCGCGGTCAACGACAAACCAGACTCTGTCGCCACGTCGCGAAGAGTGACCCGCTTTGCCCGCTGGCGCACCGGCCGATCCTAACCGCGACTCGACGGTGGTGGTGTTCATACCGCCTGGTGAAGCGCTACAGTGAAGCGGTTCAACTAGGAGGCAAACCATGAGCACCTCGCTCTGCAGCACCGCTGCCGCGCGTTATGCGCAGCTGCCCGGTCGAGATCTGACCAGGCCGGAGCTGGTCGACCTGACCGCGGCGATCGCGTCCACGCCGTCGGAATGGGGCGAACACGTCGCGTTCGACGACGAGCAACGGCACTACCACTGCCTACACCGCGACTCCCATGTCGACGTGTGGGTGCTGTGCTGGACGCCGCGCAACGACACCGGCTGGCACGACCATGACACGTCTTCCGGATCGGTGGCCGTTGTGCAGGGCCGGCTCGTCGAGCAGGTGCTCACGGTCGGCGCGGCTGCCGTTGCGCGCGAAGCGACGGCGGGTGACGTGTACAGCTTCGGCCCCGATCACATCCACCGGCTGACCGGCGTCGACGAGGGCACCGTCAGCATCCACGCCTATTCCCCGCCATTGTGTCGGATGGGTCAGTACACCGTCGGGACGGACGGCACGCTGCACCGCACGTCGCTTTCCTATGCCGAGGAGCTGCGTTCGGTGCGGGACGCCGCAATTCCTGCATGAGCGACGCTTGCGGAGCGATCCGGGAAGGCATGAGCGGCGGCACGGACGAGCCGCTCGACCTGCTCGTCATCGGCGGCGGCGTGATGGGTCTGTTCACCGCTTACCATGCGTCCGCCGGTGCGGCCAGGGGCGCCGTCCTCGAAAACGGCGAAGTCGGCGACCCCCAGACCACCCCGTACGGACACAATCGCTCGTCCCGGAAGAAATACCTCGACCCCATTTCCGCACGAATGGTGCATGA
>JBPCOE010000047.1:0-3541 GCA_051000605.1 Jatrophihabitans sp.
TTTGAGCGGCTGCGAGCAATCCCGGCGCTCTGCTGAGCGCGAACCGCTTCGGCGGCCACCACCGACGATCACACCCAGCACCCGAGGGTCGGTCCCTGCCCGCAATCAACAGCCGCGGCACATCCCCCGTCACGTCATCGCCAACTGAGACACGATTCCGCCGGTCGATCGCTCTCACACCACCTCTCCAGCACCGGCCGAGCGAACGGTGGTCACCAACATGCCGCTATCGGCGCTTCGAGGTTAGCGTCGGCGAATGAGAGTCTTTGTGGCTGGTGCGAGTGGGGTGATCGGTGTGCGCTTGGTGGCGCTGCTGGTCGCCGCCGGGCATGATGTCGCTGGTATGACCCGCACCCCCGCGAAGGCTGAGCGGCTGGAAGGGATGGGTGCCGAGCCTGTCATCTGCGACGCGTTTGACCTCGCTGCGCTCGGTGAAGCGGTCGCGAGTTTCGGGACCGAGGTGGTTCTGCACGAGCTCACCGACCTGCCGGACGATCGGGCGCACATTCCCGAGCATCGTGCTGGCAACGCACGGATGCGCCGCCAGGGAACACGCAACCTCCTCGCCGCTACGGAGGCTGCCGGCGCCCCTCGGTTCATCGCCCAGAGCGTTGCCTGGCAGATCCCGGGCGACGGCGGGGCGGCAGTCGAGGAGCACGAGCGCGCGGTCCTTGACTTCAGTGGTGTTGTCATCCGTTACGGCCAGTTCTATGGGCCCGGTACCTACTTCGCGTCTGAGCTGCCGCCACCGCCGCGCATACATGTGGACGACGCCGCGCGTCGCACTATGCCCGCGCTCGAGCAACCCAGCGGCGTGCTGGTTGTCCTCGAGGACCAGCCGCACTGAACAGCGGGCGCTGCCGGCTTGGAGCACGGTGGCGGGCTCGGAGGAGCGAACGGATCGGTCCCGCGGTCGAGCTTGGCGCGTAAGGGTTTCGACAGAGCCGGACGCGATTAGAAGTTGAGGATCCCGGTGCTGCGGCGTAGATCCCTGGCGGGTGTCACCCCGAGCAGCGCGGTGCCGAGGCTGCCGTAGATCATTGAAGATGCTCGTCGCGGCAGCCAACGAGTTGTATGCGATCTTTGCCGAGGCTGAGCGTGGCGACGCGGTTGACGCTGCGAGTAACGCGATTCGTGATCGTGCGCGCCCTTGGCCGCGGGCCATCTCGTCCGGAGCTGGCCTTACCGTTGCGGACGTTCACGACGTGCATCCAGCGACTTGTGCCCTGACGCTGCTGACATGGATCGACGCTCGCGGGACCCAGCGAATTGGAGTATGCGATCGGTTGCAGTGCGTCGAGGTGCTCGCCGACGTCTCGGCCGCTGGCAGCAAGCGTTGCTGCTCCGCCTGCTCAAATCGTCACACGGTACCCAGCGCGCCAGCGAGAACGAACGGACCGACCAATCATCAGGACACGACCGATCGTCGTCCTCGGAGCCTGACAAGCGCCGGAGCGTTCGCCCCCGGCCGAGAGGACGCGCCCACCGCGCTACGCACGGCCGGCCTGATCGACCAGTTGCGCGACGCGGGCGCCGACATCGACGACTACGGCGATGTGCCCGGTCTCCGCTGGCCCCTGACCGCGATCAGGCTCGAGCGACGAACCCCCAAGTTGTTGCTCGCGTCGCGCTGGACGTCGCTGAGCGAGTGGCCGCCGCCAACGCTGACGGCCGGCTCCCCGTGGCGGTCGGCGGTGACTGCACCGTCGGCGTTGGTACCTACGTCGGTGTCCGTCGAGGCCACAATGAACCCTGGCTGCTCCACCTCGACCCCCACCCCGAGCTAATACCCCGAAAGACAACACGACCCGTGGTAGCTCTGCGAGCCGGCCCGAGTTCGTCGGAGACTGTGATCAGGGTGTCACGGGCGAGGCTTGGGTCTCGTCTAGGACGTGGACAGTCCACGAGGAGGTTGTGATGAAGGTGCTGGTAGCGGGTGCGACGGGCGCGATCGGACGGCAGTTGGTCCCCCGGCTGATTGCGGCCGGCCACGAGGTCGTCGGGATGGCGCGTAGTGCCTCAAAGCGCGAGACATTGAGGGAGATGGGAGCTTCGGCGGTGCTCGCCGACGCGCTGGTCGCCGAGCAGGTGGCGGACGCCGCGGCGCGCGCGCAGCCCGAGGTCATCGTGCACGAGCTGACCGCGATTCCGGAAACGCTGGACATGCGTCACTTTGATCGCGACTTCGAGATGACCAACCGGCTGCGCACAGAGGGCACCGACCATCTGCTGTCCGCCGGCCAGGCGATCGGGGTGCGCCGGTTTGTGGCCCAGAGCTACACCGGGTGGCCGTTCCCTCGCAGCGGAGCGACGGTCAAAACCGAGACAGACGAGCTCGACGCACATCCCGTGTCCTCGATGCGGCGCAGCTTCGAGGCGCTCGTGCATCTCGAGCGGGCGGTGACGGGTGACGGGTGCCGGCTGGACTGATGGCATCGTGCTGCGCTACGGGGCGCTGTACGGTCCGGGAACCTCGATGGGACACGGAGGTCAGCAGACCACGCTGATCAGCAAGCGCAAATTTCCCGTCGTGGGCAGCGGCGCAGGCGTGTGGTCGTTCGTTCACGTCGCCGATGCCGCCGGGGCGACGGTGGCCGCCGTCGAGCGCGGCGAGCGCGGCATCTACCACGTCGTCGACGACGATCCGGCGCCTGTGGCGCAGTGGCTGCCCGCCGCGGCGGCGGCACTGGGGGCCCGCAAGCCGCGGCGAGTGCCTCGGTGGGTCGGCCGAATGCTGGCCGGCGAGGCCGCGGCGGTGATGCTGACCGAGGTACGAGGGGCATCCAACGCCAAGGCCAAGTGTGAGCTCGGATGGCAGCCCCGCTTTGCGAGCTGGCGCGAAGGCTTCGCCAACGAGCTGGCATGAGCCGGCCAAGCGACGAGCTGCTCACAGAGCTTCGTCCGGTGGCGTTCGCGCTCGCCTACCGCATGCTCGGCGGCGTCACCGAGGCCGAGGACATCGTGCAAGACCCACTCCTACGCCCTGACCGTGTCTCGGCCATAGGGGGCCAGATCGAGTCACCGCGCGCGGTCGTCGCGACGGTCACCACGCGGCTGGCCAGCGACGAACTGCGTTCCGTCCGAGCACGCCGAGGACGGTACGTCGGCGGATGGCTTCCAGAGCCGATCCTCACCGATCAGGACAGCGACCCCCGAAGGCGTCTTCGGTGAACCTTACTCACTGGGTGGTCCATCCGTCGGCCTGGACTGCTACGTCAACGACGTCGACGCGCGATTCGCTCAGGCCGTCGCCGCCGGGTCAAGGACGACACATATGAGGCAGCGGTCAGGCTGCAGGCATAGGCCGCAACAAGAAAACCCGCGAGATCGACCGCGCCCTCGGAACGCTCGAAGACGCCGGCCGCTTCACCCGCCGATCCGACACCGATGGCCGCGGCCGCCCGGCCGAGCTCTGGATCCCGCAAGTCGCATAGCCTTCATCGGGTGGACCCACTGCTTGACAATGACCGCTCGTTGCCGCAGCTCGTCGAGGCGGTGCGCGCCCTGCCCTATGGACGACCGAGTGATCGCACCGTCGAGG
>JBPCOE010000056.1:0-2563 GCA_051000605.1 Jatrophihabitans sp.
GTCGTGTCTGGCTCGCTCTCGAGGATCTTGCGCAGCCCGACCCGAACGAGCGCCTGGTCATCGGCGATCAGGACGCTCGTCATCGGATCGGCAGCAGGACTCGGACGGCGAAGCCGCCGCTCGGAACTCGGCCTGCATCGAAGCGGCCGCCGAAGAGTGCCACCCGCTCGCCCATCCCGACCAGGCCGTGCCCGCCGCGGGACACGGGCGCCGGCGACCCGCCGCCGTCGTCGATGATCTCGAGTTCGAGCGTGTCTGGGCCGTACCGGACGTGCACACTCGCGCGCGCCTGGCCGGCGTGCTTGAGCGCGTTCGTCAGTGCCTCCTGCACGATCCGGTAGGCCGATAGTTCGATGCCGACGGGCAGGTCGCGGCGCGCGCCGTCAACGGAGAGCTCTACGGGAAGCCCCGCCTCGGACACTTGAGTGACCAGCGTCGGCAGGTCGCGCAGGCATGGCTGCGGCGCAAGCGGGTCGGCGGCGTCGCTGCGGAGCATGCCGACCAGACGGCGCATCTCGGTCAGGCCGCTGCGTCCGATCTGCTCGATGGTCTGCAGCACCTCCCGCGTCGAGCCGTGCTCGCCGTGGAGCACGCGGCGCTCGGCGCCGGCCTGGATGACGATCATCGAGACGTTGTGCGCGATCGCGTCGTGCAGCTCGCGAGCGATTCGCGCCCGCTCCTCCACGACGGCCTCGCGTGCGGCGAGGTCGTTCTCCCGCTCGGCGAGCTGGGCGCGCCGCTCGGCGAGCTGGGCGCGCCGCTCGCGGTCACCAACCACACGGCGCACGAGCAACATCACCACGAGTACGACGACGGTGAACGGTAGCGCGCTGCGCAAACCTGACCTCGGGGCGACGCTGGTGGCAAGGAAGCCCGCGACGACCAGCGCCGTGCCGAACGCGAAGCGGCGCGGCGGCGTCCAGACCGCCAACGCGTACAGCGCGCAGAAGTTTGCGATGGGGTATTCGAGGACCTGCGGACCGCCCCAGAGGGCGAAATTGACCGCCGCGAACACCGGCACGCCCGACCCCACCAACGTCGGGTAGCGGCGGCGAACGGCGACCGAGGCCGTCACCACCGCTGCGACCACCGCGGTGGCGACCCGGTGGTGAGCGGCGCCGCTGCCGAGCCAGATCTCAATCTGCGCAGCGACGGTGAGTAGCACCGCAAGCACCCGGTCGAGCGTCAGCGCGTCGGGCTGCAGACGACGCAGGCGACGCAGGCGAGCGAGCCGAATGTGCACGACCTCAAGGTAAGCCGGGGCCGGCTGCGTGTCATCGCCCAGTCGGCCGATCCAGCAACCTCGAAAGATCAGCCGGCTGGCTGACCCAAAGATCACCACGCCGACCGACGACGCGTCCACCCGCGCTGCCTAGCGTCGCACGGGTCAACAACAACGGTAAAGGAGCACCAAGATGACCAACCCCACAACGCGTCCTCGTTCGGAGGAGCGTCATGAGCCCGAGGACTCTTCCACGGCGGCTCGGCTCGGCCGGTTCGTTCCGCTCGCAGGCGTCGTCTACGTCGCACTCACCGCCGCCGCATTCCTGCTCATGGGCCCCTACCCCGACAGCGACGCGTCGGTGTCGAAGATCACGGAGTTCTATTCCGCAAATCATGGGCACGTCTTGAAGGGAGGGATGCTTCTGGCCTGGGCGAGCATCTTCTTCGTCTTCTTCGGCGCGGCGCTCTGGGCCAGGACCCGCCGGGCAGCGTTGCACCCGCTGATTGCCGGCGCGGCGCTCGTGGGGATAGCCGTCACCGCTACCGGTCAGCTCATCTACGCGACCACGTACTTCACACTCGGCGACATCGGCCACAAGGCCACCACCGCCCCGGCCGCGCTCCAAGCGTGGCACATCCTCGGCTCGGAGCTCTTGCTGCCAGAAGCTGGCGGCATCACGATTCTGCTGCTTGCGGTGGCGTTGGCCGGCATCCTGGCCCGCGTTTTTCCACGCTGGCTCGCCTGGACCGCGCTCGTGCTCGCGATCCTGCAACTGGTGACGCCGGTCGGCTTCCTCGCCTCCCTCGTCTTCCTGTTGTGGACACTCGTCGCCAGCATCGTCATGTGTCTGCGGCCCGATCACGCGGCTCGAGCCGCGTGACACGGTCCGAGCGCGTCGCGGTCCGAGCGTGTCGCGCGCCGTGGTCAACGACGACCTCGTACAAGAAGGCGACCACCCCAAGCTGCGTTCCGGCGGCAACCCCCGCCCGGAACGGGATCCCAACTGAAACAGCAGCCGGCCTGCCCGCAATGGTGCGTCATACGAGACGGTCAAGATCGTCCGCTGCTCACCGGTGCTGGCCGTGCCCGATCGCCGCATCGCCAGCACGGAGGGTTCCGCTTGTGAAGATCGCCAGGGCCGACCCTGTCAGGTTGGCCTTCCCTCACCGAGTAGGGACTTACGAGGTCATACCTGTCCTGGTCGGACGAGTCCGCATTCGTAGGCGAGCACGACCGCGTGGACGCGGTCTGGCAGTTCGAGCTTGTGGAGGATGCGGGTGACGTGGGTTTTGATGGTCGCTTCGGAGAGGAAGAGTCGGCCGGCGATCTGGGCGTTGG
>JBPCOE010000096.1:0-30262 GCA_051000605.1 Jatrophihabitans sp.
TCACTGCGCGCAGCGGTAGACCTGGCCGCACTCGGTGAGAACTCCGTCGCCATCGACTGTGACGTGCTGCAGGCCGACGGGGGCACCCGCACGGCGGCGATCACCGGCGCGTTCGTGGCGCTGGCCGACGCCATCAGCTGGCTCGACGCGCGCGGCTCGCTGGCCAAGCCGGCGCCGCTGGTGAACACGGTTTCGGCAGTGTCAGTAGGGGTGATCGACGGCGAGCCGCGGTTGGATCTGATGTACGCCGAAGACGTCCGGGCCGAGACCGACATGAACGTGGTGGTCACCGGGGCGAGGGAGTTCGTCGAGGTGCAGGGCACCGCCGAGGGCGTGCCGTTCCGCCGCGACGAATTGGACGCTCTGCTGGATCTCGCGGTGGCCGGCTGCGCCGAGCTGGCCCGGTTGCAGTCCGAGGCACTTCAGGCGTGACATTCCGCGTTCTGCTGGCCAGCCGCAATCCCAAGAAGCTGGATGAGTTGCGCCGGATCTTCGCACCGGCGCTGGCAGATCTCGAGGTGGTTGGTCTGGACGACGTCGAGCACTACGACGAAGTTCCCGAGAGCGGCGCCACGTTCGCCGAGAATGCGCTGATCAAGGCTCGCGAGGGCTATCGGCACACCGGCCTGCCGACCGTCGCCGACGACTCCGGGCTTGCCGTCGACGCACTCAACGGCATGCCTGGTGTGCTGTCGGCGCGCTGGGCCGGCGGTCACGGCGACGACGAAGCGAACCTACGACTGGTGCTGTCCCAGGTGCGCGACGTGCCCGACGAACGGCTTGGCGCCGTGTTCGCCTGCTCGGTCGCCTATGTGGCCGGCGGTGGCGTCGAGATCATGACCGCAGGACGCATGCCCGGCCGACTCGTCCGCGACCCGCGGGGCACGAACGGCTTCGGCTACGACCCGATCTTTGTCCCGGACGGCCAGGCCGTCACCAGCGCGGAACTCGATAGCTCGGAGAAGGACGCCATCAGCCACCGAGGGCAGGCCCTGCGGGCACTAGCCGACCAGCTGGAAGGGGAGTGAGGAGTGGTGCGCCGTCAGGGACTCGAACCCCGAACCCGCTGGTTAAGAGCCAGCTGCTCTGCCAATTGAGCTAACGGCGCGGATCATGCGCTCGGCCCACCGAAGCGGGCCGAAACACGACCCTAGCACGGTGGCGGGCACCGATTCGGGGCGTCAACGGGACCTGCACCACTCGGCGACGAGCACCGCTCGCTAGGCCGTGCCGACGGAAGCCGACCAGGTGGGACTAGCCAACTTAGGTCGTGCGCCGGCGCCCGCGGAGCAGCGCGAGGCCGCGCCGGGTGCGCTGCGTCGACACCCGGTGACGGCGGGCCGAGGCGCCGCTGAAGGCCTGCGCGTAGGCGAGCTTGTTGGTGGCTGCGGTGAACGGACGTGGTTCTGCGGTGTACATGGTGGTGCTGCTCTCTCTTCGTTGAGGGATCCTGACTCGTCCATCATGACTCAAGAGCTGATGAAAGAAAATTGCATTCTGGTTATGTCAGGGTGAAGCTGTACTTCATGAGCATCGATCCGCGGCGGTTAGTCACCCTGCGAGCCGTGGACCGTTACGGCGGCGTCGTCGGCGCGGCCGCCGCCTTGCGCGTCTCGCCATCTGCGGTGTCCCAGCAACTCGCGCTGCTCGAACGCGAGACCGGATTCGTGCTGATCGACCGCTCGCGCCGCGGCGGCCAGCGGACGATCGAGTTCACCACGGCCGGTCGCCGTCTCGTCAGTCACGCCGACCGGCTCGTCGAGGTGCTGGAGGACGCAGAGGCGGAACTGACCTCGTTGTCCGACGCGATCACCGGCCCGATCACCCTCGCCGCGTTCGTCACCGTGCTGCGCGGCTTTGCGGGCACTGCGATCGTCTCGGCGGCCCAAAAGCACCCGGGGTTGCACCTGTCCGTCCACCAGGTCGACGACACCACCGCAGCCGCGGACGTGCTCGCGGGACGGACCGACGTGGCGCTCGTCGAGGACGACGCGCAGCGCCGGCGCCCCGTCCCTCGCGGACTGCGCTACGAGGCCCTGTTCGACGACCCGTTTCGCGTCGTCGTCCCCGTCGACTGGCCTGAGTTCGACGATCTCGCCACCGTGGCCGAGCGGCCCTGGATCGACGGTCCGCCGTCGAGTGCCGTCGGGCAGGCGATGCGCCGCGTCCGCAGCACGAGCGCGCTGTCCCTTCCGGCTGCGCACCTGTGCCAGGACTTCTCGGCGGCCATCGTTCTCGTCTCCGCCGGCTTCGCGGCGTCTCTCGTGCCCGACCTGGCCCTCGCCGCGTCTTCGCCGGCCAACGTGCGTGTTGTCGCGCTTGCGGGGCTCGGATCGCGGCGGATCGGCGTGCTGTATCGCCGCTCGCGCAACGAGCCGACGCCCGCTGCGCGCGCCGTTATCGATGCGCTGCGCGCCGCGGCGTCCGACGCGAGCTAGGGATCGCGCGGCAACTGATCGGAGCCACACAGGTACATCGGAGGAGAAAGCGCCCCCCGATCGACACCGGGGGGCGCTTCGTCCGGGGCGAGCGACGGGACTCGAACCCGCGGCATCCGCGACCACAACGCGGCGCTCTACCTGCTGAGCTACGCCCGCCATGTCGGCGGCTAACCGCCGAGCGCGGTCAGTCTACCTGGCCTTCGGCCTGGCCGAGAACTGCGTTCGCTGCCGCCTTCGCGTCCTCCAGCGACGGCCCTGGAGGCGCCACGAACAGCGTGCGGCGGTAGTACTGCAATTCGCGGATGCTCTCCAGGATGTCGTCCAGCGCTCGATGGCTGAGCGCCTTGCGCGGCTGCGACTGGTACACCCGCGGGAACCACCGCTTGGCGAGCTCCTTGAGCGACGAGACGTCCACCATCCGGTAGTGCAGGTGCTCGTCCAGCGCCGGCATGTCCCGGGCCAGAAAACCCCGGTCGGTGGCGATCGAGTTGCCGCACAGCGGCGCCGTTCGCGACTCGGGCACGTATTTGCGGACGTGGTCGAGAACCAGCTGCTCGGCCTCGCCCAGCTGCACCGTCGACTCGCGGACCGACGTGGTCAGCCCCGAGGATGCATGCATGTCGCGGACGAGCGGGATCATGGCGTCCAGGATGTCGTTGTCGGCGTGGATGATCACGTCGAGACCGTCGTCGAGGGGCACGAGGTCACCGTCGGTGACGACGACCGCGACCTCGATAAGGGCGTCCCGCTGCAGGTCGAGGCCCGTCATCTCGCAGTCGATCCAGACCAAGTTGTCAGTACGTTCCGTCACGGGCGGAGGCTATACCCCGCGACTACGCTGAGTCGTGTCAGACGATCCGACGGAGGCGACGATGGCAGCACACCTGCTCGACCAGGCCGAGATCGACGAGCGACTCGCCGCCCGGAACGACGACTGGACCGGCAACCCCGAAGGCCTGGCCCGATCGATCGAGTTCGCCGACTTCCTGACCGCGGTCGAGTTCATCAACAGGCTCGCACCGCGCTGCGAGGATTTGGATCACCACCCCGACCTGGACCTGCGCTGGCGGCGCGTCGACATCGCCCTGGCGACGCACAGTGCGGGCGGAGTGACCGACAAGGACCTCACGCTCGCGGGCGTGATCGACGAGGTAGCGGAAGTACTGCCGCAAGCCAAGTGATGAGGCTGTCCGCCACCCCCGCATCTCACTGTTGTCGTCACCTTTCAGCACAGTCTCCGGAGCGCTGTTGCCTTCGACTAGCACAGTGACGGCTAACCCGCGGCTAACCCTTGCTGCGCCAGGCACTCATGCCGAGCACGATGAGCCGCAGTTGCCGCTCGGCGAGACCGAGGATCGAGGCGGCGTCCTCGGGATGCCGCTCGTCGGCCTCGAGTAGATCCATCACGGTACCGAGCATTGCGGTGACCATCAGGTCGGCCGCCATCTCGAGGTCCTCGGTGGTCCAGTCGTAGCCGGTCGTCAAGCGGGCGAGGTCGATCGTCAGGTCACTGGTGAACAGCCGTAACTCGGTGGCGATCGCCCGCCGGACCGCGGCGACCCCCCCGTAACGCTCGCGGGTCAGGAACCGGAACTGGTCCGGGTGTTCGCGCACCTGCTTGGTCAGGACCGCGACGGTGTCGGCGATGATGTCGCCGTGCGCCGCCCGGCCCTTGCGAGCGTCGCGAATCATCTGCCGCAGCGGACGCATGCTCTCGTCGACGAGGTCGACGCCAAGGTCGTCCATGGACGCGTAGTGCCGGTAGAACGCGGTGGGAACGATGCCGGCCTCGCGCGCGACCTCGCGCAGGCTGATGCCGGCCAGGCTCCGTTCGATGATGAAACGCAGGGTGACATCGAGAAGCTTCCGCCGGGTCTGTTCCTTGCGTTCGGCTCGCGACCGGACTTCGGGCCGTGCTCGGCCCGATCGACTGTGCCGCGGCTCAGGGGGATCCGAGAGGGCACCGGGTTCGCTACGCGGCGGTGACGCGCTCCCATCCGCGACGCGCCGTCGGTTCGCAGGTCTTGCATCGCTCACAGGGCGAGAGTACGCCCGTGCACCCTGACGCAATGCGGATGACGTGTGTGCCGTCACGTGCTTGCCTGGTTGACAGGCGCAACCGAGACTCGCAACACTTGTGAGTGTACAAACGTGCACTGAAAGCCGTTGCCGCCGCATCTTCCACGAGGAGCACCGCAATGCCCATGCAGGCCGCTCGAGGCACAGCCGCCGCAGCGCCGCGGATCACCGCGAAGTCAGCGCGTCGCCGGTTCTCGCTCCCGTCCGTCGCCCCGCTGGCCAGCCGCGCCCTCGGTATCGCCGAAGCGCTCGCTACGCCCCACGGCGTCGATCGGTATCTCGAACTGGTGAACCCGATGCTGACCGTCCGCGAACTGCGGGCCGAGGTCACCGACGTCCGGCACGGGTCGCACGACAGCATCACGCTGACCCTGAAGCCCACCCGGCAGTGGCAGGGATTCGAGGCCGGGCAGTACGTCTCGATCTCGATCGACATCGACGGCGTGCGGCGCACCCGCTGCTACTCGCCGGCGTGCTCGCAGTACCGCAGCGACGGCCACATCGAGCTGACGATCAAGGCGCACCCGTACGGCGTCGTCTCCAACTACCTGTACGCGCACGCCACCCCGGGCATGGTGCTCGGCCTCGCGCAGGCCGACGGCGTCTTCACTCTTCCCAAGCCGCGTCCGGAGATGATCCTGCTGCTCAGCGGCGGTAGCGGCATCACCCCGGTGATGTCGATGCTGCGCACGCTGTGCGACGAGGGCTACACCGGCGACGTCGTGTTCCTGCACTACGCGTTCACAGAGAGCCACGTCTCGTACCTGACCGAGCTACGGGCGCTCGAGGCCGCACACGACAACCTCAGGGTCGTCGTCGCCTATACCGAGCAAGAGGCGGGCGGTGACCTGCACGGGCTGTTCCACAAGGGGCACCTGACCGACGCCGCGCCCTGGTACGCCCAGGCCCAGACCTACCTGTGCGGGCCCCCCGGCCTGATGAAGTCCATCCGCTCGCACTTCGTCGCCCACAACCTCGGCGACCGCCTGCACAGCGAGGACTTCGCCCCCGCTCCTGTCGTCGTCGACGCGAGCGACGTCACCGGCGACGTGAGCTTCGCGCGGACCGGCACGACCGCGGCCAACACCGGATCGACCCTGCTCGAACAGGCCGAGGCCGCCGGCCTCTCGCCCGAACACGGCTGCCGCATGGGCATCTGCTTCTCGTGCACGCAGGTGAAGACCCGCGGCAGCGTCCGGAACATCAACACCGGCAACGTCAACAGCGACCCCGACTGCGAAGTCCAGCTGTGCATCAACGTGCCGGTCGGCGACGTCGAACTCGACATCTGAGTCTTACCGAAACGCAAGAGGAGAACATCATGAGCCGTAAGACCATCACCCTGAGCGACGAGCAGCTCGACGAACTCGGCCGCGAACTGGACGCCATCAAGCAGCGCGTCGTCGACGACCTGGGCCAGGAGGACCGCGACTACATCTACCGCGTCGTCAAGGCGCAGCGCGCGCTCGAGGCCACCGGCCGTGTGTCGCTGATGGCCAGCGCACTGCCGCCGTTCTGGCTGCTCGGCACGGCCGCGCTGAGCCTGTCGAAGATCCTCGACAACATGGAGATCGGGCACAACGTCATGCACGGTCAGTACGACTGGATGCGCGACCCGGCGATGAACTCGAAGAAGTTCGAGTGGGACACCGCCTGCCCGTCCGACCAGTGGCGCCACTCGCACAACTACATGCACCACACGTACACCAACATCCTGGACAAGGACCGCGACGTCGGGTACGGCATCCTGCGCATGGACGAGTCGCAGAAGTGGAACCCCTACTACCTTGCCAATCCGGTCGCGGCGTTCCTGCTGATGACGTTCTTCCAGTACGGCGTCGCAGTGCACGACCTGGAAGCCGACAACCTGCTCACCGGTAAGCGCAAGTGGTCGGAAAACAAGGAACTGTGGGACGGAATCTGGCACAAGGTCGGCCGGCAGTGGTTGAAGGACTACGTCCTGTTCCCGGCATTGAGCGGCCCGCAGTTCGTCACCACGCTGAGCGCCAACGCGAGCGCCAACCTGGTGCGCAACCTCTGGGCCTTTTCGATCATCTTCTGCGGGCACTTCCCTTCGGGTGTCGCCACCTTCACTCAGGAGGAGACCGAGAACGAGTCGCGCGGTGCCTGGTACGTCCGCCAGATGATGGGGTCGGCGAATATCACTGGCAGCAAGCTGTTCCACATCATGTCGGGCAACCTGAGCCACCAGATCGAACACCACCTGTTCCCCGACATCCCTGCGCGGCGCTACCCGCAGGTCGCGCCCGAGGTCCAGGCCCTCTGCGAGAAGTACGGCCTGCCCTACAACACCGGTCGGTTCTCCAAGCAGATCGGCTCGACCTGGGCGAAGATCTTCCGGCTCGCTGTGCCGTTGCGCACCGGCGACGGCCCGGACACGCCGTCCGCGGTTACGGTTGACGTCGAGAAGGTGCCCGTCGCCGCCTGATGGTCGGGCGGTTTCCGCGAAGCGAGGACACATGGTTGGCAAGTTCGAGATCCAGAAGGACACCGTGCAGGTGATCGCCGAGTCCGCCGCGACCCATGTCGGGCGGATCGCGACGATTCTCACCGGCGCGGCGCGTGATCTCACCCATGAGGTGGGGGAGTGGGCGTCGGACGTGTTCGAGATCCGCGAAGCCGCTGGGCGAGCGCACGTTGCCCGCGTGATCGACGACGACGAGCCACTCGTCTGACCGACGACTGACCGACGACTGACCGCGAGGGCCCTGGCCGGGAACGGCCGGGGCCCCTTCGTCGTCCTGTGGCAGAACACTTGCTGATCAACAGCGGTCATGATCGCTGGGACGACCACAACTCTGTCTTGATCACTCAACTGCCTGGAGCCCCAGCTCGTTACCGGGGCACTCGAAGATGTAGTCGTCCAGGGCGAAGTGGTTACTCTGCCAGAACGCCTCGAGGCTGGAGGTAGCGCGGAACGGGACGTCGCCGTGCTTGTCGAAGTAGTAGCTGTCGTATTCGCGTGCCACGCGCCCCCACGCCGTCGTGCTTCTCGAGGTCAGGTAGTTGCCGAACCCGCCTCGTCGACCTTTATGCCCGCCCCGATGCCGGAGAACCCGGCACCGATGACGATCACGTCGTACTGCGGCGGTTACGTGGCGGCTGCCGGCATCGAGGTCCCGTCGTCGTCGTTGGGATACCGAACGTATCCCGTGTAGCACGCGTTGCTCCCAGAGTGCCCCCGGCAGGGATCGAACCTGCGACCAACCGCTTAGAAGGCGGCTGCTCTATCCGCTGAGCTACGGGGGCGGGTCGCGTCGGAGATTACCTTCAGTTCGACGGTCGCTGCCGTCGCGTTTGCTGCATGGGGGCTGTTACTTGCCGTTGTAGCCGGTCGCGTCGCAGCTGACGATCCCGGTGTCGTTCGTCTTGCCGATTGACACGACCTTGCCGTCGAGCGTGATCGCGCAGGCGAGCGCGCCCTTCTTCGTGACGTCGCTGGGGGTGGCGGTGAGCACGAAGCCGGCGACGTTGCCTTTCACCGTGATCGCCTTGGTCCAAGGCAATTTCTGGTTGGCGACGGATTCGGTGGCCGACTTGCTGGAGCTGTCCGGCGCGTAGTAGGTGATGTCGGCTGCGACCGTGCCGGTGACGCTGTAGGCGACCTTGTGCCTCGTGTTGACCGCGTCGTTGGCGTCCTGGGACACCGCAGTGACGAGGATGATGACGACGGCGACGAAGAAGACGAGAAGCCACAGCCAACCGCGGTTGTAGAAGCGCTTCTTCTTGATCCCGTCGGCCGGGGCCGCGACGGCAATCGCCGCAGGGCTCGGCGTGGGACGCGGACGTGGTCTCGGGCGGCCTTCGGTCATGACGTCGTCTCCATGCCGGCTCGGGTCATCGCAGTGAGACTGAGACTACGGCGAGGCGCCCCTACCACCATGGGCCGACAGGTTCGGACCAGCCCGTCCACAGCCCCGTCCGTCATCCACAGATCCTGATCGGCCGTCGCGGCGACAGGCCGCCGAGGGGTTTCGTGGTGTCACGCCCATAGGGGCGCCCGGAGCAACCGGAAGACCGAGGACAAGGGGAACAGACAATGAACGAGACGATCATGACGGTGGTCGGCAATCTGGTGGACGCGCCGAATCTGCGGCGTACCAAGAACGGCCACCTCGTGGCCAACTTCAGGATCGCGTCGACCTCGCGCCGCTACGACCGCGACAAGGGCGAGTGGATCGACAGCGGGACGCTCTTCGTGACTGTGACCGCTTGGCGCGCGCTCGCGCAGAACGTCGGGGACTCATTGAAGAAGGGCCAGCCGGTGATGGTCATGGGGCGGTACTACCAGCGCGAGTTCACCTCGAACGAGGTCCTGCGCACCGCGTACGAGCTCGAGGCCACGGCAGTCGGGCACGACCTCACACGCGGCGTGGCGGACTTCGAACGGGTCGTCCGTCCGGCCATGTCGACACCGATCGATCTGGACGACGACGGGCACCCGGCCGATCTGACCGCGGACTATCTCGATCTGGACGAAACGAGTCCGAACACCGAGGTCGACCTGGCCACCGGTGAGGTGCGCGAACTCACCGCCGTGTGATCGATCGAATGATCTGCAGTGGGTGCGGGGCCACGCCGGCCGAGCGGCTGGCGCGGTCCGGCGCTTACCGGGAGCTGGCCCTTCACCGCCCGAGACGTCGTTCGAAGCCCGCCGTGTTGGATCGAGGACGTGCGCCTGCTCACAGGAGCGCGGCGGCGAGTGCTAGCTGTTGCAAGCAGCCGTCAGGGCGCCAAGGCCCGACTTCGCGGGCGCGGTCGGTCGTGAGAGTGCCGCTCACTTCTAAAACGGCTAGGGCCAGGCGTGTCCTGGGTCACGAGAGCGGGCACACAGCGGTTTGAAACGGGCAACGGCGTTGCCTACGTTCGTTGGAGCCGCGGCACCGCTCAGGTGCTTCGCCGCACCGGGCAGGGATGGTGCGACAGACCGTGGGCCACCGAAACCGGTGCACGGCTGGGGCTGACCCGGGATCCCCGATAGACGAATCTGCGCCGCGGTACGAGCGGGCAATCGCTGGTGAACGACACGCGGCGACGGGGAGATCCGAACACGATGGCGGCCACTCGGTGCGCCACTCGAGGAAAGGCAACATATGAAGTCGCGTTCAACTGCGTCCATCGATGACTCCGTGAGCATCTCGACCGAGGGTGTGCGCACCACCTCCACCGCGCGTCGCACGGCGGTTGCCGTGGCCGCCACGGTCGGCGCCGCTGCCGCGGTGACCAGCCTCGCCGCCCCGGCCGACGCCGCCCCGAGCTACCGCGTCTGGGACCGCGTCGCGCACTGCGAGAGCACGAACAACTGGGACATCAACACCGGCAACGGGTTCTACGGTGGCCTGCAGTTCTCGTCCAGCACCTGGGCTGCCTACGGCGGCCACAAGTACGCGCACCAAGCCAACCACGCCACCCGCACGGAGCAGATCGAGGTCGCTCGCCGCGTGCTCCATGCGCAGGGCCCCGGCGCCTGGCCGGTGTGCGGCCCGAACGCCGGCCTGACCCGGTCCAGCGGTCACGCCACGTCGGCCAAACTGCCCGCGCTCGCCGGCGCGAGTGCCAGCCACACCGCAACGACCAGCCGCAAGGCGAAGCACCGCAGCACGGCCGACTCGCACGCCAAGAAGTCGCACCACAGCGCCCGGCACGCGGGCGGGTCGGTCTACAAGGTCCGCTCGGGCGACACCCTGGCCCAGATCGCGCGCAGCTTGCACGTCGCCGGCGGGTGGAAGGCGCTCTATCAGGCCAACAAGTCGACGGTGCACAACCCGAACGTGATCCACGTCGGCCAGGTCCTGCGCCTGCCATAAGTAGGTCGGCTGCACGTTGTAGAAAGGGATCGCACTCCCGGGCGCCGGCCAGGACCGATTTCGGTCCCGGCCGGCGCTTCTGCGCCCGGGGTCGCCTCGCAGGGGTGCGAGGCACTCGTTCGACGTTGCTGGGACACTGGAGTGGCGGCTCGAGCCCAGCTCGGTGCCTGCACCCGAATCGACGACGCGACTCAGCAAGGACGGACCGTGGCCCAGTTCATCTACACCATGCAGAAAGTGCGCCAGGCGCACGGCGACAAGGTGATCCTCGACGACGTCACCCTCGCCTTTCTGCCGGGCGCGAAGATCGGCGTTGTCGGCCCGAACGGGGCCGGCAAGTCAAGTGTCCTGAAGATCATGGCCGGCATGGACCAGGCGTCCAACGGCGACGCGCGCCTCAGCGACGGTTTCTCAGTGGGCCTGCTTCAGCAGGAACCGCCGCTGGACGAGTCCAAGACCGTCCGCGGAAATGTCGACGACGCGGTCGCCGAGCTCCGCGCCACGCTCGCCCGCTTCGAAGAGGTGTCCGAAGCCATGGGTGAGCCCGATGCCGACTTCGACAAGCTGCTCGCCGAGCAGGGCGAGCTCATGGAGACGATCGAGCACGCGGAGGGATGGGAACTCGACAGCCGCATCGAGCAGGCGATGGATGCGCTGCGCTGCCCGCCGGGAGAGGAGCCCGTCACGCACCTGTCCGGTGGCGAGCGTCGCCGAGTCGCGCTGTGCAAGCTGCTCCTCGAGCAACCCGATCTGTTGCTGCTCGACGAACCGACCAACCACCTCGACGCCGAGAGCGTCCAGTGGCTCGAACAGCATCTCGCGAAGTATCCCGGCGCCGTCCTCGCCGTCACCCATGATCGGTATTTTCTCGACAACGTCGCCGAGTGGATCCTCGAGCTCGACCGCGGCCGTGCGTATCCGTACGAGGGCAACTACTCGACGTATCTCGAGAAGAAGGCCGAGCGGCTCGCGGTCACCGGCAAGAAGGACCAGAAGCTCGAACGGCGCCTGCGCGAGGAACTCGACTGGGTCCGGCAGAACGCCAAGGGTCGCCAGACGAAGAGCAAGTCGCGGCTCGCCCGCTACGAGGAGATGGCGTCCGAGGCCGAGAAGACCCGCAAGCTGGACTTCGAGGAGATCCAGATCCCGCCCGGCCCGCGCCTGGGCAACCTCGTCATGGAGGCCAAAGGCCTAATCAAGGGCTTCGAGAACAACCTGCTCTGGGAAGACGTCTCGTTCTCGCTGCCGCGTGGCGGCATCGTCGGGGTCATCGGCCCGAACGGCGTCGGCAAGACCACGCTGTTCAAGATGATGGTCGCCCAGGAGCAGCCCGACGCCGGTGAGCTAAAGATCGGCGAGACCGTCAAGATCAGTTACGTCGACCAGGACCGCGGCGGTCTGGACCCGACGAAGAACGTGTGGGAGCTCGTGTCCGACGGCTTGGACTACATCAAGGTCGGCAACGTCGAGATGCCGTCGCGTGCCTACGTCGGTGCGTTCGGCTTCAAGGGCCCCGACCAGCAGAAGCCGTCGAAGGTGCTGTCCGGCGGCGAGCGCAACCGGCTGAACCTCGCGCTGACCCTCAAAGAGGGTGGCAACCTGCTGATGCTCGACGAGCCCACCAACGATCTGGATGTCGAGACCCTCGGTTCACTGGAGAACGCGTTGCTGGACTTCCCCGGCTGTGCGGTGATCACGTCCCACGACCGGTGGTTCCTCGACCGCATCGCCACGCACATCCTGGCGTGGGAGGGAACCGCCGACAACCCAGGCAACTGGTTTTGGTTCGAGGGCAACTTTGATTCGTACGAGAAGAACAAGGTCGAGCGCCTCGGCCCGGACGCCGCGCGACCGCACGCCGTCACTCACCGCAAGCTACGCCGGGACTGAGCGACGCTTGCCTAGCGGACGGGGGCGTCGGTCGTGAGCAGGTTCGTGCACGAGGTCAGCATGCGGTGGTCGGACATGGATGCCTACCGCCACATCAACAACACCGCGTACCTGAGCTACCTCGAAGACGCCCGGGTTGCGATGTTCTTCCACCGCCACGAGGGGTTCTCGTCGGGAACGGTGATAGCGCGCCACGAGATCGACTACCTGCGGCCCGTCGTCTACAAGCTGGCGCCGCTGCGGGTCGAAACGTGGGTGGACCGCATCGGTGGCGCGCGCTTCGTCGTGCGGTACGAGGTCTTCGATGGTGGCCGGCTGGCAGCGCGCGCATCGACCACCTGCGTCACGGTCGACTTCGACGGCGACCATCCGCGGCGGCTCACCCGCGAGGAGCGGGCGATCCTGCACGCGTACGCCGACGAACCCGCGTGACAGCCACGCTCGGCGAGCGGTCGGCCGACCACGAGATCCTGACCGATCTGGCGCCTGCGCTGCGGCGAGCGGTCGGCCTCGATTCCCAATGCGTCGTACGGTTCCGGTTTCGCGGCGGACGGGCAACAGCGCTGATCCGGCTGCCGTTCGAGGTCCTGGTCTCTCGTAGCGTCGCCGGCGATGCGGGCGTCGAGACGCGCGACATCACTGTCCGGGCGGCCGAGGCGCTGGCGTGGCTCGATGTCGACGGCGCGGAAGCTCCCCTCACTCAGGACGCGCTATGGCGCTCCGGCCTGCCACCCGAGTACGGCTGGGTGCGTCTCGAGACCGTCCCCGACGACGTGATCCGCGCGTTGGTGCGTAGCGGCGCGGCCACGCTCAAGCAGGCGGCGGCCCGGGAGGGCGACCCGGGCGCCCGGCCCCGCGCCGAGGTCTCGGACGCGCTGTTGGACTCGGTCGTGCTCACCGCCACCACAGATGCCGACGGCGCCGCACCGATTAGCGCGGCCGTGACGTTGCGCGCCATGAGTGCCCTGACCCGCATGGGGTTTCTGCCCCAGGGCGGTCACGCGTTCGTCGACTCCGCCGGACGATGGGCGCGGGTGGTGGCCGAATACGGCACCGTCTACCTGGAACGTCCCGGGAGCGGTCTCACCGTCCGCTGACTCCTCGCGTGCTTGGCAACGGCGATCACGCTTCGACATCGGCGCGGTCGGCTCTGCCCGCGCAAGGCTTTCGGTGGGCTCGCAGGACGGCGTCTTGAATGGTGATGTCGCGGCCTACGGGATCGATCGCGGGACGCGGCCGGGCACCGCAGGTGTCGACGATCCAACCGTCGCCGAGCGAGGCGGCCACGTCTTCGGCCGTCCAACCCATCTCGGCCAGACCCGGGCGCGGCATGCTCGTGTGCAGGTCGCTGGGATCGTGGCCGACGACGAGCAGCGTGCCGCCGGGCGCGACCGCGGACGTGAGGTGTGCGAACAGGGCCTGCCGTTGCCCGGCGGGCAGGTGCAGATAGCAGCTGGTGACGAGATCGTAGGTGCGCGGCGCCGGATCGCGAGAGAGATCCAGGTGCTGCCACGCGATGTCCAGCCCTGCCTCGTCGGCGGACTGCCCGGCGCGTTCGAGGGCGACGGCCGAGATGTCCGCGGCGGTGACCTGCCAGCCCCGTGCGGCCAGCCATCGAGCGTCTCCGCCCTCGCCGGCACCGGCGTCGAGAGCCGAGCCCGGCGCAAGGTCGCCGATCTCGGCGACGAGGGCAGCGTTGGGACCGCCGCTCCAGTGCTGCCGATGCAGCCGGTACCGCTCGTCCCATGCGTCCTCGCCGTCGATCCGCTCCGAGCGGCGGACGTCGACGGCGTGCGCCGCGTCGGCGGTGACCAGGTCGTTGTTGATCGCGGCGCCGGCGGCGAGCCCGGCGGCGGCAGAGGTCATTACTTGAGCCTGGGCGTCGGTGATATTGCCGGCGACCCACACCCCCGATACCGCGGTGGCGCCCGCAGCGTCGGCGTCGACCTTGGTGGCAATCAGGTGGCCCCCGAGCCGGATCTCGCTCGGCTGCAGGCCGAGCGGGGCGAGCAGCTCGGCGCGGGCCCGGAAGACCGGCGCGACCACCAGCGCATCCAGTTCGATGCGGGTGCCGTCGTCGAGCCGTACGCCGATCAGGCCGCTCGCGTCGGACTCGACCTCGCTGACCGCGCCGGTGACGACGGGGATGCCGACGGCATGGAGCTGGTCATGCTGCTCGGGCGCCAGTGTCGGGCCGGTGTGCTGCAGCAGCGTGACGTGCGCGCTTAGTTGCCGAAAGAGCAGGGCCTGGTGGGTCGCCATCGGGCCGGTGGCGAGGATACCGATGCGCCGGTCGCGGACCTCCCAGCCGTGGCAGTACGGGCAGTGCAGCACGTCGGTGCCCCAACGCTGCGCCAGGCCGGGGATGTCGGGTAGCTCGTCGCGCGTCCCGGTCGCGACGACGAGCCGTCGGGCCGTGACGGTCCGGGCATCGAACTCGACCCGGAAGCGTGCACCGTCGCGCGTGAGCGTGTCGGCCCGGCCGTGGACGATCTGCCCACCGTAGGTTTCGACCTCCTTGCGGCCGGCGGCGTAGATGTCGGCCGGCGCCGTCCCGTCCTGGGTCAGGAAGTTGTGAACGTGGCGAGCTGCGGCGTTGCGCGGGTCACCGGCATCGACGACCAGCACCGAACGCCGAGAGCGGCCCAGCGCGATCGCTGCACTCAGCCCGGCGCTGCCGCCGCCGATCACTATGACGTCGTAGTTCTCATTCATGTACTCAGCGTGCGTCGCGTCGTCTGACTTGACAAGTTCGCTTGCTGAAGTAGCAAATAGACGTATGGCTGACGAGGACGGGATCGACGAGACGCTCGCAACCGTGGGGCCGCGCCTGCGCGCGGTTCGCGAACGACGGCAGTCCACGCTGACGCAACTGGCGCAGGCCAGCGGCATCTCGGTCAGCACGCTGTCCCGGCTCGAGTCCGGCGGCCGCCGACCCACCCTCGAGCTGCTGCTCCGCCTGGCCCGGGCCCACGAGGTGCCGCTCGACGAGCTCATCAGCGACGCCGCGACGAGCGATCCGCGCGTGCGAGCCGACCCGGTGCAGCGGCACGGCCGCACCATGATCCCGCTGACCCGTCGACCGGGCGGTCTGCAGGCCTACAAGATGATCATTGAGCCGGGCGAGCACGGCGGTGACCTGCAGACCCACGAGGGCTACGAGTGGATGTATGTCCTCAACGGCCGGTTGCACCTGCTGCTCGGCGAGCTCGACCTCGTGATGCGCGCCGGCGAGGTCGCCGAATTCGACACCCACACCCCGCACTGGTTCGGTAGTGCCGGCGCACGCCCCGTGGAGCTGGTGATCCTCTTCGGGCCACAGGGCGAGCGCATGCACGTCCGCGCCCGCCCGCGCGGCGCAGGGCGACGCTGACCGACAGAAAACGTTCGTGCTGACCTCAACGTCGCACGCGGTTGCGGCCGCCGACCCGCATCCAGATGAGCAGGACGATGATGGCGCCGATGACCGAGCCGACGATGCCGGACGGCTGGAAGAACCCGTTCTGAGCGTCCTTGTGGAACAGCAGGTAACCGAGGAATCCGCCGACGAAGGACCCGACGATGCCGAGCAGGATCGTCATCGGAATCGACATGTGTTGTCGGCCGGGTACCAGCAGGCGCGCTAGGGCGCCGGCGACGAGGCCGAAGAAGATGATGCTGATGATTAGACCGAACATGGGGCTCCTGACATTTGAGGATTCGTCCGTCTCGGCGGCCGCCGGATCACGCCTGCCCGCGCGGCGGTCGCCACGCACGGCCGCGCCGGGCTCACTCGCCCGTCTCGCCGTCGATCGACTCGCGGATCAGATCGGCGTGACCGTTGTGGCGCGCGTATTCCTCGATCATGTGCACCAGCACCCAACGTAGCGAAACGCATGCCCGGCCACCCCACGCCGAATGCGTCGCACCGAGCGCCGCGGGTGGGTCTGTGCCGAGTTGGCGGTCCACGGCGGCCCTGGACCGCTCGACGCGCTCGGCCCACAGAGCCCGTAGCTGCTCGCCCGTGTCGTCCGCGGCGCTGGTCCAGTCCCAGTCGGGTTCGGATTTCCAGTCCACGTCGGCCCACGGCTGAAGAGGCGCCGCGCCGGCAACCACACTGGCAAACCAGAAATCCTCGGCGTAGGCCAGATGCTTCAGCATCCCGCCGAGCGTCATCGAGGTCGGCGATAGCGCTACCCGCAGCTGGTCGTCGTCCAGGCCTCGCGTCCGCCACTCGAATGTCGCGCGCTGATAGTCCAGGAAGCCCAGCAGCGTCGCAGCCTCGTCCCGGTTCAAGGGCGGCTGGTGCCTGCCGTGCTCGTCGGTGTCCATCTCGTCCATTCAAGCCGGTCAGCGAGCGTGGAGCCAAACCGCGGTATCCGGCGGCAGGTGCGTGCCGACCGGCCCGGACGAATGCACGACCTCGCCCGCGGGCAGCGGCACGGCAGCCTCGCCGGCATTGAGCAACACGGTTAACCCCGCACGGCAGTAGCCGAGACAGCCCTCGGGCGGCGGGGTGAGCCACGCGAACTCGCCGGTGTGCAGCTCGGGCAGCGAGCGCCGCAGTCGAATCGTCGCGCGGAAGTGGTGCAGCGTGGAGGTCGGGTCGGCCTCCTGCGCCGCCACGGTCAGCTCCGCCCACGAGTCGGGCATGGGCAACCAGGTGGTAGTGCCGGTGGTGAAGCCGTACGGCGGGGTGCTTCCCGACCACGGCAGCGGGACGCGTTCCCCGTCGCGGCCGCGGTCGGCGTGACCGCTGCGTTCCCAGGTCGGGTCCTGCAGCGCGTCGTCGGGCAGCGGAACGTTCGTCAGCCCCAGCTCGTCGCCGTTGTAGAGGTAGACCGTGCCGGGGAGCGAGAGCTGCACCATCGCCGCTGCACGGGCGCGGGCGACGCCGCGCTGGCCGCCGCCGTAACGGGTGGCCGCTCGCGCGACGTCGTGATTGGAGAGCACCCAGGTGCACGGCGCACCGACCTCGGCGAGGCTGTCCAGCGACCGGGTGATCGCACCCCGGAATGCGGATGCGCCCCACGCTGCCTCTACCAGTTCGAAGTTGAATGTGAGGTTCAGCTCGTCCGGGCGCACGTAGGAGGCGAGTCGGTGGGCGTCGGGCACCCAGGCCTCGCCGACCGCCATCCGCTCGCCGGGATAGGAGTCCAGGACGCGGCGGAACAGCCGGTGGTAGTCGTGTACGTGCTCGCGGTCCCAGCGGATGTCGTCCGAGCTCGGCATAGGACCGCCGGCGTGGAGCAGGACCTCGGGGTCGAGGTCGGGCAGGCCCGGCTCCTTGGCCATCGAGTGGGCGACATCGATGCGGAACCCGTCGACGCCGCGGTCGAGCCAGAACCGCATGATGCGCTCGAACTCCGCGGGCACGGCCGGGTCGAGCCAGTCGAGATCGGGCTGCTCGGGGGCGAACAGGTGCAGGTACCACTCACCGTCGGGCAGCCGGTGCCAGGCCGGGCCGCCGAAGACCGACGGCCAGTTGTTCGGCGGTTCGTCGCCGTTCCTACCCCGGCCGGGACGGATCACGAAGCGCGCACGTTCGGGGGTGTCCCGATCGCCGGTGAGGACGGCCTGGAACCACGGGTGCTCGCTCGAGACGTGATTCGGGACGAGGTCGACGGTGACCCGGATGCCTGACTCGTGAGCGGTCTCGATCAGCGCGTCGAAGTCGGCGAGGGTGCCGAAGATGGGGTCGACGTCGCACGGATCGGCGACGTCGTAACCTCCGTCCGCCATGGGGGAGCGGTAGAACGGCGAGATCCACACGGCGTCGACGCCGAGCGCGACGAGATGGTCGACGCGCTCGCGGATGCCGATCAGATCGCCCGTTCCGTCGCTGTTGCCGTCGGCGAAACTGCGCGGGTAAATCTGGTAGAAGACCGCCGATGCCCACCATGGACGGGTCATCCGGGTAGGTTGCGCAGCGAGTCGGCGGCGGACGTCAGGTAGTCCCAGAGCACCTTCTCGTAGGCCGGCGGCAGGTCGAGTGAGTCCAGTGCCGTGCGCATCCGGGCGAGCCAGGCGTCCCGCGCGGCCACCCCGATCGCGAAACCGGCGTGGCGCATGCGCAGGCGGGGGTGGCCACGCTGCTGCGAGTACGTGCCGGGGCCGCCCCAGTACTGCACGAGGAACATGCGCAGCCGTTCCGAGGCCGGGCCCAGATCGTCCTCCGGGTAGAGCGAGCGCAACACCGGGTCGTCGGCCACACCCTCGTAGAACCTGTCCACGAGCCGGCGGAACGTATCCTCTCCGCCCACTGCCGCATAGAAGGTGTCCGCGCGTCCGTCCCCGTCCGGTAAGCCAGTCACGTCACCCATTGTGCCAACGTCCGCGGGACAGAATCAGTAGCGTCGTGACTTGAGCGACGCTTGCGGAGCGAACGAAGTGGGTGCGTGAGCGTCGCGGCGAGCCGCTCGCGCGACGAACTGGAGGCACGGAATGGACTATGACCTGGTTGTTCTCGGGCTCGGGCCGGGCGGCGAAGCCGTGGCCGGATCGGTCGCCGAGGCCGGTCGGTCCGTGCTGGGTGTGGACGAAAGGCTGGTCGGCGGCGAGTGCCCGTACTTCGGGTGCATCCCATCCAAGATGATCTTGCGAGCCGCTGAGACGCTGGGTGAGTCGCGGCGGGTTGACGAACTCGCCGGTCACGCGAGCGACGAACCCGAATTCGGTGCTGTTGCGAAACGCATTCGGGACGAGGCGACCGACGACTGGGACGACACCGTCGCCGTCGAGCGCTTCGAGGGTCAGGGCGCGACGTTCTCGCGCAGTCATGGGCGGCTAGCCGGTCGCGACGACACCGGTCGCCTGCTGATCGACGCGGGCGGCGCGATGCACACCGCGGCGAACGTCGTGATCGCCACTGGCACCCGCCCGGCGATCCCCTCGATAGACGGGCTCGACTCCCTCGCGGTCGGGGTCGACGACCTTGTGTGGACGAACCGCGAGATCCTCCGCTCGCGCGTCGCACCCCGCTCGCTCGTCGTCATCGGCGGCGGCGTGATCAGCTGCGAGCTCGCCCAGGGCATGGCCCGTTTCGGCACCGCCGTCACGATGGTCGAGGGGGCGCCCCGGTTACTGGCCCGCGAGGAGCCGGAGGCCGGCGAGGTGCTTGCCGCGGTCTTCGACCGGGAGGGCATCGCCGTGCGTCTCGGCGTACAGGTAGCCAAGGTCGAGGCGGGCGGCGACGGCGTTGTCGTGACGTTGTCCGACGGCGCGTCGATCACGGCCGAGAAGATGCTCGTCGCAGCCGGTCGCACGCCCAATCTCGACGCGATCGGCCTGGAGACCGTCGGGCTCGACGCGGCGGTGCACGCTCTGGACATCGACGAGCACATGGCCGTGAACGGTGTGGACGGTCTCTACGCGGTCGGCGATGTCACCGGCAAGGGGCCGTTCACGCACGTGTCGGTGTGGCAGGCGCAGGTGCTCACCGCCCACCTGCTCGAGCAGGCGGAGGAGTTCGGCGGCTACGCCGCGCTGGCCTGGGCGACATTCACCGATCCCGAGGTCGGCCGGGTCGGCAAGACCGAGCAGCAAGCGCGCGACGACGGCCTGCGGGTACGGGTAGGCGTCCAGCAGATCGCGTCCAACAGCCGCGGGTGGATCCACGGCCCCGGCAACGACGGCTTCGTCAAAGTGGTCGAGGACGCGGACTCTGGGGTGCTCGTCGGAGCGACAGTCGTCGGCCCGTACGGCGGTGAGCTCATCGGCCTGCTCACCCTGGCCGTCCACGCCGAGGTGCCGGTCGCGACGCTGCGGACGATGCACTACGTCTTCCCGACGTTGCACCGCGCCGTCCTCGAGGCAGTCACCGCCCTGCGATGAAGCGCAGGACCCGGTGACGATCTCGGCGGGACCTGACGAATCTGTCAGCTCCGGCCGAGATGGTCACCGACAGGCGGGCGGCGCCGCGTGGCGCCGCCGGTCTCGGCTGATACCTCGGGATCGTTACGGGCGGCTGGTGTGTCGATGTCGAGCCGGTCGAGCGCGTCACGGATGCGGCGACGCATCTCACGCGCAGTGCGCCACTGCTCGAGCGGGCGCACTCGGGCGACCAACCGGATCGTCGTCTCGCTGCGGGTGATGTTCTCCACACCCTGGACCTCGGGCTCCTTCATGAAGACCGGCTTCCAGTCGTCCTCGAGCGCCATCGCCCGGGCGACGCCGAGCATGGCAGCGCAGGCGACGTCGACGTCGGCCCAGGCGTCGATCGGGATGTCGAGGACGACGGTGGCAAAGCCCTGGCTCTTGTTACCGACCCGGACGACCTCGCCGTTACGCACGTACCAGACGGTGCCGTTGACGTCGCGCAGCCGCGTGCTGCGCAGCCCGACGGCCTCGACGGTGCCGCTGGCCTTCTCGAAGTCGATGACGTCACCGACGCCGTACTGGTCTTCCAGCAGCATGAACATGCCGGTGAGAAAGTCCTTGACGATGTTCTGGGCTCCGAAGCCGAGGGCAACGCCGACGATCGACGTGCCCGCGATGAACGGGGCGAGATTGATCCGCAGTTCGCTGAGCACGAGAAGGAAGCAGACGACGAAGATCGCCGCGGATGCCGCGGATTTCAGGACCGATCCGAGCGTGGCCGCTCGTTGCGTGCGTCGTTCGGACAGCAGGCCGGACGATTCGAGCAGCGAGCTGTTTTGAATGCGCTCCTGGAACGGGCGCAGCAGGCGAGATGGCTGGCCGCGAACAGGCCGCACCGCGCGATCGATCGCACGCCGCGCGAGGGACCTGATGATCAGGCCCACGACGATGATCACAACGATTCGGATCGGGGTTTCGATCAGGACCGTCCGGTGGTCCTGCCAGAACTTGGGCAGGGCAACCGCGGTGAACGGGTCTCTGGTGCGCATCCGCTTCACGATGCCACGGAGGCCGCCGGCGGGCACAAACGGCGCTGATGCCGGCCGCACGAGCTGTGTTACAAGGCACGAAACAGCGTGCGCAGGCGGCTTTCGTCGGGTCTACTGGTAGCCAGGTCGGAGGTTGATGATGGGCGCTGCGTTGGTACTCAACGCGACGTACGAGCCGCTGTGCGTCGTGCCGTTGCGTCGTGCCGTCGTGCTCGTCCTGGCCGAAAAAGCGGTGGTCGTCGAGGCCGGGCCGTTCGTGATGCACTCCGAGCGGCTCTCGGTTCCGATCCCGAGCGTGGTGAGGCTGGCCCGCTTCGTGCGCGTCCCCTACCGGCGTGAGGTACCCCTCACGCGCCGCGCCGTGCTCGAGCGCGACGGTCACGGCTGCGCGTACTGCCCGAGTAAGGCCGATACGATCGATCATGTGCGGCCGCGGTCGCGCGGTGGCCAGCACCAGTGGACGAATGTCGTCGCCGCCTGCGCGCGTTGCAACCATCGCAAGGGTGACCGGCTGCTGGCCGAGATCGGCTGGAGTCTCGCCGTCCCCCCGGTCGAGCCACCGGCCACTGTCGCGGTCGTCATGGGGTGGACGAAGCGGGATCCGTCTTGGGACCAGTACCTCGGTCTGCCGCGCCGGGCCGAGGCGATCGCCTCCGCCGTCTGAGCGACGCTTGCGGAGCGAGCAGAGGGCGGTGCCGGACCTCAGCGTCGATTCGCTACCGTGAAGGACGTGAGCAAAGCGAACCAGAGGTATGGCGCCTTGCGCGGCCCGAACGGAGCGAGGACGTGAGCAAAGCGAACCAGAGGTATGGCGCCTTGCGCGGCCCGAACGGAGCGAGGGCGTGAGCATCGTCCAGACCGTGTTGGTGTTCGTCGGCATCCCCCTCGGCATCACCGCGCTGATCGTCCTGGCGGTATACGGCAAGTCGATGGTGCGGCAGCCGAATCGCTACCGCCCCGGCAAGGCGTGGGACTACCCGCCATCGTGGTACGTCCCGCACCCCGACGCCGTCGTACACGCCGCGGTGCCGGCGGCCGGCTCGTCGTCGACCACTGCAGTCGGAGGAGCCAGCGGTGAGTGGTGAGCTCGCGAAGGTCAAGGGCAACGAACTGCAGTTCGGCCCGCAGGGCAATCTCGGCGCCGGCGCCGGGCCGTTCACCACGACCCAACTCACCAGACTCGACGAGGCCCTGACGCTGTCCAGCCGGGAGACCGGGTTGACGTTCTCGGTGTACGTCGGGGAGTTCAAGGCGCCGACCCGCGCCCACGCCGAGGCGCTGTTCGAGAAGCTGAACGACACCTCGGTGCTTGTGGCCGTCTCGCCAGGGCAGCGTGCTCTGCACATCGTCACCGGGCCGGCGTCGGCGAAGCGCCTGCCGAACCGTTCGTGCGCGCTTGCGGCGCTCGCGATGCGGGCCGCGTTCGCGAACGGTGACCTCACCGGCGGCATCGTCACCGGGCTGCGCATGCTCGCCGATTCCGCCGGACACTGACGGTCGCGAGCGGCACCGCGGGCTCGGTTGATCAACAGCTCGTTAGGCCGCAAGGGCGACCACAACGGGCTGTTGATCAACGATCGACGGCGCGCGTCTGGTGCTGCGCCGACGATCAGCTCGGCTTACACCCCAGTATCACTTGCAGCATGTTGCAGGTGCTGCTCGGCGACGGCTTGCTCGAGGTCGCTGCGGAGGGACTTGGGCTCGGCTTCGGCGAGGACTTCGGCGGCGTCCGGCTCGTACTCGCTCCGCCGGGACTGCTGGAGCTGCGCGCGGGCTTCGGGGCGCCCGACTTCGGCCGGCTCGGAGACGCGGACGACGACTTCTTCGCCTTAGCCTTAGCCTTGTCGGCGGCGGTCGGGCCACCGGGGTTGGCGGGCGGGATGTAGCCGGTGTTGGCCACCTTCGGCAGCTTGCCCTTGATGTTGCCGATCGGGATGCCGCTGATCGGGATGCCGTGCTTGTACGCGTTGGCCAGCGCGAGCACCTGCGCGAGGTACTGGTCGTTGTGGTTGTACGCCAGGACGGCCTTGGCTTGGCCTTGTTCGGTGCGCAGGTTCCCACCCGCGGCACAGAGGTAACGCGCCGCGCCGAGGGCGGCATCGTTGATGTTGAAGATGTCGGCCCTGCCATCGCCCGTGGCGTCCGCGCCGTAGCCGGCCCAGGTGGACGGGATGAACTGCATGGGGCCGAGCGCGTGGGCGTACTTGGCGTCGCCGTCGAGGGCCAGACCGTTGCCCGGCGCGGCGATGAGGTCCCACTTCGTGCCGTCGAGGGCAGGGCCGATGATTCTCGGTGTTGACGTGCCGTCGGCGTGCAATTGCGCGCCGCCGAATCGGCCGTGATCGGATTCCTCGCGACCGATGCCCGCGAGCAGTGACCAGTCGATGCCGCAGCTCGGCTCGACGTTGCCCATGCGCGCGGCGGCGACCCGGTAGGCGTTGAGCGCGACCGCGGGGATGCCATTGCTCGCGAGCGCGCTGATCGCACCGTGATCGACAGGGGCCTTGTTCTTCGACTCGGTCGGCTTGCGAGTCAGCACCTTTTTCGCCGTCACCGGCGAGGGCGTGACCGCGAGATCCGGAACGTATGCCTCGAGGTTGGACGTCTGGTTTGGGTTGTGCTGCGGCTTGGACTTCGCGACGTCTGCGCCCGCCAGCGGTGTGATCAGGCTGGTTAGCACGAACAGCGCACTGCCGATGCCGATCGCGGCCACGGACGCGTGCCGGGCGTTGACCGGGTTGCGGCGGACGGCCGGGAACCGGCGCGGCCTGCGGATCACGTCGCGCGCGGCACCGGCCGCCGGAAGCTCGGGAGCCACGTCTTGGGCCACCGGGCGGGCCACTGCCCCGCCCGGGGTGGGCCGCGGACGCGGAGCCGGCCTGCGTGGCGGTGGAGCAGCCTGCATCGAAGAATCTCCTGAAGATCGGTGGACCGGCACTACGTCAACGAAGTCCCTCCTACGTTGGTAACGCATTCAGGCCTCAGACGCCACTGCACGTCACCGCTCGGTAATCAGTTCGCAGGGGTCAGCTCCCGCCGTCCGTGGCGCGGGCGTGCAGCGCCCGGACGATGTCGGCGCGGCCCTCGATCACCAGCCGGCGCAGCGCGGTCGGCAAGTCGGGTTCGGCCAGGAACGCATCGGCGGCCTCGACGGTCGCCTCGTCGATCGTCGAGGTCCAAGACGGGAACAGCCCGACGACGACGTTCTGGGCCAACTCGCTGGTTCGGCGCTCCCAGACGTCGCGGATGTCGGCGAAGTACCGCGCGACGTACGGCGCGACGAGCTCACCCTGCATCGACGGCGCGAAGCCCGCGATCACTGCCTCCTGGACGGCGTTCGGCAGCGAGTCGTCGTGGACGGCGAGTTGCCAGGCGTGCTCCTTGGCCTCGGGCGTGGGCTGCGCGGCTCGGGCGGTGGCCGCGTGCCGCTGACCCGCTGCGGACGGGTCGCGCTGGAGTTCTGCGTCGATCTCGTCGGTGCCGCCCGCGCCGCGGGCGACGAGCGAGATCAGGATCGACCACCGCAGTTCGTCGTCGACGGTGAGCCCGTCGAGCATGACGCTGCTGTCGAGCAGGCCTTTCGCGTAGGCGATGTGCTCGTCTGTGCGCGCGGCCCCGAGCAGGGCGTGCACCCAGGCGAGTTGGTGGTCCGAGCCCGGCGCGGCCGACCGTAGGGCGTTCGTCGCGGCGTCCGCGAGGGCGGCGTAGCCCTCCGGGGCCCAGGCCGGGTCGGCGTAGATCGACAGGGCACGCAGGGACTGCGCAGTGAGCGACTGCATGACGCCGATGTCCTTTTCGTGCTCGGCCCCGGCGACGACGAGCGCGACGTACTCCCGCGTGGCGAGCTCGCCGTCGCGCGTCATGTCCCAGGCGGCGGACCAGCACAGCGCGCGGGCGAGCGGCGATTCCAGCTTGGCGATTCCTCCGGTGCGCAGCGTCTCGAGGCTGACGTCGTCGAGGCGCAGTTTGCAGTAGGTCAGGTCGTCGTCGTTGACGAGTAGCAAGGCCGGGCGCAACGTATTGGCCAACTGCGGGACCGCTGTGCGCTCCCCGGTGACGTCGAGCTCGATGCGCTGCGTGCGCACCAGCGTGCCGTTCTGGTCCTCGTACAGGCCGACGGCGAGGCGGTGCGGGCGCAACGTGTTGGAGACCGCCACCTCGTTCGGGGCACTCTGCACGATATCGAACGAGGCGAACTTGCCGTCGGCGTCCAGTGTGAAGTCGGGACGCAGTGTGCTGATGCCGGCGGTCTCGAGCCAAAGCTTGGACCAGTCGGCGAGGTCGCGGCCGCTGGCGTTCTCAAGCGCGCGCAGGAGGTCGGCCAGGGTCGTGTTGCCGTAGGCGTGTTCGGTGAAGTACTCGCGCAGGCCGGCCAGAAACTTGTCGACCCCGACGTAGGCGCCGAGTTGCTTGAGTACGCTCGCGCCCTTGGCGTAGGTGATGCCATCGAAGTTGACCTCGGCCGTCTGGACGTCCGGAGCATCGGTCGCGATGGGGTGCGTGGACGGCAGCTGGTCCTGCCGGTAGGCCCAGGACTTCTCGGCGTTGGCGAACGTCGCCCACGCGCCGGTCCATCGGGTCGCGTTGGTCTGGCACAGTACCGACGCGTAGGTCGCGAAGGACTCGTTCAGCCACAGGTCGTCCCACCATCGCATCGTGACGAGGTCGCCGAACCACATGTGCGCCATCTCGTGCAGGATCGTCTCGCAGCGCCGTTCGTAGCGGGCGTCGGTGACCTTGCTGCGGAACACGTAGTCCTCGCGGAACGTCACGCAGCCCGCGTTTTCCATGGCCCCGGCGTTGAACTCGGGCACGAACAGCTGGTCGTACTTGCCGAACGCGTACCGCACGCCGAAATTTGCGTGGTACCAGTCGAAACCCTGTTTGGTCAGCTCGAACAGGTTGTCGGCGTCGAGCGACTTCGCGAGCGTCTTTCGGCACCACAGGCCCAGGTCGATGCCGTCGTGCTCATCGGTGACGACGTGGTACGGACCGGCGACGAGGGCGGTGACGTAAGGGCTCATCCGGGCCGTGGTCGCGAAGTGCAGTACCTTGCCGGCCGGCAGCTCGTCCGTACGCTCGAGAGCGCCGTTCGAGGAGACCTGCCAGTGCTCCGGCACCGTCACGCGGACGGTGAACGTGGCCTTCAGATCGGGTTGGTCGAAGCAGGCGTACATGCGCTTCGCATCGGCCGTCTCGAACTGCGAGTACAGGTAGGTCTCGCCGTCGAGAGGGTCGACGAACCGGTGCAGGCCCTCGCCGGTGTTCGTGTAGCGCAGATCGGCGTCGACGATGAGGACATTGTCGGCTTTGAGGCCGGTCAACGCGATCCCGTCCTCCGGCCGGTACGCGCTGACATCGACGTCCCCGCCGTTCAGGGTGACCCCGTGGAACTTGTCCGCGATCACGTCGACGAACGTCTCGGCGCCGTCGCGCGCGGTGAAGCGCACCGTCGTCCGCGAGCGGAACGTCCGCTCGGACGGCTTGCCGCCGCCGTCGGTGAGATCCAGTTCGGTGTCATAGGACTCGACGTGCAGCAGATCCGCACGGGCACGCGCGGCGTCACGGGTCAGGTTTGGTACGGCCACAATGGGGACGCTTCCTTTTGGGAGTCGGAGTCGGTTCGTCGGTCGAGCACCCGCCGGATCCGCGACGAGCGCAATTGGGACGAGTCTGTCATGACGAGCCGATACGGCTGCGGCGCGGCTATCGTGTGAGTGAGCATCGCAGCGAGCGCGGCGCGGAGCGAGCGCATGATGAGTGCTCGCGCGAGAAACCGGAGGAAACAGTGCGCGAAGGTGATGTGGTTCCCGACTTCGAACTCTCCGACCAGGACGGCGCGCAGCGATCGTTGTCCGGACTGCTGGCCGACGGGCCGGTCGTCCTGTTCTTCTACCCGGCCGCGATGACGACCGGGTGCACCAAGGAGGCCTGCCACTTCCGCGACGTCGGTGCGGAGTACCAAGCGGCCGGTGTCCAGCGGGTCGGCGTCAGCCTAGATTCCGTCGACAAGCAGAAGCAGTTCTCCGACATGCACTCCTTCGACTACCCGCTGCTGTCGGACTCCGACGGCAAGGTCGCCGAGCTCTTCGGCATCAAGCGCGGCAAGGTCGGGCAGAAGCTCGGTGCGCCGGTCAAGCGATGGACCTACGCGATCGGTCGCGACAGCAAGGTCGTCAAAGCGATCCACAGCGAGATGAAGATGGAACTGCACGCGGACGAAGCGTTGGCCGCGCTGGCTTGATCCTCGTGTGCGGGGTTGCGTTTTCCGGTGGTTGCCTTGCAGCGTCGTCACGTGATTACAGTGGTTGACATGACTACTTCTACTGAGTCCGAGCGCCCGGTCGTCGATTTCTACTTCGATCCCCTGTGCCCGTTCGCGTGGGTCACGTCGCGCTGGATCCTCGAGGTCGAGAAGCACCGGCCGATGGAACTCACCTTCCGGGTGATGTCGTTGTCGGTGCTGAACTCCGGGCGCGACGAGTTGTCGGATGATTACAAGCAGATGCTCGAGCGCGGCTGGGGCCCGGTGCGAGTCTGCATCGCCGCCGAACAGGCCAAAGGCACCGAGGTGCTGCGCGACCTGTACACCGCGCTCGGCACCAAACGGCACAACGAGGGCCGCGAGTTCGACCGCGCGCTCATCGTGGAGGCGCTCACGGAGGTCGGCCTGCCAGAAGAACTCGCCGACGCGGCCGACTCCACCGAGTACGACGACGCGCTGAGGAAATCGCACCACCAGGGCATGGATCCGGTCGGCAACGAGGTCGGCACGCCGGTCCTGCACGTCGACGGCGTGGCGTTCTTCGGCCCGGTGCTCACGCGCATCCCGCGCGGCGAGCAGGCGCTGCAGATGTGGGACGGTGCCCGCCTGCTCGCGTCCTATCCGTACTTCTTCGAGCTCAAGCGCTCGCGCACCGAAGATCCGCAGTTCGACTGATCATCGTGTGAGCGCCGCTCACAAGAGAGCGTTGCTCTCACTTGACGTGATTGTCAGAGCATCGCTCTCGAATAGGGGCAGTGCTCACGGAGAAGTGACAGACTTCAGCCATGCTCGACCGAGCGATGTCGCGCTACCTGGGTGCGAGTTGACGTGCGCCTGTTCCACCTCGTGAGCCCGGAGGTCTGGCGTGGCGCCCTCGCGGACGGCTCGTACCGCCCGCCGTCGCTGGACACCGAGGGCTTCGTCCACTTCTCGTTCGTCGAGCAGGTGGCGGCCACCGCCAATCTGGTCTACCGCCATGAGCTCGACCTCGTGGCGGTCGAGATCGACTCCGGCGACGTCGACGGCGCGCTCAAGATCGAGGACAGCTACGACAGCGGCACGCGATTCCCGCACGTCTACGGGGCGATCCCTGTCGAGGCGGCGGTCACCGTCCACTCACTCGAACGAGCGGAGTCCGGGGACTGGACGTTCAGTCCCGACGGCGCAAGCGCTGCTGCATCGCCGGATCGCTGAGCCACCATGGCGCGTCCCGACCGTCCTCGGGCGCGCCCTCGGGCGTGTGCATCGCCGCCCGGGCGTGCCGCTCGGCCTCGAGAACGGCGTCGACGCGGGCGGCGTCCTTGGCGTCGACGCGCACCCAGCGACGGAAGACGAGGAATAGGAACGGCAGGTCGATGAGCTCGGCGATGCACCAGAGGATCGCGCCGGCGAGCCGCTGATCGTGCAACCCGGTCGGCGTCCACGAATGCCGATCCCGATGGTCGAACCAGGACGTCATCAGCCCGTTGTGCAGTCGCAGGACGATGCCGGGCAGCGCGTCGATCACGAGCTCGAGCGACCCGATGGCCAACCCGAGCCCGACGGCGAGAGAGCTGACGTCGTCGTCCACGCCGACGAGCGGCAACACCATCGCCGCGCCGACGGCGACGAGCAGCAGTTGCAGTACCCAGCCGACGCCCGGCATGGCGATGGCCCACCCGGGCAGCGGACCGAAGAAGAGCCCGGCCGACAGCAGCGGGACGAGCGCCGGCCCGACGAGCGGGTTGGACACGACGCGAACCGGCTTCGAGCGCATGACGTGCTCGAGCCGGCTGTCGGCGCCGCCCACCGCGCGGGCCAGCTGCAAGGGGTGACCGAACAGCAGCACGATCGGCACGATGAGCCACAGGATCAGCGTCTGCGACGTCCACACCCAGTACAGCGAGGACGAGTAGACGCCGAGGAAGCCACCCGACGTCCAGAGCAGGAACAGCAACCCGAGCGTGAACACCGCGGTGCGTCCGCGCGGCCACGCGCGATCGAGCCGGTGAACGCCATAGGCGTAGGACGCGGCGAGGGCCACCACCAGCAACAGCGCCAGCGGCTGCCACGTCCACTGCGTCAAAGCACCGGTGACGGTGGGCCGGTCGAGCGCGGAGTTCACGACTCCATGGTCCCAGTCCCGGCCCGAGGCTGCCGCTCGCTGCGCCGCACTGCCATGATTCGTCACATGCGCGTCTACCTGGGCAGTGATCACGCCGGTTTCGAGCTCAAGGGCCGCCTCGTCGACCATCTCAGCGGGCTCGGACACCAGACGATCGACTGCGGTGCCCTGACCTTCGACCCGCTGGACGACTACCCGGCGCCCTGCATCACCGCGGCACACCGCACGATCGCCGACCCCGGCAGCCTCGGGGTCGTCATCGGCGGCTCCGGGAACGGCGAGCAGATCGCGGCGAACAAGGTGACCGGCGTGCGGGCGGCGCTGGTGTGGAACGACGAGACCGCCCAGCTGGCACGCGAGCACAACGACGCGAACGTGATCAGCATCGGCGCTCGCGACCACCCCGTCGAGGACGCGCTGCGGTTCGTCGAGATCTTTCTCGACACGCCGTTCTCGCACGAGGACCGCCACCAGCGACGTATCGCCGAACTGGCCGAGTACGAGGCGACCGGCGGCATCGCGGGCAAACAGACCACCTGACCGGACGCTATCGGGGCGGGCGGTGGTTGCCGCCGGCCTCGGGCTGCCAGTGCCGGCGCACGATGACGGTGTCCCGCTCGGCCTCGGCGAGATCCTCGGCGCTCGGGCGATCCACGTCGCGGGCGCGCAGCGCGGCACTCACACCTAGTGGTGTGTCTCGTCATTGGTTGACTGCTTGAAGTGCGACGCGGCCGCGGGCGACTTTGGCGAGGATGTCGTCGGCGGTCGCGGTCCAGATGAAGGGTTTGGGGTTGTTGTTGTGTGCGTCG
>JBPCOE010000097.1:0-4779 GCA_051000605.1 Jatrophihabitans sp.
CCCGCTGGTGGAACGGGCGGTCCCGGAGTGGCAGGCCACCTTGGACGCCCTCGTCTCGTTGCCCGAGATCGGCGGGCCGGTGGGGTACGCGGGGGGCGTGATCGCCATCGGCATCCGGCTGGCGGTCGTCGAGCCGCGCATCGTGGCCGCCGGATTCTTCGCCGGAAGTTTCGTGCCCGCCGCTTTGGTCGAGGAGGCCCGGCAGATCACCCTTCCGCTGCACGTCCTGTTGCAGTGGGACGACGAAGGGAACGACCGACAGGCGGCGCTGGACCTGTTCGACGCCTTCGGTTCGAACGTGAAGACGCTGCACGCAAATATGGGCGGGCACACCGGCGTCCCGCAGTTCGAGGTGGACGACGGGTCCCGGTTCTTCGCTCGGCACCTTAAGTGAGGACCGACCGGTCCCGGCTAGCGGCGGTACCGCCATCGGCAATCGCACCGGGTCGAGGCCGGTCGAACACATACCTTGCGGATCGCCGGGCGTCCGAACCGACCATCGGGCCGCGCTAAATGGCGGTCGCCTAAGCGAAGGCTTGCGCGAACTTGACGATCGAGTCAGGTCGACGTCTCGTCGCCGTACGGGGATCCGCCCGGAACCGGACGTGCTATAAACCACCATGATCATCGGCCGATTCGCCCGCTTCCGAGTTCGAGGGCGTGCCTTCGACGTTCGGCTACCGGTCAGGCTTGCAACGGGCCCGCGTGTCATCAAAGGCGAGCGGAATCCGGAGATCCTGCTCGGCAGCGAACACCTCACCGTCGAAGACTTCCAGTGCCCTGACGATGGACGCTGGTCGGTCGGCTATCGGACGCCCGTGCCGGTCAAACCTTCCGTTTGCGACACGCGTCTGCCAGGGTCAGTCGCCGGTCAAGGTCACGCCGAAACCGGCTGCCCTGCGTGCCGCCGAGTTCCGAGAACCCGCCGGCCCGTCAGGGAGGAAGCCTGCCCGTAATGAGCCGGCTGCGGGCGATCCATCACAAGTCGGCGCCGGCCGTGACGATCATTTCGACCTGGATCGGTTTTGGTGCAACGTCCGAGCGCGCGCGCACACGTATCGCAGCCCCAGCCGGGGATGGAGGATCAGGCCGCCGACGGCTGTTTTCGGGTGACGGAACGATCTTGGGTCCATCGACTGATAAATGACGTTGCGGATCACGGCGCCAGTCTCGTCGAAGTACCAGAACTCGGAGGCGTACACGATCTTTGTGCCGCCGAACAGCCGCGCTTCCGCGATGTTGACGATCGCGTCTCCGGAGGCGGCCACCAGCGTTTTGGTGATGTGCGAGTCCATCGAGCCGAGCCAGTCGTAGATGACGGTGACCGCGCGACGCACCTGTGCCGAACCTCGGTTGACCTCGTGCAGGCCGTCCCCGAATGTCTCCAACTCGACGTTCGGGGCGTATACGCTCATGGCCCAGTCGACGTCGCAGGAGTTGGTCGCATTCTGGGCCTGGGCAACGAACTTGGCCGGGTTCTCGGGCAGAAGTGCAGTCATGTTTCAGCCCTCCTGGCTGTCGGCCGCGAATGACGCGATCAGTTCCGCGAGCCGGGCTGGCTGGTCCTCCGGAACGAAGCTGTAGCTGTCCCCGATCCACTCCACGCGGACGTCGGGCAACAGCTCTGCGAGGCGGCGGGCGTGCTCGGGTGGGAAGACGCGATCTTCGCTTGCCCATGCGAGCAGGACCGGCTTTTCGAATTCAGGAAGGTGCCGTGCGGCGTCAATCGTGATGCGCGAGTCGATTGCGCGCAGGAATTTCTCCGCGTCGCGGCGTACCCCTCGCTTGCGTTGCGCCGGCCGCAGCCAGCCATCGACGACCGCCCTCGGCGGGGGCCGCTTCGTGAGCAGACCGAAGGCCATCGGCAACCGTCGGAGCGGGCGCAATCTGAGCGTCTGCAGGATGAGCCCGACGAGGCCCGGTACTCGGGCGAGGTACTGCAGTGGGCGAAACATCGCCGGCAGGAAGTTGTCGAACGCGTCGCACGGCGTCAGGACGAGTCGACCGAGCCGGTCCGGATGGTTGATAGCGACGAGCTGTGCGATCGCGCCGCCGGTGTCGTTGGCGACGAGCGTGACGTCCCGCAAGTCGAGACGGTCCATGAACTCCGCGACGAGAGATGCCATGGCCTGCGGGGTGAGGTCCGCATCGCGGTGCTGCACGAGCGAGTGCGCACCAAGCGGCCAGTCCGGCGACAGACAACGATGCGTGTCGTGCAGCTGATCCACGACATGGCGCCAGAGGGTGCCGTTGGTCATCAACCCATGCACGAACACGACCGGCGGGCCGGATCCACGGTCGCGGTATTCGAGCGGGCCGGCTCGCAACTCGATTCTGTTCGGGCATGGCGCGGCCGTGGTCATGACGTCTCCTTCGGTCTGGCGGCACGTTGTGCGCGGATCGCTGGCCACCACGAGCGTGGGGTCCGCGCGATCGCCACGATGATCGGAAGCGGATCGGCATAGGTGTGACGCTCGGCCGCGAGGCCGTCGACCAGGACCACCCGATCGCAGGCTCGCAGGCGCACGGGCCGGCGCCCGATCTTGGCGTTAATGACGACCTCGATGAGCAGCGTGTTCTCACGTCCGGCCCACGACTCGACCGTGCCGTGCACGTCGCTGAGCAGCTGCAGCAATGGCCGTGCGAACTGCTGACGGAACTGTTCGACCCCCACGCCGGGGCGCCGCGCCAACGGTTGCGAGAACGTGTAGTCGGGCTGCAACCAGGCGTCGAACTCGTCCGCGAGGCTGTCGCCGTCGACCGGTGCCCGCCAGGCCTGCGCAAATGCCTCGACCCAGCGCGCGTACACCTCGTCCTCACCGGTCGGAGTCATGACGACTCCCTGGTGCTTCGGGCCACGATGCCCTCGAGCAGCAGCTCAAGCATCACCGCCATGACCCGGTCGGCATCGCCATCGGGCATGAACGACTTCTGGACACCGAGCCCGCACGCGAGAGCGCCCACGCCAGCGGCAAAGTCGTCGACCGGCACGTTGCGCAGACCGACGGCCGCAGTGCGCTGTGCGGTCGTTGCCGCCACCGCCGCATGCAGGCTCTCGAAGAATTGCGTCCGGACGACCTCGTGCGCGCGCTCGGCGCGCACGCTGTAGGCCAGGAACTCCAGGAACAGCGGAGTCCACGACGGGTCTGCGTCGAGGTCGCCGAAGAAGCCGGACGCGGCGCGCGAGGCTTGATTCGACAGCGAGCCCTCCGACGACGTGGCGTTCATGGCCGTGACCCACACGCTGATCTTCTCTTCGAGCAGGGCCAAAAACAGGTCGTCCTTCGATCGGAAGGAGTAGTAGACCCCCCCTTTAGACAGCCCGGCGGCGTCCGCGACTGCGTCGACGGTGGCGGCGTGAAAGCCGTGGGTTGCAAACACCTGCGCGGCCGCCGCCAGGACGGACTGACGTGTCTGTGCGCGGCGTTGGTCCTGGGTACGTCGGGGACGCATATCGGGACGGGGCGTGGACATGACTCATTTATACCGACCAGTCGGATTGTTTACAAGTTCAAGTGCGATTTCTGATTCACGCTCGTGCTCTCTGCAAACTGTGCGCAGGGCACTCGCACGCGATCTAAAGACGAAATGCCCGCCGGTATACGGGCACCGGCTGACTACGCAGTGATCGATCCGCGTGTTCGCACTTCGGCGCGATCGCGCACGTTCCGTAGGACGCCCCTGTGCGACACGCGACGACCGGGCGGGGCATATGGGATCTGCTCCGCCGCGGATGCGCGGGCACACCAGCGCGAGACCGAATGCCGCCAGCCAGGTGCCGTGGGGCGCGCTTGGGTCGACCGGATCTGCCGATGACCGGAAGGTCGCGGCGGCTGTGGCGGGGACGTGCGGTGTCAGTGGTGGTTGCCGGTGGCGGTGAATGGCGGGGTGTTGCCGGTGATGAGCCAGTTGCCGGTGATGGTGTTGCCGCTGATGGTGCCGCCGCCGGTGTTGTTCGCTGCGGTGAGGCTGCCGTTGATGGTGTTGGGTGCGCAGTTGTTGGTCGGGTCACCGATGCGGACGTAGCCGGTGGCGCCGGTGACGCTGATGGCGCCGGTGGTGGAGCCGCAGATCCGCACTGTCGCGGGGTGGTTGGCTGAGATGGAGCCGTTGACGGTGCTGTTCTCGATGTCCAGGATGGCGCCGCGGCCGACGGAGATGCCGCCGGTGATGGTGGCGTTGATCAGGCAGGTCGTGCCGCTGGTGAGAGTCAGCGACGCGTGGGTGCCGGTGATGATCTGGTCGCAGGTGACGTTCACGGGCGTCGCCGGGGATGAGGTGCTGGGCAGGTAGTTGCTGTCACCGTTGTAGGTCGCGGTGATCGAGTGGGGGCCGCCGCCGAAGGTGGTGGTGAGGGTGGCGGCGCCGTCGGGCTGCACCGGTGCGGTGCCGAGCAGGGTCGTGCCGTCATAGAACGACACCGTGCCCGTCGGTGCGACACCGCTGCCGCTGTAGTGAACTGTCGCGGTCAAGGTGGTCGGCTGGTTGATCGCCGGTGACGGCGGGTTCACCGTCAAGGTGGTGGTGGTCGGGGCCTTGGTGACCGTGACAGTCCGCTGCACCTGGGTAGCGGCGGTGTAGTTGACGTCGCCGGCCTGGTTGGCGTCGATGACACAGGACCCGATACCGGTGTAGTTCACCGTGGAGCCAGCCACCGTGCACGCCCCGACAGTGCTGGACGCATCGACGGTGTAGGTCACCGCGAGCCCCGAGGACGCGGTCGCGGCCAGGGTGTCCGATGTGCCGTAGGCAGCCGGCGTGGTCGGCTGCGGGAACGTG
>JBPCOE010000116.1:0-54992 GCA_051000605.1 Jatrophihabitans sp.
TAGGAGTCTGGGCCGTGTCTCAGTCCCAGTGTGGCCGGTCGCCCTCTCAGGCCGGCTACCCGTCGTCGCCTTGGTAGGCCATTACCCCACCAACAAGCTGATAGGCCGCGGGCCCATCCCTAGCCAGTAACCCTTTCAACGTCAGAGGATGCCCTCCGAAGTGATATCCGGTATTAGCCCCGGTTTCCCGGGGTTATCCCAGTGCTAGGGGCAGGTTGCCCACGTGTTACTCACCCGTTCGCCGCTAGGACACCCACCCGAAGGTGGGGCCTCGCTCGACTTGCATGTGTTAAGCACGCCGCCAGCGTTCGTCCTGAGCCAGGATCAAACTCTCCGTGAATGTTTATATGACTTCGCCGGCCAAGCCGGCATTGTCGACACAGAAAGTCACCGTCCTGCGACGGTTTCAATCGCTGGTTCATACGAGCTGACTGTTCCCTGCGTTAAACAGGAAACCGAATTATTTGCTCGATGTACCAATAGAATCTCTTTCGTGATTCGGCAAACCGGATCACGAGACGAGAGTTAAAAAATGGCACTAACTTTCGGCACGCTGTTGAGTTCTCAAGGAGCGGACGCGCACCGTCACGACTCTTTCGAGGCGATCGGGGGCAACCCGAGATACGTTACCTGGTCGGTTCCGCACAGTCAAACACGACCTGCACCACCCAGAATCCCACTTGGACCGGGGCGCAGATGACATCCTGCCTCGTGCTTGGGGGAACCACTGTCAGCCGGCTCCAACTTCACGCTCCGGCTCTATCGAGCCCGGCCTGTCGTTGTCTCCGTTGCGCTGACAAGGAGAACACTAGCCAGGGCCGGCTGCGGACGTCAAATTGTCGGAAGGGCCGCGTGTCCGCCTTGTTTTCCGGGCGTTCGCCGCACGCGGCACCTCGATCTGGTCTGCGGAATCCCGGGATCGGAATCTGTGAACTGAACCACGGCGGCGTCAGGTCAATCGTGCGGCTCGTCGTTTACCGGACGCCAGGACCTTGCCCAGTACAACATCCCGGACGATGTCGTACTGCTTCGGCGCTACGGTCACGCCATCGATTCGCACAGCGCCGGCGTCGATGTCGCGTCGCGCCTGACTCGTGCTCGACGCCAACCCGGCCGCGACCAGGACGGCGGGCAGGTGAACGGGGCCATCGCCTGCGAGCGTGAAGTCCGGCACGTCGGTCGGCACCTCGTTGCGTTTGAAGATGGCATCGAACTGTGTCTCGGCGGCGTCGGCACCCGCATCGCCGTGGTAGAGCGAGACGACTGCGCGCGCCATCCGGCGTTTGGCCTTGTTCGCCGCGGCCCCGCCGGCCGCCACGTCCTGTTCGAGATCGTTGACCTCTTGTGGGTGCAACGCAGTGCAGAGACGGGCGTACCGGCCGACGACGGCGTCCGGGACGCTCATCAGCTTGCCGAACTGCTCGGCGGCGGAGTCGGCGATCGCGATGTAGTTGCCGAGCGACTTCCCCATCTTCTCGACGCCGTCGGTGCCCACAAGAAGCGGGACGGTGAGCACCGCTTGGGGCGCTTGACCCCTGGATCGCTGGAGTTCGCGCCCCACCAGGTTGTTGAACGTCTGGTCGGTGCCACCAAGTTCGACGTCGGCATGGATCTCGACCGAATCGATCCCTTGCAGAAGCGGATAGACGAATTCGGACAAGCTGATCGGCTGTTCGGCGCGGAAGCGGCGCGAGAAGTCATCGCGCTCGAGTAGTTGGGCGACCGTGATCTGCCGGGTATAGCCGAGGATGTCGGCGAGGCTCATTACACCGAGCCAATCGGCGTTGTCGACGACCTCGGTTCGACTGGGGGTGAGGATCTGCATCAACTGGTCGAAGTAGCCCCGGGCGTTCGCGATGACGTCTTGCGATGTCTGGGCGGCTCGTGTTGTAGTGCGGCCCGAGGGGTCCCCGACCTGGCCGGTGAAGCCACCGACGACCAGGACGGCGGTGTGCCCAAGATCCTGGAATTGGCGGAGCTTGCGTAGCACGACCGCGTGCCCGAGAGTCAGATCGGTCCCGGACGGATCGATGCCGAGCTTCACCCGCAGCGGTCGTTGCTCACGGCGTGCGGCCAACAGCCGTTCGGCCAGACCGTGCTGCGGGAGGATCTGCGCCGCGCCCGACGCCAGGATCTCGTGGGCGTCGGCGAGGTCAGGCGGAAGGTCGGGCAGCTTCGGATGGTCGCTCACACAAGTCAGTCTGCCGGGTTCGCCGCAGCGCGTTTGCGTCCGGCCGCCTTGGACACCGACGGCGCATCGGACAACCAGAACCGCCACGGGAGATCGGCCGCCTGGGTGATCCCGACCCGTGGCCCCGACAGCACGCCGTTTCGCCGGCGTGCGGGGACGGACTCCAGGACGACCGCCGAGCCGGGGTCGCAAAGGTCGACGCCGTTTTGCTCGGCGCCCAGGCCCAGGCAGGCCGCCAGCCGCGCCGGGCCCCGTGCAAGCTCGGCGTCGCTGCGGGCGGCAGGACGACGGGCTCGGGCGGCTTCGTGGCCCCAGATGACCTCGCCGGCCCGCAGCAGCACCGCAGCGGCGACCCCGTCCGTCCCGCACACAACGTTCGCGCACCAGTGCATGCCATAGGTGAAATAGCAATAGAGGTGACCGGGCGGCCCGAACATGACCGCGGTGCGCGGTGTCCGGCCACGGAAGGCGTGCGAGGCCGGGTCTGCCGCGCCCTCGTAGGCCTCCACCTCGGTGAGCCCAATCGCGACCTCGAGGCCGGCGACGTGCGATACGACGACGGCGCCGATGAGCCGTGGCGCCAACCGGACCGCCGGACCAGCGAGGTTCGCGCGATCTACCATCGGAGAGCTCACTGCCGGTTCAGGTTCACGTTAGCCACCCGCATAGCCGCGTAGGCCTCGTCCATCGCCTGGTCGGGCGATCGGCATACCCGTCCTCGGAATTGTCGAGGCGATTGAGGGCGCACCTTTCGCTCCCGATCCCGGACCTGACCTCGACCCGGGCAATGCAGACTCCAGTGCAACCGTCATGGGTGGTTCGCGGGTCGGCGGACCTGGTGGAGGGCACGCGCGGGACGTCGAGTTCCGGCCCGGAGGAGAACCCGATCACGAGTTCTGCGATCTGCCGTGCAGCCATGGGTTCAGCCTGTCACCAGGAGCCCGCCACGTCACTTGGCCGGTACGGACCGGCTGACCCCGTCGTCCTTGCCGAGGACCAGGGCGGTGAGACCGGCCGGCCCCGACTGAAGTGATCTTGGCGAGGTGCGCCGGTTAATGATCTTCGTATTGCCCGGGGGCTGCCCCGCCCGACCAGCGGCGCTGGTCTTCGAGCGTCCTCTGGAGCGCCGCGTTCTGCTCGATCACGCGCTCGGCCGCCGTACCACCCACCGCCGAGCGGGAGGCAATGGAACCGGCGACAGTGAGTACGCTGCGGACGTCCGGCGTCAACTCCGGCGAAATGGCAGCCAGGTCGTTGTCGTCCAGATCGGCGAGCTCGATCCCGCGGCGCTCACATTCCCGTACACATGCACCGGCCAGCTCGTGTGCCACCCGGAACGGCACGCGCCGGCGGACGAGCCATTCGGCGATGTCGGTCGCCAGTGAAAACCCCTGCGGGGCCAAAGACTCGAGCCGCTCGGGGTGAAAGCGCAGGGTGGCGATCATGCCGCCCATGGCCGGCAGCAGCAGGCCCAGCGTGTCCGCGGCGTCGAAGACGGGTTCCTTGTCCTCCTGTAAATCGCGGTTGTACGCCAGCGGCAGACCTTTGAGGGTGGCCAGCAGCCCGGCGTGGCCGCCGATGAGACGGCCGGCCTTGCCGCGGGTCAGCTCCGCGACATCGGGATTCTTTTTCTGCGGCATGATCGAACTGCCTGTCGAGTACGCGTCATCCAGCGTGACGAACGAGAACTCCTTGGTCGCCCAGAGGATGACCTCCTCCGCGATACGCGAGAGGTCGACGGCGAGCATGGCCGTGACGAAGGAGAACTCGGCGACGACGTCACGGGCGGCCGTTGCGTCGATGGAGTTCTCGCACGGAGCGTCGAAGCCCAGCTCGGCGGCGACAGCGTTAGGGTCCAGGCCGAGGGACGAGCCGGCGAGCGCACCCGCTCCGTAGGGACTGCGCGCCGCGCGCCGGTCCCAGTCGCGGAACCGTTCGACGTCGCGCGAGAGCGCCCAGCAGTGCGCGAGCAGATGGTGCGACAGCAGGACGGGCTGGGCGTGCTGGAGGTGGGTCCGCCCCGGCATGGCCACGCCGAGGTGTTCGCGCGCCTGGCCCTGCAGTGCTTCGATGACCGCGATCGTGCCGGCCGCGATCTGCCGGGCCTCCTCGCGCAGATACATCCGGATGAGGGTCGCGATCTGATCGTTGCGCGAACGTCCTGCGCGCAGGCGGCCACCGAGGTCGACGCCCACGCGTTCGACGAGCCCGCGTTCGAGGGCGGTGTGGACGTCCTCGTCCGCGGGAACCGGTGCGAAGGAGCCGGCGGCGACGTCATGGTCGAGCTGATCGAGCCCGGCGATCATGCCGGTCAACTCGTCGTCGGTGAGCAGACCGGCCAGGTGAAGCACACGCGCATGGGCCCGGGACCCCGCGATGTCGTGCCGCGCCAGGCGCCAGTCGAAGTGCGTCGACAACGACAGCGCGGCCAGAGCGTCGGACGGCCCGCCGGCAAATCGTCCCCCCCACAGGCTGGTACGTGCCGGTGTCTCGTCAGTCAACGCCGGACTCCATCGCGGCGTGGTCCAGGACGGTCTCGTCATCGACGACCGAACCGTCGGTCCTCGAATTGGCGGCGATCCGGTCGGCTCCGCCCTCGGCCAAGCCGGCGGCCGCCACCGCGCTGAACAGGTAGGTGCGGCCCAGCAGACCAGTGGAACGAGCGGCGTACTGCTCCAGCTTGGATCGCGAATCGGCGATGTCGAGATTGCGCATCGTCAGCTGGCCGATACGGTCACCCGGTCCGAACGCGGCCTGCTCCATGCGCTCCATGGACAGTTTGTCCGGGTGGTAGGAAAGGCCGGCGCCGCGCGTATCGAGCACGGTGTAGTCCTCACCCCGGCGCAGGCGAAGCGTCACCTCGCCGGTGACCAGCGACGCCACCCAGTTCTGGATCGACTCGCGCAGCATCAGCGATTGGGGATCCAGCCAGCGTCCCTCGTACAGCAGTCGACCGAGCTGGCGTCCCTCGAGGTGGTAGTTCGCAATCGTGTCCTCGTTGTGGATGGCGTTGAGCAACCGCTCGTATGCGATCCAAAGCAGCGCCATCCCGGGTGCTTCGTAGATTCCCCGTGACTTCGCCTCGATGATGCGGTTCTCGATCTGGTCCGACATGCCCAGCCCGTGCCGGCCGCCGATCGAGTTCGCTTCGGTCACCAGGGCGACCGGGTCGTCGTAGCCGATCCCATTGATCGCGACCGGCCGGCCGGCCGCGAAGCGCACGACAACGTCCTCTGTCCCGATTGCGACGGACGAATCCCAGAACTTCACGCCCATGATCGGTTCGACGGTCTCCAGTGAGACGTCGAGATGCTCGAGGGTTTTCGCCTCGTGCGTGGCACCCCAGATGTTGGCGTCGGTGGAGTACGCCTTCTCCACGCTGTCCCGGTAGGGCAGCTGGTGCGCCACGAGCCACTCGCTCATCTCGGTGCGCCCACCCAGCTCACCCACGAAATCGGCGTCCAGCCAAGGCTTGTAGATCCGCAGGTCCGGATTGGCGAGTAGGCCGTACCGGTAGAACCGCTCGATGTCGTTGCCCTTGAACGTCGAGCCGTCGCCCCAGATGTGGACGTCGTCGGACTGCATGGCACGCACGAGCATGGTGCCGGTCACCGCCCGGCCGAGCGGCGTGGTGTTGAAGTACGCGCGACCGCCCGAGCGGATGTGGAAGGCGCCGCACGCCAACGCCGCAAGACCTTCCTCTACCAGTTCACGACGGCAGTCGACGGCCCGGGCCAGTTCGGCGCCGTACTGCATCGCCCTGGTCGGGACCCCGAAGATGTCCGGCTCGTCGTACTGCCCGATGTCCGCGGTGTAGCAGCACGGAACGGCGCCCCTCGCGCGCATCCACGCGACCGCCACCGACGTGTCGAGGCCGCCCGAGAACGCGATACCGACCCGCTCACCGACGGGAAGGGAGTTCAGGACCTTACTCACTGGCTTGTTTCCTTATGTCTCTCGGTTGCGGTCAGACGGTGTGCGGAAGGGTCAACAGGTGATCGGCGAGTGCGCGGCCGCCGGCCGGGTCGCGCGCGACGACGAGCACGGTGTCGTCGCCGGCGATCGTGCCCAGGATCTCGGGCAGCCCGGACCGGTCCAGCGCCGAGGCCAAGAACTGAGCAGCCCCGGGGAGGGTGCGCAGCACGACGAGGTTCGCGCTGACCTCGACGCTCGTCAACAGCTCACCGACGAGTCGGGCAAGGCGATGCGGCGGCGCGTCGACAGTACCGCGAGCAGTCAGCGGCGAACCGTCCTCGGGCACGACATAGACCGGCAGACCGCCGTCGGGAGTACGCAGCTTGACCGCGCCCAACTCGTCGAGATCGCGCGAGAGGGTGGCCTGGGTGACGTGCAGCCCGGCGGCGGCGAGCAACGCGGCAAGCTCGGCCTGGGAGCGCACGACGTGGTGCCCCAGCACGTGCACGATGTGCGCGTGCCTGGCGGCCTTGGTCGTGACGTTCGGGCGCTCGGCGGCCGCGGCCCGCTTGGCCGCCATCAGCTGTGTTCCAGCAGCCACGTCAGCACCGCCTTCTGTGCATGCAGCCGGTTCTCGGCTTCGTCCCAGACCACGCTCTGCGGGCCGTCGATCACCTCGGCGGCGATCTCGCTGCCGCGATACGCGGGCAGGCAGTGCAGGACGATCGCGTCGGATGCGGCCTTGCCCAGCGCGTCGGCGGTGACGGAATACGGCCGGAACGGTGCCTGCCGATCGTCCTTCTCGTCCTCCTGACCCATGGACACCCAGGTGTCGGTGGCGACGACGTCGGCGTCGTCGAGTGCGGCAGCGGCGTCGTCGGTGACGAGCACGCTGCCGCCGGTGTCGGCCGCGATCCGACCGGCCCGCTCGAGGATGTCGGAGTCGGGCTGGTGGCCCGCCGGGCCTGCGACCCGCACGTGCAGCCCCGCGGCCGCGCCGCCGAGCAGGTAGGAGTTGGCCATGTTGTTGGCAGCGTCCCCCAGGTAGGCGAACGTCAGACCGGCGAGGCGCTGCTTGCGCTCGCGCACCGTCTGCAGGTCAGCTAGGAGCTGGCAGGGGTGGAATCGGTCGGTAAGCGCGTTGACCACCGGCACGGTGCTGACCGCGGCCATCTCGTCGATGCGGTCCTGCCCGTAGGTGCGCCACACGATCGCAGCGACCTGGCGGGACAACACCCGGGTGGTGTCCGCGATGGATTCGCGCACGCCGATGCCAGCGAGCCGGCCGTCGACGAGAATCGGTTGGCCGCCGAGCTCGGCGACGCCGACGGAGAAGGACAGTTGGGTACGCAGCGTCGGCTTGTCGAAGATGAGGGCCACCGACCTCGGACCGATGAGCGGACGGTGGCGATGCCGATCGGACTTCATGCGGTCGGCGAGATCGAGGACCTCGAGCAGCTCGTGAGGGCTGAGGTCGTCGTCGCGCAGGAAGTGTCTAGGCATCGGTTCGCGTCGAGACCTCGGCCAGGGCGTCGGCAAGTTTGTCCACGGCTTCGTCGACCTCGGCCATCGTGACGATCAGCGGCGGCGCAAGCCGCAGGACGTCGGGCTTCACCGCGTTGACCAGCAGGCCATGGGTGGCGGCCGCGGCCTCGACCTGGCCGGCCACCGCGCCGGTGAGCACCACGCCTCGCCACAGACCGGCGCCCCGGACATCGCGAACGAGCGGACTCGCGATCGCCGCCACGCTGGAGGCCAGATGCTCCCCGACGGCTTTGACGTGATCGAGCAGGTGATCCTCGTCGATCGTGGCGATGACAGCGAGGGCCGCTGCGCAGGAGACGGGGTTACCGCCGAAAGTGCTGCCGTGATCGCCCGGCGCGAACAACGCACCGGCCGCGCCTGTGCCGATGCAGGCCCCGATCGGCATCCCGCCGCCGAGGCCCTTGGCCAGCGTGATGACGTCGGGACGGACGCCTTCGGCCTGGCTGGCAAACCAGTGCCCGGTGCGCCCGATGCCACTTTGCACCTCGTCGACGATCATGAGCGCGCCGGTGCTGTCACAGAGCGCCCGAACGTCGGCGAGGAAACCGGGCGGGGCCGGAACGACCCCGCCCTCGCCCAGCGTCGGCTCGACGATGACCGCTGAGGTCCGCTCGTCGACGGCGTTGCGCAGGGCGTCGACGTCGCCGAAGCGGACGAACGTCACCGGCCCCGGGAGCGGTTCGAACGGCTGACGTTTCGCGGCGTTGCCGGTGACGGCGAGGGCGCCGATCGTGCGGCCGTGGAAGCTGTTGTGGCAGGACACGATCTCGGTACGGCCGTCGACCCGACCGTGCAGCCGAGCCAGCTTCAGCGCACACTCGTTCGCCTCGGCGCCGCTGTTGGCGAAGAAGACGCGGGCGGGCACACCGAGCAGCGCGACGAGCTTCTCGGCCAGCCGGACCCCCGGCTCGTGCATCGCCAGGTTGGATGTGTGCGCGAGCCGCCCGACCTGCTCGCTTACGGCAGCGACGATCGCCGGGTGCGCGTGGCCCAACGACGACACCGCGATTCCCCCGACAAAGTCGAGGAACTCCTCGCCTGTGGTGCTCCAGACCCGGACGCCGGCGCCGTGATCGAGCGCGACCGCGGGCGTGCCGTAGTTGTCCATCATCACGGTGTTCCACCGGACGCTCATGTCTGGAATCACTGCGCGGCGTCCTTTCGCGGCACGACCATGGTGCCGATGCCCTGGCTGGTGAAGATCTCGAGAAGCAGTGCGTGCTCGACGCGTCCGTCGAGCACGTGAGCTCGCGGGACGCCACCCTCGACGGCTCGCACGCACGCCTCCATTTTCGGGACCATGCCGCTGGCCAGGCTGGGCAGCAGTTCGGCGAGTTGCTCTGCGTCGATCTGGCTCACGACCTCGGTGCTCCGCGGCCAGTCTGCGTAGAGGCCTTCGACGTCGGTCAGGATGATGAGCTTCTCGGCGTCGAGGCCCACCGCGATGGCGGCGGCTGCGGTGTCGGCGTTGACGTTGTAGGTCAGGCCGTCCAGGCCGCGGGCCACCGTGGCGATGACGGGAATCCGACCGGCTTCGATGAGGGCGTAGATCGCGGAAGGGTCGACGGCAACGACGTCGCCGACTTGGCCGATGTCGACCGTCTCACCGTCGACGATCGCACCGCGACGCTCGGCGGTCAGCAGGCTGGCGTCCTCACCGGACAGCCCGATCGCGAACGTGCCGTGATCGTTGAGCATGTTGACGATTTCGGCGTTCACGTGCCCGGTCAGCACCATGCGCACGATCTTGACCGTCTCGGGGGTCGTGACCCGCAGGCCGCCGCGGAACTCCGACGCGATACCGAGCAGATTCAGGTGCTCGGTGATCTGGGGACCGCCGCCGTGCACGATCACCGGCTTCAGGCCCGCGTAGCGCAGGAACATGACGTCCTCGGCGAACGCGGCCTGCAGTTCGGGGCTGGTCATGGCATTGCCGCCGTACTTGACCACGATGATCTTGTCGTGGAAGCGCGCCAGCCACGGCAGTGCGTCCACGAGGGTCGCCGCCTGGAATACGGCGCGGTCCATGTCTCTGGTCATCATGGGTCTTTCGCTCATGTGGAGTAGGCCGAATTCTCTTCGACGTACGCGTGCGACAGGTCGTTGGTCCAGATCGTCGCGGTCTGCTCGCCGGCGTGCAGGTCGACGAGGATGTGGACGTCGCGCCCGGAAAGGTCGACCAGGGAACGGTCTTCCCCGGCGGCCCCGGCCCGGCAGAGCTGGACGCCGTTCATCGCGACGTCCACCTCGTCGGCCTCGTACGCGGCGTTCGTGGTGCCGACCGCAGCCAGGACGCGACCCCAGTTCGGGTCGTCGCCGAATAGCGCGCACTTGAGCAGATTGTTGCGCGCGACGGACCGGCCGACCTCCACAGCATCATCCTCACTCGCGGCGCGGACGACCTCGATCCGGACCTCCTTGGTCGCGCCTTCTGCGTCGTGGATCAGCTGGGCGCAGAGGTCGGTACACACGGTGCGGACAGCCGCCGCGAGTTCGTCGCGCTCGGGGGTCACGCCGGAGGCCCCACTCGACATGAGCAGCACCGTGTCGTTCGTGGACATGCAGCCGTCGGCGTCGACCCGGTCGAAGGTGACGCGAGTGGCTGCGCTGAGCGCTGCGTGCAGGGAGTCGGCGTCGGTGACCGCGTCTGTCGTGACCACGCAGAGCATCGTGGCGAGCCCCGGGGCGAGCATGCCGGCGCCCTTGGCCATCCCGCCGACCGTGAACCCGTTGCCGCCCGTGACGGCCTGCTTCGGGCGGCTGTCGGTGGTGCGGATGGCTTCGGCGGCGGCGTGACCACCGGCGGCGCTGAGCTGACCGGCGGCCGCGTCGATGCCCTCGATCAGCAGCGGCATCGGCAGTCGGTCGCCGATCAGGCCGGTGGAACAGACCGCCACGTCGGCCGCGTTGATGCCGAGCACAACGGCGACGTGTTCGGCGCTGCGATGAGTGTCGGCGAAGCCGTCGGGGCCGGTGCACGCATTTGCGCCGCCGGAGTTGAGCAGGACGGCCTGCACTCGCCCGTCGGACACGACCTGCTGCGACCAGACGACCGGTGCGGCCTTGACGCGGTTATTCGTGAATACCGCGGCCGCTGTCGTGCTGGGGCCGTCGTTGAGGACCAGCGCGACGTCCGGCAGACCTGATGTCTTGAGGCCGGCGGCCACGCCTGCGGCCCGGAAGCCCTTGGCCGCGGTGACGCTCATGGAGAGACCCCGTCCGTGGTCAGACCGGCGGTCTCGGCGAGTCCGAGCATGAGGTTCGCGTTCTGCAGGGCCTGGCCGGCGGCGCCCTTGCCGAGGTTGTCGATCGCACAGGTGACAATGATCCGCCCGGAATCCTGATCGAGGACGGCCTGCAGGTGTGCGCTGTTCGAACCGGCGGTCATCGCCGTGCGTGGTTGCTGCCCAGCGGGGAGCAGACGGACGAAAGGTTCGTCGGCGTAGGCCTGCGCCAGCACCCTGCGGACGTCGTCGGCCGACGGGGTGCCCGTCGGCTTGAGAGCGACTGTGGCGAGGATGCCGCGTGGCATCGGCGCGAGCGTCGGGGTGAAGGTGAGCGTGGTGACGCCGGTGGCCTGCTTGACCTCCGGCGTATGCCGGTGCGCCCCGACCTTGTAGGCGCTGAGGTCGCCCATGACCTCGCTGCCGAGCAGGTGGACCATGGCCGCCTTGCCCGCGCCGGACGTCCCGCTGGCCGACGTCACGACCACGTCGTCGGCGGCGGCGACGCCGGCGGTGACCAGTGGCGCGATCGCGAGAACCGACGCGACGGCGTGGCAACCGGTGTTCGCGACGCGTCGAGCGCTGGCGATCTCGCCACGTTGGCCGGGCAGCTCGGGCAGTCCGTACGTCCAGGCCGGGTGGAAATCGCCGCCGTAGTACCGCTCGTGAGCGGCAGGATCGGTGAGACGATGGTCTGACCCGAGATCGACGATCTTCACGCTGTCGGGTAGTTCGGCGGCAAGGACCGCCGAGGCTCCGTGCGGCAGGGCGAGAAAGACGAGGTCAGCGCTTGCCAGCGCGGCGGTGCTGGTGTCGCCGAAGACGAGTTCGGCGACCGAGCGCAGATTCGGGTGGACGGCGCCGACCTGCTGGCCGGCGTTGCCGCGAGCGGTGACCGCCGTGACTTCGAGGTCGGGATGAGCCGCCACGAGACGCAGCAACTCCCCGCCGGCGTAACCGCTGGCCCCTGCGATCGCAGTGCGAACTCCCATGTGCAGGATTATGCAGGATGACGCAACTTCATACACCACCGGGCCGCGGTGCGACAGTGCTCCGTGGGTGACGGGCTCGTCGGCGAGCGGTGCCGACATCCGTCGCTGGCCGAGCCCAGTGGCTACCCGTCCTGGTTCAAAGGGCGCTCCGTCCCGACGATGCCCGGCTGGTGAGTCAGGTGCGGGTCATCTGAGCCGGGCGCCGTGTCGGCCGACCGCGGCGGCCACTGCCGCGTCGCGCGCGGTCGTGGCCTCGCCGATGGTCAGCGTGCGATCGGGCGCCCGGAATCGCAGGGCGAACGTCACCGATCGCACGTCGACACCCAGCCGTTCAACGTCCGAGTACACCGAGAACAGCCGGATGGACTCGAGCAACGGTCCAGCGGCATGCTCCAGCGTCTGCTGGACGTCGGCCGCGGGGACGTTCCTGCCGATCACCAGGGCGACGTCGAGCAGAACGGGCGGATAGACCGAGATCTGCGGAGCCCGCGCGGGCGCGGGAACGGGAAAGGCGTCCAGGACGAGTTCGACGGCGCACGTGCGTTCGGGCAGACCCAGCCTCGACACGACGCCTGGATGCAGCTCTCCTGCGTAGCCGATGGCGGTGTCGTCGAGCAGGAGTTCCGCACACCGCCCCGGATGCCACGGCGGCCTGTCGGCGGCGCGTGCGGTCAGGTCTACCCGGGCCGCGCGGGCGGCGACCCGGGCGAACTCGATCGCGTCGGACCAGTCGGCGAGGCGCCCGGCACCCCACCAGCCGCGGAACTCGGCGTGGCCGAACAGCACCGCGGCGAGATGTTCCGGCTGATCGGGCAGGGCAGCATCGAGCGCCGCGATCTCCTCGTCCGACGGCCGGGCGGCAACGCCAGGCAGCCTCGGCGGAGTCGCGGCTGCACGGGGCACGAACACGAGGCCGGCCTCGAAGATCGCGAGATCGCGGACTCCCCGGCCGAGATTGCGCGACGCCACGCGCAGCAGGCCCGGTAACAGCGACGTCCGCAATTCGGGCTCGTCCTCCGAGAGCGGATTGACCAGGCGCAGCGCTCGGCGGCGCGAGTCGTCCGGCGCCAGACCGAACGCGTCGTGGACGGTCGGCGAGACGAACGGGGAGGCCAGCACCTCGGTGAAGCCGGCAGCCGCCACCGCGCGGGTGACCGCGCGCCGGAGCTGCTGACGGCCGCTGAGCCCGCGGCCTGCCGGGGCCTTCGGCAGCACGGACGGCAGCCTGTCGTAGCCGGCGAGACGGACGACCTCTTCGATCAGGTCGGCCTGTGCGAGGAGATCCGGGCGCCACGAGGGGGGACGTACCTGCAAGTCATCGCTGTCACCTTCGACGGTGCAGCCGACCGCCTCGAGGTGGGCGACGACATCCTCGCGCGGGATGGACATGCCGGCGACCTGTCCGGGCCGCAGAGTGGACATGGCGATGCGGGGCGGAGCGACCGGCTCGCCGACCACCGTGTAACCGTCGAACGTTCGGGCCCCCCCGTAGGTAACGAGCAGATCCACGCAGCGGGCCAGCGCCGTGCCGGCGATATCGGGGTCGACGCCGCGTTCGAAGCGTTTCGCGGCCTCGCTCGGCAGGTGATGGCGCCGCACGGTGCGGGCCACCACCGACGGGATCCAGTGCGCGGCCTCGAGGACCACGTCTGTTGTGGTGTCGCCGATCTCGGTCGAGGCGCTGCCCATGACGCCGGCGAGGGCGACCGCGCCGGTGTCATCGGCGACCACCATGTCCTCGGGATCAAGCGTGCGGACGCGGTCGTCGAGCGTTGTGATCTTCTCGCCGGCTTTTGCCCGGCGCACGCTGAGCGAACCGGTGAGCTTGGCGCGGTCGAAGGCGTGCAGCGGTTGGCCGGTCTCGAGCATGACGTAGTTCGTGGCGTCGACGGCCAGTGAGATCGACCGGATGCCGCTCTGGCGCAGTCGTCGCGCCATCCAGTCCGGCGTCGGGGCCGTCGGGTCGAGACCGGTGACCACGCGGGCGGAGAACCGGTCGCATCCCGACGGGTCGTCGATGTGGACGTCGTAGGCGGCGCCGTCGGCTTCGGGCAGGTCGACGGTGACGTCGCGGAAGTCGGTTCCGAGCGCGGCCGCAGCCTCCCGGGCGAGACCGCGAATCGACAGGCAGTAGCCCCGGTCGGTGGTCACGGCGACGTCCAGTACGGCGTCCCGCAGCCCGAGCAGTTCCAGCGGGTCGTCGCCGGGCTTCGCCATTCCAGGAGGCAGGACGAGGATCCCGCTGTGTGCTTCGCCGATGCCCAGTTCGCGGGCCGAGCAGATCATGCCGTCGGAGATGTGGCCGTAGGTCTTGCGGGCCGAGATGGTGAAGCCGCCCGGCAGCACCGCCCCGGGCAGCGAGACGACGACAAGGTCGTCCGGCGCGAAATTGTCTGCGCCGCAGACGATGCCGCGCGGGCTGCCGTCCACCGCATTGTCCGGGCCGAGGTCGACCTGACACCAGCGGATCGTCTTGCCGTTCTTCTGCGGCTCGGCGTCGAAGGACAGCACCCGGCCGACCACGATCGGCCCGGCCAGCGAATCGCCGCCGGACTCCACGCCCTCGACCTCCGTACCGGTGCGGATGAGCGCGTCGGCCAGCTGCCGCGGCGTGATGCCCGCAGGAAGCTCAACGTGTTCGGCGAGCCAGCTGATCGGCGCCTTCATGCCTCCACTCCGAACGCGGCGGTGAAGCGGACGTCGCCTTCGACGATGTCGTGCATGTCGCCGGCCCCGCTGCGGAACATCAGGGTGCGCTCGATGCCCATGCCGAACGCGAAGCCGCTGTAGTGCTCCGGGTCGATGCCGCAGGCCACGAGTACCCGCGGATTGACCATGCCGCACCCACCCCACTCGATCCAGCCTTCGCTGTTGCAGGTGCGGCAGGGCCGGTCGGGCTTGCCCACCGAGGCGCCACGGCACACGAAGCAGACGAGGTCCATCTCGGCGCTCGGCTCGGTGAACGGGAAGTAGTGCGGCCGCAACCGGGTCACGATGCCCGCGCCGAAGATCGACTCGGCCATGTGGTCGAGGGTGCCCTTCAGATGCGCCATGGTCAGACCCTCGTCGACGGCCAACCCCTCGATCTGGTGAAAGACGGGCGTGTGAGTGGCGTCCAATTCGTCGGTGCGGAACGTCTTGCCGGGGCAGACGATGTAGATCGGGGGCTGCCGTTCAAGCATCGTGCGGATCTGGACGGGCGACGTCTGGGTACGCAGGACGACGCCCGAGTCGGGCGAGCCGACGTAGAAGGTGTCGGTGAGCTCGCGGGACGGGTGCTCGGCCGGTGTGTTCAGCGCGTCGAAGTTGAACCAGGCGCCTTCGACCTCGGGACCCTCGGCGACCTCCCAACCCATGGCGACGAAGTCGTCGCTGATTCGTTCCTGGACGGTCGTGAGCGGGTGCCGGGCGCCGGTCAGCGTGCGGTCGGTGGGCACGGTGACGTCGACGGATTCCTCGACGAGCGCGCGGGCGTCGCGCTCAGCCTCGAGCTCGATCTGCCGGGCGGCGAGGGCCATTTTTACTGCCTGGCGGGCGGGGCCGATGCGCTTGCCCGCGGCGGCCCGCGCGGCCGGCGGGAGAGCACCGATCTCGCGGTTGGCCAGGGCGAGTGGTGAGCGATCGCCGTCGTGGGCGAGCCCGGCGCTCTTCAACTCCTCGAGCGTCGTCGCGGCGGCGAACGCGGCGAGGGCTGCGACGACATCGGCCTCGATCGCCTCGGGCTGCAGGGTCGCGACCTCGACCGGATCGAACGAATCTGACGGCATGCGTGGATCACACTTTCGTCGTCGGCGGGCAGTACCGCCCGGTCCGGCAGGGACACGCGACGAGAGCCGCTCAGTCGCGCGGAGAAGTGGCGGCCGCCAGCCGCGCGGGAAACATCCCGGGCCGGACGGTCGGCTGCGTCGACGCGGACATGGCACCAGCCTATCGAGCCGCGCTCGGTGATTGCGTCGGCCCGGCGACGCAGCTGAGCTCGCGCGGCCGTGATTTGGCCCAGCGGGCCGGGCTCAGGCGCTCAGTGCTGCGTACCGGCCGGCGCGCTCGAGCAGCGCGTGGTGGCGGCCCTGCTCGACGATGCGCCCCTGGTCGACGACGGCAATCTGATCGGCGTCGCGCACCGTCGAGAGCCGGTGCGCGATCGTGATCGTCGTGCGCCCGTGCGCCAACTCGTCGAACGCGCGTTGCACCGCGTGCTCGGTCTGGTTGTCCAGCGCGCTGGTGGCCTCGTCCAGGACCAGGACGCGCGGGTTGCGCAGCAGGGTGCGCGCGATCGCGATCCGCTGCTTCTCGCCGCCGGAGAATCGATGCCCGCGCGAGCCGACCATCGTGTCGTAGCCCTCGGGCAGGCCGTCGATCAACTCGTGGATCTGCGCAGCACGGGTGGCGGCCTCGATCTCTGCGTCGGTCGCGTCCTGCTTGGCGTATCGCAGATTCTCCCGCACGGTGGCGTGGAGCAGGTAGGTGTCCTGACTGACGACGCCGACGAGCGTGGCGACGTCCGCGAGGCGCATGTCGCGCAGGTCGACACCGTCGATGGTGATGCGGCCGCCGGTGGGGTCGTACAACCGGGCGGTGAGGGCGGCGAGCGTGCTCTTGCCCGACCCGGTCTCACCGACGAGAGCCAGCGTCGTACCGGCGGGCACGTCCAGATCGACTCCGGCGACCGCCGCGACGTCACTGCCCGGGTAGCTGAAGGTCACGCCTTCCAGGCGGACGTGACCGCGGGCACGGGCGGGATCGACGGCCACCGGCTGGGCCGGGTCATCGACGTCGACCGGCAGGTCCAGGTACTCGAAGATCCGTGCGAACAGAGCCAGCGAACTGGTGAGCGTGACACCCACGTTCAGCAGACCCATCAGCGGGCGGAACAGGTTCGACTGCAGGGCAGTGAACGCGACGATGGTGCCGATGCTCATCGAGCCCGCAGTGCTCGGCAGTCCGGCGCCGAGGTAGATGATCGCCGGGATCGCGGCGAAGATGATGCTCATCGACGCCATCCGCCACCGCCCCGCGAGCTCGGAGCGAAGTTCGAGATCGATCAGTCGCGCTGACGACGCGGTGAATCTTTCGATCAGCGTCGGCGCGGTGCCCATCGTCTTGGCGAGCTGAACGCCGCTGATGGACAGGCCTTCGTCGATCGTCACGTTGAGGTCGGCGAGCTCAGCCTGTCGCTGCGCGGTGATCTCGCGGCGCATGTGGGCGACCCGGCGGGTCAACAACACCGCAGGCGGCATGACGACAAGAGAGATCAACGACAGCCGCCAGGACAGCGCGGCCATCGCGACAGCGGTCGCGACGACGGTCGTCAGGTTCGAGGCGATGGACGTCGCCGTGGACGTGACCACCGACTGCATGCCGCCGATGTCGTTGGTGATCCGGGACTGCACCTCGCCGGTGCGAGTGCGGGTGAAGAACGCCAGCGACTGGCGCTGCAGATGGCCAAAGACGCCGGTTCGCAGGGTGTGCATGACCTGCTGCCCGACCTTTGTGCTGATCCAGGTCTGGACGACGCCGAGCGCGGCGGTCACGGCGGCGACCGCGACCATGCCGACGGCGAGCCAGACGAGCAGGGTGACGTTGCGTCGCGGCAGGGCGGTGTCGATCACCGCGCGGAGCAGGAACGGTGACGCCATGCCGACGACGGCGGACAAGGCGATGATCGCGGTGACGACGGCCAGCGGCCAACGGTAGGGGCGAAAGAGCGCGCCGATACGCCGCAGCGAGACCTCGCGGGCCTGCGCCCTTTCGGCGGCGGTGGGTTTGTCGTGCTGGCCTCGGGGCCGGGAGTTGGTGGGGCGGTCCATGCAGGGTCCTTCTTTCGCCGAGCTACTGAGGTTACCTCATTGTGAGGCTGAACGGCGGTCGTTGCTAGTCTGTTCCCGTGACCGCACCCGACGAGGAGTCCCTGGCGGACGCGTTCTGGTCGGTGGCTGCACGGCTGCGCCGGCAATCGCGGCACACCCTCGGCGCTCACGAGATCCTGCCCTCGCAGGCGCGCGCCTTGGGCACGCTCGTCCGGCATGGGAACATGCGGCTGCGCGAGCTGTCCGAGTACCTGCGCATCGCCCCCCGCTCGACGACAGAGGTCGTGGACGCGCTCGAGGAACGCGGACTCGTCGGGCGCCGTCCGGATTCAGGGGATCGCCGCGCGACGCTGGTCGAGGTCACCGACGAGGGCCGTCGGACGCACGACGCCTTCCGCGATGCTCGGCGCGAGCAAGCCGAGCAGATCTTCGCCGGCCTCAGCGCCAAGGACCGCACCGAACTCGCCCGCATCCTGCGCAAGCTGATCGACTGAGTCAGGCGTCGAGCGGGCCGGCTCGGCGCTAGTCGCGATCTCTCGACACCCCGGGCGATGCCCGATGCTGGGCGTGGGCGCTCGCATAGAGGCAGACCGCGGCCGCGGCCGCGAGGTTGAGGCTCTCGGCGCGGCCATAGATGGGGACGCGGACGGTGTGGTCAGCCTGCTGCACGGCGTGCGGCGCCAGCCCCTGCGCCTCATTGCCGAACAGCCACATCGTCGGTGGACGCAGATCGCACTGATCGAGCAGGGCCGTTCCGGCACCGGTCGCCGCTAGCACCTGGTATCCCGCAGCCCGGGCGGCGGCAATCAGATCAACCGTGGGATGCCCGGCGACCAGGTCGAGGTGGAACACGCTGCCCGCGCCGGCGCGCACGGCCTTGCCGTTGTACGGATCCACCGACTCGCCGGCGAACACGACAGCGCCGGCCCCGGCGGCGTCGGCCGTGCGCACGATCGTCCCGGCGTTGCCCGGGTCCTGGACGTCGACGACGGCGACGATCAGGCTGGGACGCCGGTCGAGGGCGGTGGTCAGGGCGACGTCCAGCAGACCGCAGGTTGCCACGAGCCCCTGCGGAGTCACCGTTTCGCTCAAGGCCGCGGCTGCCTTCGGCGAGATCTCGGAGACCGGGATCCCGGCCGAGTGCGCGGTACCGACGAGGTCGGGGTGGCGCAGCACGGTCGCCGGGGTCACGAACAGCTCCGTGACGGCATCGGGCGTGCGCAACGCCTCGGAAACCGCCGGTGCGCCCTCAGCGAGGAACCGCCCGGCCACGCGGCGTCCCTTGCGACTGGTCAGTCGCTGGGCCGCCGCGAGCCGGGCGTTGGTGTCGGAGAGCAGGGCTAGGCAGCCGGCGACTGAGCGGCGGCGCCGCCGATGCCCTCGGCCTGGACCGCCGCACGAGCGACCTCGACAAGTGCGGTGAACGCGGCCGGGTCGTTGACGGCGAGGTCGGCCAGCACCTTGCGGTCGGCCTCGACACCGGCGAGCCGCAGGCCCTGGATGAAGCGGTTATAGGTCATGTCGTTCGCGCGGGCCGCGGCGTTGATCCGGGTGATCCACAGCTGGCGGAAATCGCCCTTGCGCTGTTTGCGGTCGCGGTACTGATAGGTCGCGGAGTGGAGCAGCTGCTCCTTGGCCTTGCGGTATAGCCGCGAGCGCTGGCCGCGGTAACCGCTGGCCGCCTCGAGAGTGCTACGGCGCTTCTTATGGGCATTCACTGCCCGCTTGACGCGTGCCACTGTTGGGTTCCTTGCGTTCGGGCGTCCGACTCGAGAGCGGACGCGAAGGGTTCAGGTGAGAGAGATTCGGCTCAGATGCCGAGCATCTTGCGCACCCGGGGCGCGTCGGCGTCGGACACGGCGCTCGTGCCGGACAGCCGGCGCTTGTGCCGCGAGGACTTGGCCTCGAACTTGTGCTGCATGTTGGCGCGCGCGCTGAGCAACTTGCCGCGCGAGGTGACCTTCACGCGCTTCTTGATCCCGCTGTGCGTCTTGTTCTTGGGCATTTTCGGTCCTTCTGGTGGTCTGGACGTGCTATTCGGGCGTGTTGGCGGCGTCTGCCGCCGTTTCGGTCGGACGACCGATACGGGTCGGCTTGGACGAGCGGTGCGGCGCGACGACCATCACCATGTTGCGGCCGTCCTGCTTGGGTGAGGACTCGACGAATCCGAGCTCGGTGATGTCCTCGGCAAGACGCTGCAGCAGCCGGAAACCTAATTCGGGCCGGGACTGCTCGCGGCCACGGAACATGATCGTGACCTTGACCTTGTCGCCGGCCTTGAGGAACCGCTCGACGTGACCCTTCTTGGTCTCGTAGTCGTGCGAATCGATCTTGGGACGCAGCTTCATCTCTTTTATTACGGTAAGGGCCTGGTTGCGCCGGGCCTCACGTGCCTTCTGCGCGCTCTCGTATTTGAACTTGCCGTAATCCATGAGCTTGCAGACGGGCGGACGCGCCATCGGAGCGACCTCGACGAGATCCAGGTCGGACTCGGCTGCGAGTTCGAGGGCCTTGCCGATCGGCACGATGCCGACCTGCTCCCCCTCGGGCCCGACGAGTCGCACTTCGGGGACACGGATCCGGTCGTTGATCCTTGGTTCGGAACTGATGGGACCTCCTACGGTCGGTCGTCGTTTTCGAATGGAGCGTGCGGTGGGAGTCCGAACGAACGAAAGGCCCCGCTGCGCGAGTGCGCACGGGGCCACGAACTGCCGACCGGTCCAGGACGCCACGAGGGCGTCGCTCGACGTGCCGGCCGAGGCCGACGCATCGTGGACCGGACCCGGCGCGTCGACAGGTTCTGACGGCTCGGGTGGGAGGCTATGGGCTTCCGCTTGCACACCCCCACTGATGGCAGGGGCTGGTCGCGATGACAGGGTATCAGCGTGGCCGAGACCAACCCAAACCGCGCGCGCTCAAAGAACACCGCTACGCAGGACGTTGTTCCAGGCGTTCGGCGAGACGATCGTCCCGGTAGCGCTTCTCGAGATCATCCCCGAGACGCGATCCCGTTGCCGGCGCACGGCTTCGAGACTCTTGAGCTGCCGGTGCGTGAGCTCGCGACGATCTCCTCGATCGACGTGATCAGCCGCGCTGCGGTGATGCTGATGAGCGCGTCGGCCGAGAAGCTCGGCCTCTCACCCGGCGACGAGCCTGACATCGATATGGACGAAGCGCGTGGGCTCATCGAAGCATTGGCCGGCCTGCTCGCGGCGTCCCTCGAGAACCTGGGCCCGCACCGGGCGCCGCTGCGCGACGGCCTGCGCACGCTGCAGCGCGCCTTCCGGGAGGCCTCGGCACACCCGGACGAGCCGGGCCACGGCCCCGGAGAATCCCTGCTGGGGTAGTCGGCCCGCGACTCGTGTCGGTGGCGGCGAGCAGACTCGTGTGCGTGCACCGGTTCTCGCCCGCAACCCAGGCCTGGCTCGACGGCGCCTTCGCCGCGCCCACGGCCGCCCAGCAGGGTGCGTGGGACGCCGTGGCCCGTGGCGACAGCACCCTGGTCGTAGCGCCGACCGGTTCGGGCAAGACCCTCGCCGCATTCCTGTCCGCACTCGATCGGCTGGCGTCCTTGCCGGTGCCCGAGGACCCGAAGCGTCGCTGCCGGGTCCTCTACGTCAGCCCGTTGAAGGCGCTCGCGGTCGACGTCGAGCGCAACCTGCGCGGCCCGCTGGCCGGCATCAGGCAGGCGGCGGCCCGCCTCGGCCTGCCCGAACCCGACATCACCGTGGCGATGCGTTCTGGCGACACCCCCGCCGACGAGCGCCGCCTGTTCGCCCGGCGCCCGCCCGACATCCTGATCACCACTCCCGAATCGCTGTTCCTGCTGCTGACCTCGGCCGCCCGGGAGTCGCTGCGGGGCGTCGACACGGTGATCGTCGACGAGGTCCACGCCGTCTGCTCGACCAAGCGCGGCGCGCATCTCGCCGTGTCGTTGGAGCGGCTCGACGGCCTGCTCAAGGCACCGGCCCAGCGGATCGGGCTGTCGGCGACGGTCCGCCCCGTCGATGAGGTGGCTACGTTCCTCGGCGGTGGCCGCGCTGTCACCGTCGTCCAGCCGAAGTCGCAGAAATCGGTGGAGCTACAGGTCGTGGTTCCGGTCGAAGACATGTCCTCGATCGGCGAGCCCACCGACGATCTGACCGGCGCTGCGGCCGGCGCCCAACGCCGCGCGTCGATCTGGCCGCACGTCGAGGAGCGGGTGCTCGATCTCGTGCAAAGTCACCGCTCGACGATCGTCTTCGCCAATTCCCGGCGGCTGGCCGAGCGCCTGACCGCACGACTGAACGAGCTCGCGTCCGAACGAGCAGTCGCTCGGCGAGAATCGAATGTCTCGCCGGCCGAGCTGATGGCTCAGGCTGGGTCGGGGCATCCAGCCGGCGACATCATCGTCGCCCGCGCGCACCACGGCTCGGTCTCGCGCGAGCAGCGCGCGATCGTGGAGGAGGAACTCAAGGCCGGCGTGCTGCCCGCAGTGGTTGCCACGTCCTCGCTCGAACTCGGCATCGACATGGGCGCCGTCGACCTCGTCGTCCAGGTCGAGTCCCCGCCCTCGGTCGCCGCCGGCCTGCAGCGGGTCGGGCGAGCCGGGCACCAGGTCGGCGCAGTCTCGCGGGGCGTGATCTTCCCGAAGTTCCGCGGTGACCTCGTCGAATGCGCAGTGGTGGCCGAACGCATGCGCGACGGTGCGATCGAGGCCATGCGCTACCCGCGCAACCCGCTCGACGTCCTCGCCCAGCAGGTCGTGGCCATGGTCGCTTTGGACACCGTCACGGTCGACGAGGTCGAGGACCTGGTGCGGCGGGCGGCACCGTTCGCCGGGCTGCCGCGCTCGGCGCTCGAAGCCGTCCTGGACATGCTGGCCGGGCGGTACCCCTCCGATGCGTTCGCCGAGCTGCGTCCGCGCATCGTCTGGGACCGCGTCACCGGCGAGCTGACCGGCCGGCGCGGCGCACAGCATCTGGCGGTCACCAGCGGCGGCACCATCCCGGACCGCGGCCTGTTCGGGGTCTTCCTCGCCGGCGCCGACGGGCCCGGTCGCCGGGTGGGTGAGCTCGACGAGGAGATGGTCTACGAGTCCCGCGTCGGCGACGTATTCCTACTCGGATCGTCCTCGTGGCGCATAGCGGACATCACCCATGACCGGGTCCTGGTGACTCCAGCGCCCGGCGAGATCGGCAAGATGCCGTTCTGGAAGGGTGACTCCCCCGGCCGCCCGGTCGAGCTCGGGCGAGCGCTGGGCGCATTCCTGCGCGAGCTCGCGGCATCCACACCCGAGCACGCCGCAGCTCGGGCGCAGGCCGCTGGGCTGGACGAATGGGGCACGGCGAACCTGCTGGCGTACCTCGACGACCAACGCGAGGCCACCCACCATCTCCCCGACGACCGGACGATCCTCGTCGAGCGGTTCCGCGACGAGCTGGGCGACTGGCGCCTGGTGATCCACTCGCCGTTCGGGGCACCGGTCAACGCACCGTGGGCGCTGGCCATCACCGCCCGGCTGCGCGAGCGGTATGGCCTGGAGGTGTCGTCGATGCACTCCGACGACGGCATCGTGCTGCGCCTACCTGACACCGACGCGGAACCACCCGGCGGGGATATCGCGGTCTTCGAGGCCGACGAGATCGAGGCCACGGTCACAGGCGAAGTCGGCAACTCCGCGCTGTTCGCATCGCGGTTCCGTGAATGCGCGGCCCGGTCGCTGCTCCTGCCCCGCCGAGACCCGCGACGCCGCACCCCGTTGTGGCAGCAACGCCAACGCGCCAACCAATTGCTGCAGGTGGCGAGCGAGTACGGCGATTTCCCCGTGGTTCTGGAGGCCATGCGCGAATGCCTACAGGACGTCTTCGACCTGCCCGGTCTCGTCGGCATCATGCGCGACCTCGCCGGGCGCACGGTCAAACTCATCGAGGTCGAGACACCCTCGGCGTCCCCGTTCGCCCGGTCGCTGCTGTTCGGGTACGTGGGCATGTTCCTCTACGACGGGGACGCACCACTGGCCGAGCGCCGGGCCCAAGCGCTGTCCCTGGACTCCGCGCTGCTCGCCGAATTACTCGGCGCCACGGACCTGCGCGAACTGCTCGACCCCGACGCCATCGCCCAGGTAGAGCAGGAGATCACCCGGCTGGCCGAGAACAGGCACGCCCGCGGCCCGGATTCCGTGCACGACCTGCTCCGCGCAATCGGCGACCTGCGCACGGACGAGGCCATCGCCCGCGGCGCTACCCCACAGGGTCTCGCGACACTCGAGGACCAGCGACGAGTCATCCGCGTCCGGATCGCGGGTCAGGAACGCTGGCTGGCGATCGAGGATGCCGGTCGCGTGCGTGATGCGCTCGGCGCGGCCCTGCCCGTCGGCGTACCCGAGGCGTTCACCGAGCCGGTGCGTGATCCGGTGGGCGATCTCGTCGCACGCTACGCACGGACCCACGGGCCGTTCGTCGCGCAGGACGTCGCCGAGCGCCTCGGGCTGGGCGTCGCCGTCGTTTCGAGCACGCTGGCGCGACTCGGTGCGAGCGGCCGGCTCGTCCAGGGCGAGTTCAGACCGGGCGGCGTCGCACTCGAATGGTGCGACGCCGAGGTCCTGCGGGCCATCCGGCGCCGCTCGCTGGCGGCCTTGCGCAAGGAGGTCGAGCCGGTACCGCCCGAGGCCCTGGCCCGCTTCGTCCTGGCCTGGCAGGGTCTCGGCACCGGGGCGCCCCGCGGCGCCGACGGGTTGCTGCGGGCAATCGAGCAACTGGCCGGAGTCGCACTGCCGGCCAGCGCCTTGGAGACTCTGGTGCTGCCCAGCCGCGTCGCCGGGTACTCCCCCGCGTTGTTGGACGAGCTGACCCTCGCCGGCGAGGTCGTCTGGGCCGGCGCCGGTGCGCTCACCGGCAACGACGGGTGGGTCGCCCTGGCTCCGGCCGACATCGCACCGCTCGTGCTGCCGGCGCCCGACGACGTCGACGATCCCCTCACCCGCGCCCTGCGCGACGCGTTGGCCGGCGACGAGGCGTTGTTCTTCAAGTCCCTCGTCGACCGCGCGATCGCCGGGGGAGTCTCCTTCGAAACCGACGACGCTGTATTGCGGGCGGTGTGGGAGCTCGTCTGGGCAGGGGTGCTGACCAACGACACGCTCGCTCCTGTGCGGGCGCTGCTCGGACGAGGCGGCAGGACCGCGCATTCGCGCAAGCCCCGGACGCCGCGCGGCCGCTACGGCCGCTACAGCGGGCTCACGCCCTCACTCCGGTCGGACCGCCAAGGCGCCATACCCTCGTTCGCACCGCTTGCGTCGCTCACCCCCGGCACGGCGCCGTCGGGTCTGCGCCCCACGCCCTACGGAATGGGTGGCCGCTGGTCGGCCCTGCCGCGGCGCGATGGCGACGTGACCCGCCGCGCGCTCGCCGCCGCTGACGTCCTGCTGGATCGCTACGGCCTGGTAACCCGGGGCGCGGTCGCCGGCGAACGCATCGTCGGCGGTTTCGCCGCGGTGTATCCGGTGTTCAAGGCCGCCGAGGAGTCCGGTCGGGCCCGGCGCGGGTACTTCGTCGAGGGCCTAGGTGCCGCGCAGTTCGCACTACCCGGAGCAGTCGATCGGTTGCGCAGCGAGGCACGCCCGCTCGACGCCCGCGACACCGCCGGCACGCGGGCCCTGGTGCTCGCCGCGACCGACCCGGCGAACCCGTACGGCGCGGCGCTGTCGTGGCCGCAGGCACCGCGATCCGCCGACGGCGGACGCGGCCACCAGCCGGCACGCAAGGCCGGCGCCCTCGTCGTCCTCGTCGACGGCGTCTGTGCGCTCTATGTCGAGCGGGGCGGGCGCACCCTGCTCTCGTTCTCCGACGACACGGCTGTGCTCCAGCCCGCCGCTGACGCCCTCGCCCTGGCTGTGCGCGACGGCGCGCTCGGCAGACTCCAGGTCGAGCGGGCCGACGGCGTCCCGGTCGTGGCGTCCGCGCTCGGCACCGCGTTGACGGCGGCAGGATTTCGCCCCACGCCCCGCGGTCTGCGGCTGCGAAGCTGACAATGCCCGAAGGGGATACCGTCTGGCTCACCGCTCACCGCCTGGGCAAGGCGCTCGCCGGCCGCGTGGTCACGCTGTTCGACATGCGGGTTCCGGCGCTGGCCACGGCTGACCTGCGCGGGCAGACCGTCGCCGGCGTGCTCGCGCGCGGAAAGCACCTCCTCATCCGATTCGACGACGGCCTGACGCTGCACAGCCACCTGCGCATGGACGGCTCCTGGTACCTGTCCGCCGCCGGGAGCCCGGGACCGCGGCGGCACCCCGATCACCTGATCCGCGCCCTCGTCGGCAACGACGACTGGGTCGCGACGGGCTACCGCGTGCACGACCTGCACATCGTCAGCCGGGCCCGCGAGCACGATCTCGTCGGGCATCTCGGTCCGGACCTGCTCGGCGCGGATTGGGACGGCGCGCTCGCCGCAGACAATCTCGCGAGCGAGCCCGGCCGGGCCATCGGCGAGGCGCTGCTCGACCAGCGGCACCTCGCCGGCATCGGAAACATGTACAAGTGCGAGGTGCTGTTCATCGAGCGTGTACATCCCTGGACTCCGGTCGGCGCGGTGCCGGATCTACTCGCGCTGGTAACGGCGTCGCACCGGCTGTTGCGGACGAATCGCGATCACCCGGAGCAGTCGACGACCGGCTACACCACCCGTGGTCGGGAGCACTGGGTCTACGAGCGCAGTGGTCAGCCGTGCCTGCGATGCCGCGCAACGATCCGTCGGGCCGATCAGGGTGTGCCGCCCCGCGCTCGCGGCACGTACTGGTGCCCGGAATGCCAGGCCGAGCCGGCTACCCCAGGCCGTTCGGGCTGACCCCAGCGGGCGGGCATTGTCGCTTCGGTGGCAGGCACCGACGTGTGCGCACCACGTAGAAGTCACGGCCGGCGTCGGGCTCGACGCCCTCGCGCCTGCTCGAGCAGGTGTTCGCGGTGCACTCGCTCGAGACGCAGCAACAGCTTGACCTGGTCGCGCAACGCGGTGTCGAGGGTGCGGCGAGCGGCGGCCACCAGCTCGCGCGCCTGCTGGATGTTCGTCTGCGACACGTCGTGCAGACCGTCGAGCTGGGCGAAGGATGCGCCCACCACGTCAAGTGCCGAGCGCAGACCGTCGGCAGTCTGCTCGTAGGGCGCGGCTGCCAACTCGCCGTCGTCCGCCCGGGCGCCGGCCGCGGCCCGTTCGGCCGTTGCCAGGGCATCGGTGATCTGCTCACGAACCCTGACGAGCTGCGCCATCTGGTCGCGCAACGCGCGTTCGACCTGGGCCTGGTTGACCAGCGCAGCGCCCGTGTTCGCCGCCGCGGCACTGCGTTGGTCGCCGATCGCGGCAATCGTCTGCCGGATACGGTCGAAGGGGTCGGGCTCGCCGTGGCCGAACACACGCCGACCGACTCGCACGACGGTAGCGGCGGAGCTCAGGCCGACAGCGTGTCGGGTGCCGTGGCCGCAGGAGCGACGAGAGGCAGCCCAGCCAGCAGGACCGCGACATCGGCCGCGATCGTGGCCGAGCCGGCGGGGCTGAGCACGAACGAGGCGAGCCATCGGGTGACGGTGTCTGCACCGTCGCGGCCGGCGGCCGCGAGAGCACGGGTGACGGCGTCGTGGGCGAGCTGCCAGCCGGCCGCGGATTGGTCGATACCTCCGAGAGCGGCCAGCGCCGCGGGCTCCGCGGTGGCCAGGCCGCGCAGCACGGGGTGGCTCGAGATCCCCGTGGCGGAGTCGATGAGCGCGAGTTCGATCGGCTTGGCGGACTGGGCGTCCACAAGCTGCTGGACCTGGTCCAGGACGAGACTGGCGAGCACCGCCTCGCGGGTGCGGAAGTGGTTGTAAAGCGTTGCCTTGGCTACTCCCGCCGCGGTCGCGACCTGAGCCATGGTGATCTTCGTACCGCTGACGGTGACGGCGTGGGCAGCTCCGGCCAGCAGCGCAGACCGGGTGCGGCTCATCGCGTTGCCGGCGCGTGTACGAGTGCCCCGGACCCGGACGGGTGCGGCCGACGCGTTCGTCAAGATCACGGCGGTCGGGCGGAACAGCGTGTCGAACAGCGGACCGTCTGCACTGCTCATGGCTGCGGCCTCCTAGCGCGGGAAGGGACTCGTACGGCTCCGTCTGGGTCGACGATGGGCGAACAATCGCGAAATTACCGCCGTCGGACCCGGGGTTTCGGGACGTCGAACGGCGGGTCGGACATCCTGTGACGGGTGGGACGCATGAGACTCGAGAGACGGTGACGAGAGCGAACCGGCCCGCCAGTTCATCGGGAGGGCCGTGTCCAAACCAGTCAGCAGCGGCCGGCGATGCTCAGGCGGCGACCGTCGGCAAGGCGCGGACCCGGACCGAGCGAGGCTGGGGCTGGGGCTGGACGCCGGCCGACGCACCGGCGTCGACGGACGGGGCGGGCGTGAGGCGACCTGATCCGGAGCCCGGGATCAGCGCGACCCGGTTGGCGAGGAGCAGCTTCTCCTCCCGGCGAAGTATCTGGCTGACCTCGGCGAACAACTCCGACAGTTCGACGTCGAGTGCGCTGCAGATCGCCGCCAGCAGTTCGGACGACGGCTCTTTCTGTCCACGTTCGACCTCGGACAGGTAGCCGAGGCTGACCCGGGCGGTGGCCGAGACCTCCCGGAGAGTCCGGCGCTGACGCATCCGCATCCCGCGAAGCGTGTCACCCACGACCTGGCGCAGTACGGGCATGTGTTGATACCCCCTCCGGGATCTAGTACCGCTGGCTGACCTCGTCCTCACCGTACCCGCGGCGCTCGCACCACCGTCCACGGCGCTACCGGCGTTTGCTCTCGGCGAACACGCTGCGTGAACACGACATACCACGCTGGCCGCCCTCACTTCGTTCGGCCGCGCCGATGGCACCATTGCTCTCTGCTCGCGCAAGCGTCGCTCACCTTGCACAACGTGGGACTGCCAGGCAGGATTCCCGCGCGGACGTCAGGCCGAGGTGGCGGACGCCTGCCGCAGCCGGAGCGCACGGGCGACGTAGTCGACGCCGGTCGCGATGGCCACGACGATCGCCGCGGTCATCACCACCCACGCCACCAGGTGCAACCACCCCCACGCCGGGAGCACGAACAGCCCGATGGCGACGTTCTGGAGCAGCGTCTTGATCTTGCCGCCGCGACTGGCCGGGATCACACCGTGCCGGATCACCCAGAACCGCAGCAACGTCACACCGACCTCGCGAACCAGCACGACGACCGTCACCCACCAGGGCAGGTCGTTCAGCACGGAAAGCCCGATCAATGCCGCGCCGACAAGGGCCTTGTCGGCGATGGGGTCGGCCAGCTTGCCGAACTCGGTGACGAGTCCGCGTTTGCGCGCAATATCGCCGTCGACGGTGTCGGTCACGCACGCGACGGCGAAGATCACCCAAGCGACGACGCGCCAGGCGTCCTGGTGGCCGCCGTGCGCGAACAGGGTGGCGACGAACACCGGGACGAGAACGAGCCGGAAGACGGTGAGCGCGTTGGCGATGTTCCACGCCGAGGCCTGGCTGGGCGGATCACCGATCGGGTCGTCGGTGAGCTTGGGCATCGCGGTCTTCGACAATGCCGCTTTGGCCGCCCCGGGTAACGGGGCCGCCATGCTCGCAGGCTCGCCGCGCCGGCGCCTGCCCGGTGCCGACGCGTCGTGCAGGGGCTCGCTCACCATGGCTCGCCCACCGGCTCGGCGACGAGTTCGACGCCTTCGGAATCGATCACGAACGCGCTGACGAACTGGCCGCGCTCGAGGCCGTCGGCTCCGAGCAGACGCACGTTGCCGTCGACCTCGGGCCCCTGGTGCGCGCCCCGACCGACGACCTCACCGTCGTCGACGTCCTCGATGAGGACGTCGATGCGGGTGCCGACGCGATCCTCGGCTCGCTGGCTGGACAGCTCGTGGGTCAGCGAGCTCAGCCGGTCGACCCGCTCGGCGATGACGTCGGCGTGAACCTTGTCGTCGAAGCCCAGAGCGTCGGTGCCCTCCTCGTCGGAGTAACCGAAGACCCCGACTGCGTCCAGGCGCGCTTCGGACAGGAAGCGTTCGAGCTCGGCCACGTCGGCCTCGGTCTCGCCGGGGAACCCGACGATCACGTTGCTGCGGGCGCCCAGGTCGGGGGCAAGCTCGCGGGCCCGCCGCAGCAGGTCCAGGAACGGTTCGGTGCCCCCGAAGCGCTTCATGCGGCGCAAGACGGTCGGGCTCGCGTGTTGGAACGACAGGTCGAAGTAGGGGGCAACGCCAGGGGTGGTGGCGATCCGGGCAATGAGGTCGGGGCGTAGCTCGGCCGGTTGCAGGTAGGAGATGCGGATGCGCTCGACCCCGTCGACAGCGGCCAGCTGTGGCAACAGCGCCTCAAGCGCACGCAGGTCGCCGAGATCCTTGCCGTAGGACGTCGAGTTCTCGCTCACCAACACGAGTTCGCGTGCGCCGGTCGAGGCGAGCCACGCCGCCTCGGCGAGCACGTCCTCGGGCAGACGGGACACGAACGATCCGCGGAAGGACGGGATCGCACAGAATGTGCAGCGACGGTCACAGCCCGAGGCGAGCTTCAGGTACGCCACCGGTGCGTCATCGAGCCGGTCGCGAACGGCGCCCGACGGGACCCAGGCGTGCCCCGGCAGCGCTACGTCGGCCTTGGCGGCGCGACGTTGAGTGGGCGAGACCGGGAGCAGCGTGCGCCGGTCATGAGGCGTGTGCGGCGCGATCGGACGCCCGGCGGCGACGTCGTCGAGTCGAGCCGCGATGTCGGCGTAGGAGTCGAAGCCGAGCACGGCGTCGGCCTCGGGCAGCGTTTCGGCGAGCTGATCGCCATAGCGTTCGGCCAGGCAGCCGACAGCCACTACCTTCTTACCGGTGTCCGCGGCGGCCAGGAGTGTGTCGATCGAATCCCTTTTCGCCGAATCGATGAAGCCACAGGTATTCACGATGACGACGTCGGCCGCGTCGGGATCCGCGTTGAGCGCCCAGCCGCCCGCGCCGAGCCGGCCGGCGAGCTCCTCGGAGTCGACCTCGTTGCGGGCGCACCCCAGGGTGATCAGGGCGACACTGCGGGAGTGCGATGACACGCACTGCACGTTACCCGCGCGATAACGTCACGAGGTGCCAGTCGTCGTCCGTCGCGCCCGCACCGCGGACGTCCCGAGCATCAAAGCGATCGTCGACGTCTACGCGGGGTCGGGGCGAAAGCTGCTCGCGAAGGAACTCGTGACCCTCTACGAGGACGTTCAGGACTTCCTGGTGGCGGACCTGGACGGCGCCGTGGTCGGCTGCGGTGCGCTGCACGTGCTGTGGTCCGACCTCGGCGAGGTGCGCACCCTGGCCGTCCACCCGGACCATCTCGACAAGCGCATCGGACGGCAGCTGCTGGCCGCGCTGATCGGCACGGCCCGGGAGCTGGGCCTGGCCCGATTGTTCGCTCTCACGTTCCACACGGCGTTCTTCTCCCGGGCCGGCTTCGTCGAGATCGAAGGCGCCCCGGTGGACCGGGACACCTACGCGGCCCTGCGCCGATCCGACGACCTCGGTGTCGCGGAATTCCTGAACCTGGAGTACGCCAAGCCGAACACCCTGGGCAATACCCGGATGCTGCTGGAGCTGGCGACCTCGATCGCGTAGGGCGTGTCTCAGCGGCCGGCGGCCTAGCGACAGCTAGCGTCACGGCCACGGAGGTGAGCGTGATGGCCACACTCGACCGGGTCGATCCGGCGTACACCGCGTGGACACCGTCCGCCGCCGGGATCGCCACCGACGACGAGGACTACATCGGTCGGCACCGCAAGCGCTCGGGTGTCCGCGGTCTCTCGCTGCGCCGGATGTTCTACCTGCCCCGGCATCGCAGCCGCTGACGGTCCGCGCCTCGACCGCGCCTGGGTTACTTCGGGCCCGGGACCACGTCGTCGTTCAGGCGCCGTCGGGCGTGGTCCGGATCGGCTCATCGGGTTCGTCGTCTGGGCTGACCAGATCGTCGGCTGTGCCGCCGTTGCGCAGCGTGTAGAGCAGCCCGGCGAGTTCGTCGGGCACCACGAGCACCTCGCGGGCCTTCGATCCCTCCGATGGCCCCACGATGCTGCGAGACTCCATGAGGTCCATCAGTCGGCCGGCCTTGGCGAAGCCGACCCGCAGCTTGCGCTGCAACATCGACGTCGAGCCGAACTGCGTCGACACGACCAGCTCGACCGCGGACAGGAACAGGTCGAGGTCGTCGCCGATGTCTCCGTCGATCTCCTTCTTCGCGGTCGGTGCGGCGGTGACATCCTCACGGTAGTTGGGCTGCAGTTGCTCCTTGCAGTGATCGACGATCGAGTTGATCTCGGCGTCGGTGACGAACGCGCCCTGCATGCGAGCCGGTTTGGACGCGCCCATCGGCAGGAACAGTCCGTCGCCTTTGCCGAGCAGCTTCTCTGCGCCAGGCTGATCGAGAATGACACGCGAGTCGGCGAGTGAGGAGGTCTTGAAACCTAGTCGCGAGGGCACGTTGGCCTTGATCAGGCCGGTGACGACGTCGACCGACGGGCGTTGCGTGGCGATCACGAGATGGATGCCGGCCGCGCGGGCAAGCTGGGTGATGCGCACGACCGAGTCCTCGACGTCGCGCGGAGCGACCATCATGAGGTCCGCCAGCTCGTCGATGATGACCAGCAGGTAGGGGTATGCCTGGAAGACGCGCTCGGAGCCCGGCGGCGGTTTGAGTTCCCCGCTGTGCACCTTCTTGTTGAAGTCGTCGATGTGTCGAACGCCCGAGGTCTCCATGTCCTCGTAGCGCATGTCCATTTCCCGCACAACCCACTGCAGCGCGTCGGCAGCCTTCTTGGCGTTGGTGATCACCGGCGTGACGAGGTGCGGGATGCCCTGGAAGGACGCGAATTCGACGCGCTTCGGGTCGATGAGGACCATGCGCACCTGGTCCGGCGTGGCCCGGGTGAGGATCGAGAGGATCAGCGTGTTGATGCAGCTCGACTTGCCGGCGCCGGTGGCCCCGGCGACGAGCAGGTGCGGCATCCGGGTCAGGTTGGCCACGACGAAGCCGCCCTCGACGTCCTTGCCCAACGCCACGAGCATCGGGTGGTGGTCGCGCTGTGCGACGTTCGAGCGCAGGACGTCACCGAGCATGACGACTTCAGGGTCGGCATTCGGAATCTCGACTCCGACAGCACTCTTGCCAGGAATCGGGCTGAGGATGCGGACCTCGGCACTCTTCACGGCGTAGGCGATGTTGCGGGTCAAGTTGGTGATCCGCTCGACCTTGACGCCCGGGCCGAGGGTGACTTCGTAGCGCGTGACCGTCGGGCCGCGGTTGAACCCGGTGACCGAACAGTCGACGTCGAACTCGGTGAACACCTGCTGCAGGGACGCGATGACCTCGTCGTTGGCCTTCGTGTGTTCCAGGTGTGGCGTGCCCTGAGCGAGACCCTTGATCGACGGCAGCGTGTACAGCCCGGCGCCCCCGGCGAGTTCGAGCTGGACCGGTCGGTCGATAGGCGGCAGATCGGGCTCGGCCGGTTTCGCTGTGCGCGGCGTGCGCGCCTTGACGACCTTGACCTCGGAATCCGGCGTCACCGGCTCGGAGGTGTCGATCGTCGGGATCTCGGTTGTCGCGTCGTCCGCGTCGGACGCGCTCGGGCGCAGGCGGCGTGAACGGGTCGGGGCTGCCGCGGGTTTTGCTCCGGCCGGTCCGTCGGCGGCGTCGGCGTCGGCGGTCGAATTGTTGCGCAGCCGCAGCAGCCGGGCCACGTACTCGATCAGGACCGAGATAGGGGTTGCGGTCACCACGAGGATGCCGAAGGCGCCGACGACGGCGAGCAGCGGCACGGCGATGGCGTCGGACAGCCCGCTCGACAGCGGCTGCCCGATCGCGGTGCCCAGAAGTCCCCCGGCGTGCTGGCGCCCGTGCGACGTCGTCGGGTTGCCGCCCCAGACGTCGAACATGCCGATAACAGCGACGACGATGCCCACCCAGCCGACGACGACGCGCCCACGCGCCTCCGGCTCGGGAGCCTGGCGCAGCAGATGCGCCCCGGCGAGGCCCAGGACGACCGGGACGAGCAGCGCGCCATTGCCGACGACGGTGCGGCAGGCGGTGTCGATGACGCGTCCCACCGGGCCTGCGGCGTGGAACCAGCTCCCCATGATCGTGATGAGGCAGAAGATCAGCACGCCCAGCGCGGCCCCGTCGCGGCGGTGCTCGGCCGGCAGGTCGCGGGCGGTGGCCGCGTTGCGGCCGGCGGCGCGGAACAGACTGCCGATGACCGCCGCCAGCGCCCGCCAGATAGCGACGATCCCGCGTCCGACTGCGCCCAGCGGGGACCGCTTGGGCGTCGCCGGCCTACGCGCGGGCTGCTTGACCCCACGCCTGCGGTTGGCGGTCTTGCGGGCCGCGGGCATCCGGGACCTCGTCTCGGACCCGGAACGGGTGGACGGTCGGGGCGGGCGGGTTTCGGTTGGTCCAGGCACCCGATGAACTTAACGCTGAACTAGAGGGTTGGGCGGGAGGCCGGCCGCGTCGTCGCCGGCGGCAAAAACTTCGCACCGGGCGATCGCGGCTCAGGCGAGGCCCGCGGCGGCGAGATCCGCCCGTAGCTGGCTGATCTCAGGCTCGGTGGCGTCCACGAGCGGCAGGCGCACCGGCCCGACTTCGATGCCGCGGAGCCGGAGGCCGGCCTTGACCAGGATCGCGCCCTGCGTGCGGAAGATCCCGGTGAAGATCGGATCCAACTGGCGGTGGATCCGTAGCGCCTCGGCGTGATCGCCACGCTCGAAGGCCTTGACGAGTTCCACGGTCTGCGCCGCGCAGAAGTGCGTAGCAGTGCCGACGACCCCCGCACCGCCCATCGACAGCAGCGGGAGGGTGAGCGCGTCGTCGCCGCTGTAGTAAGCGAGACCCGTCTCGGCCATCACCCGCCCCGACGCGACGACGTCGCCTTTCGCGTCCTTCACCCCGACGATGTGCTCATGGGTGGCCAGCGCGATGAGCGTCTCGGGCGCGATCGGCACCCCGCTGCGGTGCGGGATGTCGTAGAGCAGGACCGGCACGTCTGTGGCGTCAGCGACCGCGCGGAAGTGCGCGAGCAGCCCTGATTGCGGGGGCCGCGAGTAGTACGGCGTGACGACGAGCAGTCCGTGCGCGCCGGCCTTCGCCGCGGCTTGGGCCAAGTGGATCGAGTGGACGGTGTCGAACGTGCCGACCCCCGCGACGATGTGCGCGCGATCGCCGACCGCGCCGACGACCGCGGCGAGCAGATCGGCCTTCTCGGAGTCGCTGGTCGTCGGCGATTCCCCGCCCGTGCCGCTGATGACCAGGCCGTCGTTGCCGACCTCGTCGACGAGGTAGGCCGCCAGTTCGGCAGCCTTGCCGAGGTCAATTGCACCGGAGACGTCGAAGGGCGTGACCATCGCCGACAGGACGCGGCCGAACGGGCGATTCCCCTGCGCTGACACGTCCACGAGTTTACCGGCGTCCTCTTGTTCGCGGTGACGTCTTGTTCTTGCGACGTCGGTTGGCCGTCAGCCTTCGCTGACCATCGGGCTCGAAGCGATCTCGGTGCCGTCCGGAAGCGTGGTGATCTCGAAGTCCACGAACGCGTTCGGGGCGACGCGCAACAACTCGCGCAGGCACGCGATCGCGAGTTCGCGGATCTCGACGTCGGCGTGCTCGGACGCGCGCATCGCGACGAAGTGCCGCCACGCGCGATAGTTGCCGGTGACCACGATGCGCGTCTCGGTCGCGTTCGGCAGCACGGCGCGCGCGGCCTGGCGGGCTTGCTTACGGCGCAGGGTCGCGTGCCCCACATCGGCGAAGCGCTTTTCCAATCCCTCAAGCAGGTCGGTGTAGGCCACCACCGCGGCCTGCGATGCGGCGAGGAACTTGGCGTGCAGCTCCGGATCGTCGGCGATCACGTCGGGCTCGACCATCGCGGCGTCCTTTTCGGGGACGTAACGCTGCGAGAGTTGCGAGTAGCTGAAATGCCGGTGGCGGATGAGTTCATGGGTCAGCGAGCGCGAGATGCCGGACAGGTAGAAGGTCACCGAGCCGTGTTCGAGCACGGACAGGTGACCGACCTCCAGGATGTGCCGCAGGTACCCCGCGTTGGTCGCGGTGGAGGGGTTCGGCTTCTTCCACGACTGGTAACACGCCCGGCCGGCGAACTCCGCGAGCGCCTCGCCGCCCTGGGCGTCCGTTTCCCAGGGCACGTCCGCCGGCGGCTCGAAATGCGTCCAGGCGATGGCCTGGACCTTCAACGGGACGATGTCAGGCACGCGGCACTCCGTGGGGTCTGACCGTTTCGACGGCGGTACTGAGCTGGGGCATCGACATCGGCGAGTACGAGGGTGGTGGGCGTCGAGCGTAACGCCGACGCGCGACCCGCCTCGCTGCGACAGGCCGAGCCCCGCCAGGTGAGTTCGTCAGCCCGATCCGTCCAGCGGGACCTGACGACGCCGTCGCAATGCTTGTGTTGACATCATTACGATGTCACTATGATGTCATGCACATCGAAAGTTGGGTCGTCCAAGTCCAGGATCAGCTCGCCGCGGCGGCCTCGCTCGGTGACGAGCGCACCCGCGAGATCGCCACAGCGCTCGCCACGACCGCGGGCCCAGCCGTCCGGCTGGCGATCCTCGACGCACTGTCAGCGGCTGCGGACGAGATCACCGATGCTCTGCTCGATCACCCGGGCACCCCGTCCGTCGCCGTCCGCCCCGACGGCGACGAGGCGCGCATCGACGTTCGGACCGAGCCGGTAGCGGCTGCACTGACCGAGGCTCGCCGGGAGGACAACGATGCGACCGCGCGCATCTCGCTGCGGCTGTCGGAATCGCTCAAGTCCGAGATCGACGCGGCGGCCGAGCGCGAAATCGTGTCGGTCAACACCTGGCTAGTCCGGGCCGCCGCGGCGGCGCTCTCTCCGGGAGCGGGCCCAGGCAGTCCCCGCGGTCGGGATCGCGGCAAACACGACAACCACCGGATCACCGGCTGGATCAACGGCTGACCGGCCGGCTCGACCGCAGCGCCCTATCAGGCCCATCATCGCGAAGGAGACGTAAATGACCGCACAGACGAGGACCCGACGATTTCCGCTGAGCGGACCGATCAACTTGTCGGTCCGGCTCGGGCACGGATCGTTGACCGTGCGAACAGCCGATGACCTCGGTGAGGCCGTCGTCGAGCTGACACCTGGCGACGGTGCGACCGATCTCGTCGAGCGGATGACCGTCGAGCTGTCCGGCCCCACGCTCATCGTGCACGCCCCACGCCAGGGCGGGTTGCCCGACCGGCTCCACCCGCGGCGGCCGAACTGGTCCGGCGGCGTGACCGCCGTAGTCACGGTGCCCACTGGTACGGCGGTGAAGGTGGCGACCTTCACCGGGTCGATCACGGTGCAGGGGCGCTGCGGTGGCGCCGATGTCGCGACCGGCTCCGGGGCGATCCGCATGGACGAGGTCGACGGCGACCTGATGTTGCGCTACGGCAGCGCCCAGAGTGCGGTGGCCCGGGTGAGGGGCTCGGCGACGGTGCGCTCGGGGTCGGGCGATGCCCGCTTCGGAGAGGTGGGCGGCGACCTCGTGAGAGGCTGCGGCAGCGGTCTGCTCGAGGCGGGCGCCGTGCACGGCAACGTCCGGTCGCGGTCCGGGTCAGGCGGTGCGCGTCTGGGCGCGGTCTTCGGCGATGTGGACCTGGCCAGCGGGTCAGGTGAGATCAGCGTCGGGCTGCCGCCCGGCGTGAGCGCGCGGCTCGACGTCCACACGGGCGCGGGGCGCGCGAGGTCCGAACTGCCGATCGAGGACCGGCCGTCGGCGACCGCGAGATCGATCACGGTGCGCGCCCGCACCGGCAGCGGCGACATACGCCTGTTCCGCTCGGCCGCCTGATCTCGCCGTCTCATCTCGCTGTGTCGAGGTACTGGGCAATCAACCCGTGACGGCAGCGGCCAGTTCGGCGCAGAGGTCGCCGCGGGGCATGACCTCGACCCGTTCGAGCCCGAGCCAGGAGGCGGTGAGCGCGAGTTCCTGAGCAAGTTCGTCGGCGACGTAGCGGCGGTCATACAGTGGCTCGGCCCAGGCGCTCTGGACGCGCAGCACCCCGGCCTGGCGGTCGGACTTCAGATCGACCCGGGCGACGAGTGAGTCCCCGAGCAGAAACGGCAGCACGTAGTAGCCGTGGCGCCGCTTGGGCTCTGGCGTGTAGATCTCGATGCGGTAGTGGAACCCGAAGAGCCGTTCGGTGCGCTGGCGGTACCAGATCAGCGAGTCGAACGGCGAGAGCAGGGCCCGCGCATGCACTGCGCGAGGCCGGTGCGCCTCGTGCCAGAGGTAGGCCGGGGCGTCCCAGCCGGCGACCTGCACCGGTACCAGCTCGCCGGTGTCCACCAGTTCCATGACGGCGATCTTCGTGTCGGCGTAGGACAGGCGGAAGTAGTCCCGGATGTCGGGCTCGGTCGCCACGCCGTGCGCGCGGGCCGAGAGCCGAACGAGTTCTCGTTTGGCGTCGACGTCCGGCGGAGTCGGCGCAGCGAGGACGTCCAGTGGCAGCACCCGTTCGGTCAGGTCGTAGAACCGTTCGAAGTTGACACGGCGCGCGGTCGTGATGCTGCCCTCGTAGAACAGGTATTCGAGCGCGGTCTTGCCGTCGTGCCAGTTCCACATGTGCCCAGGTCGCGGAGCAGGACGCGGGATGCCGGTGTCGCCAGCGACGATCGGCCCCTGATCACGGACAAGACGAAGGACGTCGGCGAGCAAGGCCGGTTTCTCGACAGCGATGCGCCGGATCGTCGCCCAGGGCTCGACGTGGGCTCGCGCCATCCGCCAGCGCAGAAGCGGCTGGTACTGCACGGGGATCAGCGATGCGGCGTGCGCCCAGTACTCGAACATCTCAGGGCGCCCTGGCACGGCGCTGTAAGAGGTCAGGCGGTCCAGCAATGCGCGCGGATACGGACCCAGGCGGGCGAATACCGGCAGGTAGTGACTGCGCGAGAAAACGTTGACCGAGTCGATCTGCAGCAGGGCGACGCGCTCGAGGACGCGCCGGACATGCCGGGCGTCGACACGCCCCGTAGGGCGAGGGTCTGCGAAGCCCTGGGCGGCCAGCGCTATTCGCCGGGCCTGTGGGCCGGTGATGCGCGCCACGCCCGTTCTCCGAGCTCCGAGCCCTGTGACCCGAACCCCCTCGACCCCTGTCGTCATGTCGAGCACCGTACGGACGGGCACCGACACCGTCTCGTCGCTCAACCGTGGGACCATGCACCGCATGTTCGAGAGCATCCTGCGCGCCATCGGCGAATCGGTCGGTTCGTGGCTCTACGTGATCGCCGGCGGCCTCGCCTTCGCCGAGGCCGCGATCCTCGTCGGCATGGTGCTCCCGGGTGAGACTGCGTTGTTGGTCGCCGGCGTGTTCTGCAACGCCAAGTACGGCAACCTCGACCTCGGGATCATGATCACGGTCGCGGTGCTCTGCGCGATCGGCGGTGACTCGGTCGGCTACGAGTTCGGCCGCAGATTCGGCCCCGGGATGCGCCGCTCGAGGCTCGGGCTGTGGGTCGGCGAGCATCGCTGGGCGGCCGTCGACGGCTTCATCCACCGTCACGGCGGTAAGGCGGTTCTGCTGGGGCGCCTGACTGCCCTACTCCGTGCGTTGATGCCGTCGATGGCGGGCATGAGCGGGATGAAATACCGGACGTTCCTGCTCTGGAATGCGCTGGGCGGGCTGGTCTGGGCGCCGGGATGCGTTCTGCTCGGTTATGGCTTCGCGTCCGCGCTCGGCGTCGTGGGCCAGACTCTGACCTGGGCGCCGCTGGCCGTCCTGTCCGTCGTCATCGTCGGGTACGCCGGAATCCACCTCCGCAAACGCAAGCGCGAAAAGACCGAAGCCGCGGCCTTTGCCGAGGCCGATACCGAGCCCTCGCTCTGACACCCTCGGCCTGACCGAGCCGGTTGTCTCCAGCGGGGAGCACTCCCCACGACAGGTTTCGATCACGCCTCTAGGGTCGGTCTCATGAGCGAGCCGCCACCCGCCAACCCCGACGAGCCGTCCCGCCACCACGAGGCGAACCGGCCTTCGCCGCATGCCCAGGCCCCGAACCAGCCGCCTTACTCGCCGCCGGCATCCGGATTGCCCGGGCAGTACGGGTACGAGCCGGCCCAGTACCCACCGCAGGGCCAATACCCACCGCAGGGCCAATACCCACCGCAGGGCCAATACCCACCGCAGGGCCAATACCCACCGCAGGGCCAATACCCACCGCAGGGCCAGTACCCACCGCAGGGCCAGTACCCACCGCAGGGCCAGTACCCGCAACCGGGCCAGCAGTGGCAAGTCGACCCGAACAGCCAGACCGGCTGGTACCCACAGCCGGGCCAGCCACCGTACGGATCCGGTGGCTACCCGCCGCCCGGGCCGGGCGGATATCCCGCCTCCGCAGGACCGTCTCCCGGTGTGCCGATCAACCTCGGCGCCCGCTCGTTCCGGCGCCCGGAGGCCCGCGCCGGGGTTTCCCTCGCCGCCGCGGGCGTGGTCCTCGTGGTCATCGGTCTGCTCGTCTGGGCGGGTGGCTACTTCGGGGATGGCATCCACGTCAACTTTTCTGACACCGGGCCGCCGACCGCGAGCGGGGGCGGACGTCGCTTTCTCGGGGCCGGTCTGTTCTTTGTCCTCACGGTGGCCGGGTACGGCCTCATGATCATGCGCCGGAACGGCCCACTGGCGAGCGCGGGCGCAATCGCCGGTGGAATCGGGGTGCCGCTGACGATCGGTTTCGTCTCGTTGAGCGTCCAGGACACATTCGCCGCGCAACTCCCCATCAACCTCGACGCGGTGTATGTGGTGTCGATCCTCGTCTGGCTTGTCAGCTACCTGCTGATCCCCGGCGCTCGTGGACGAGCGTTCTTCCTCGCCCTGGCCGCCCTCAGCCTCAGTGCCTACGTCGGCCTGAAAGTGGCCGGCGACGACCTGCTTCGGACCTCGCTGAGGGTGACGACCGGCGGTGGCTCGGGCCTGCATTCCACCGGGTTCGGCGGTTTCGCAACGGTCGGCATCGTGTTCGGCCTGCTCTACTACGCCGGCGCCGCCGTCCTGGACCGCTTCGGACGCAGCGGCGCCGCCGTCGCCCTGACCGTCGCGGGGTTCTCGGCCACCGTCAGCGGGATCATCGCCGGCGCGATCGACTTCGGGATGGCCGGTACCGGCGTCGCCCTGATCCTGATCGGTGGACTGCTCACGGTCTACGGCGGCTACTTCGGGCGTCGGTTCACGTCCTGGATCTGGGCTGCCGGCGTCGTGATCGGCATCTTCCTCATCGTCGCGAAGATCAGTCCCGACAACTACACGTCGGCCGGCATCACGTTCGTCGTGGTCGGCGCGATCGTGGTCGGTGGTGCTGTGCTGCTGTCGAAGCTCATCGCCGAGCGTCCGGACATCGACGAGTCGGCGCCCGCGCCGGCCTCGCGCGTCTGATTCCGCGACCGCCTGCCGCGGCCCTTCCACCCGCCTCACTAGGGTCGGGGCATGGCCGATGTGAGTGTGCGTCCCGCCCGCTCGGACGACGTCGCGGAGATCGCCAGGATCCAGATCGAGACGTGGCGGACGGGCTACCGACAGATACTCCCCGCGCCGGTGCTCGACGCGCTGTCGCCGGAGCAGGTACAGGCGGTGTGGACGTCGGCGGTCGACGAACGTCCCTCCCCGCGCCATCACGTACTCGTCGCGATGGAAGCCCAGTGGGTGGTGGGCTTCCTCGCGTTCGGGCCGGCCGAGGATCTCGAGGCGGACGATCCCGACCCGGCGACAACAGCAGCGCTCGCGCCGCTGCTCGTCGAGCCGCGGTGGGGGCGCCGCGGGCACGGCTCCCGGATGCTCGCAGCCGCCGTCGATCATGCCCGTGCGGACGGCACGACCAGATTCGTGAGTTGGATACCCGAGGCGGACACGGCCTCGCGGGAGTTCCTGATCTCCGCCGGCTGGGCGCCGGACGGGCTGGTCCGCGCGCTCGACACCGGCGCCGGCGAGCTCCGCGAGATCCGCCTGCGAACATCCCTGACCGGAGAGCCGGCCTGAGCCGCCGTTGCAGAGCGCATTTCGCTAGCGTGATGTCGTGACGTTCGACGGCATCCCTGTGGTTGCGCTCGACTTCTACGAGGACTTGGAGAACGACAACTCCAAGTCGTTCTGGACCGCGCACAAGGGCGTCTACGACGAGTCGGTGCGGGCTCCGCTCGAGGCGCTTGCCACCGAGCTCGAAAAGGCTTTCGGCGCGTACAAGATCTTCCGGCCGTACCGCGACGTGCGGTTCAGCAAGGACAAGACGCCGTATAAGACCCACCAGGGCGTGTGGTTCGGTGAGTCGTCGCTATACGCGCAGGTATCCGCGGCCGGGTTGTTCCTGGGCGGCGGGTACTGGCACTCGACGACACCGCAGATCCAGCGCATGCGACGTGCCGTGGACGACGACGTCGCCGGGCCGCTGCTGGAACGCACGATCGCCAGCGCGCGCCGTAAGGGCTTCGAGGTGCGCGGCGAGCAGTTGACGAGGGTGCCGGCGGGCTATGACCGCGAGCACCCTCGCGCCGACTTGTTACGGCACAAGTCACTTACCGCCGCAAAGAACCTGGGTGCCCCCGATTGGCTCAGCACAGCTGCCGCCCGAGTCGAGATCACCAAGCAGTGGCGCGCGGTCGTCCCGCTCGTCGGGTGGCTCGACACGCACGTCGGCCGCGACTAGGTCTCGACCAGGTCTCGACCAGGTCTCGACCAGGTCGCGCACGGACGACCCTTTCAGGTGAACCCATCTGGCGTCATCTACGCCTACAGCGTGTCGAGGAAGTCGACCAGGTCGCCCCACAGTGCGCTGCGCAGCGGCAGCGGCATGCCGTTGTTCGCGCCGGACGGCCCGGGCAGGACGAACGCCGGAATCGCGGCGACCGTCCACGACAACGCGCCGTAGCCACGGGGCAGCCGCTGCCCCGCCGCCCGCGCGTAGGACGACGCGGCGGTCTTGCTGACGAATGCCACCGCGGGCGGGTGAACGGCGTGCAGCCGGGCTACGAAACCGTCGAGGTCGAAGACCGGCGGCTCGCCCCGGACGGCGGGTTCGATGCGCACCAGATCGGTCAGGCCGACGCCGTAGCGCAGCACCGATACGTCGTCGGCCGGGTAGAGCTCGACGGCTGTCAATCCGCTGCGGTGCAGCAGCGTCCAGAACTTGTTGCCGGCGCTGGCGTAGTAATGCTCGCGCTCGGCGCGGTGCCAGACGGCGATCGTCCCGGCGATCACGACTCGAAGCCCGGGACACAGCAGATCGGGCAGCATCTATCGCCCGTGGATCACAGGTCGAGCAGCGCTTCCAGCCCGACGGTCAGGCCGGGACGCGTCGAGATCTGCCGTACCGCGAGCAGCACCCCGGGCATGAACGAGACGCGATCGAGAGAGTCGTGCCGGATCGTCAACGTCTCACCCTGCGCGCCGAACACGATCTCCTGATGCGCGACGGCACCGGCGAGCCGCAGGGCGTGCACGTGCACGCCGTCGATGTCCGCCCCACGCGCGCCGGGGCGCTCCTGGGTGGTGGCGTCCGGGACGGCCCCCATTCCGGCGGCGACCCGGGCGGCGGCGATCAGTTCGGCGGTCCGGACTGCGGTGCCGCTCGGCGCGTCGGCCTTGTCGGGATGGTGCAGTTCGATGACCTCGGCGGAGTCGTAGAAGCGCGCCGCGAGCTGCGCGAACTTCATCGACAGGACGGCGCCGATGCCGAAGTTCGGCGCGATCAGCACACCGACCTCGGGAGTATCGCGCATCCAGTCACGGATGGTGTCGAGCCGCTCGCTGGTGAATCCGGTGGTGCCGACGACGGCGTGGATGCCCTGGTCGATGGCGAAGCGGATGTTGTCCATGACGACGTCGGGGTGGGTGAAGTCGACGAGCACCTGCGAGCCGGCATCGGCGACGCTGAACAGCCAGTCGCCGGCGTCGACCATCGCGACGAGCTCGAGGTCGTCCGCCGCGTCAACGGCCGTGCAGACCTGCTGGCCCATGCGTCCGCGGGCGCCCAGCACGCCGACCCGGGTCGGTTCGGACATCGTTTCCTCGCTTCTGCGCTCAGACCGCGCCGTCGAAGTCGTGCTGGCCGAACGGGCCGACGACGGTGAGACAACGCGGCCGATTCAGTACGTCGGCGGCCGCCTCGGCGACGCCGGTGGCGGTGACGTCGTCGATGCGGGCCAGTACGTCGTCCAGGCCGATGATGTCGCCGTAGGCGATCTCACTCTTGCCGATCCGCGACATCCGCGAGCCGGCGTCCTCGAGACCGAGCACCGTACCGCCGCGCATCTGGCCCTTGCCGCGCTCGATCTCGTCGGCGGTCAGTGTGCCGGCCGCTACCGACTCGAGTTCGGTGATCATCAGGGACAACACCTCGTCGGCCTTGCCCGGCTGGCACCCTGCGTAGACGCCGAACTGGCCGGCGTCGGCGTAGCCGCTGCTGAACGAGTACACCGAGTACGCGAGACCTCGTTCCTCACGGATCCGCTGGAACAGCCGCGAACTCATGCCGCCGCCGAGGGCCGAGGACAGCACTCCCAGCGCGTAGCGGCGGTCGTCGTGCCGTGACATGCCGTGGCAGCCCAGGACGATGTTGGCCTGCTCGGTGTCGTCGGCGACGACCGAGACCGCCTGGACGGGCCGGCCGGCCGTCTTCGCGCCGACCGCCGACGGCCGCGGCGGTTGCGAGGTCAGGGAGGGGTCGAGCCGGGCATCGAAAGCGGCCCGCACCATGTCCACGACCTCGGCGTGCTCGATGTTGCCCGCCACCGACACCACCATCGCGTCCGGGGTGTAGCGGCGGTGGTAGTAGCCCGCGACCTGACGCCGACTCAGCGTTCGGATCGAGTCTTCGGTGCCGAGGATGGGCCGCCCGATCGGCACCGAACCGAACAGGGCCGTGGAGAACTCGTCGTGGACGAGGTCGCCTGGATCGTCGTCGCGCATGGAGATCTCTTCGAGGACCACACCGCGTTCGACGTCGACATCCTGTGCGGTGATCGTGGCGTTGAGGACGACATCGCTGACGATGTTGAGCGCGACGCCGAGATCACGATCGAGGACGGTGGCGTAGTAGCAGGTGTGTTCCTTCTCGGTGAACGCGTTGAACTCGCCGCCGACGGTGTCCATGGCGCTCGCGATGTCGAGCGCGGAGCGGGTCGTGGTGCCTTTGAACAGCAGATGTTCCAGGAAGTGGCTCGTGCCGGCCAGCGCTACGGACTCGTCGCGCGACCCGACCGGCACCCACACGCCGACGCTCGCGCTGCGCACGCCGGGCATGGCCTCGGTGACGATCCGCAGGCCGCCTGGCAGGACCGTGCGCGTGATGAGGCCGCCACCGGTGGCCGAGTCGAGACGTCGCGTGGTAGCCCTGGACAGCGGCCGGCCGGCACGCGAGGAGGTCATCAGGCGATCCTACGGATCAGCCGGCGGCCGGTCAGGATCGGACGCCGCAGAAGGCACGTTCCGTCGGGGTCTTCACGACCGGGAAGTAGTGCGGGCGCAGGGCGAACAGATACCCGCCGGCGGCGACCGCGATCCCGCGCAGCAACGGGACACGCAGCAGCCATCCGGTGAGCCCGAACGCGGGCGCGAGCAACCAGCCCAGGAGCCCGGCCATGACGAACGCGGCGGCGAGATGGCCCACGCCGTGTGCGCCGACGGCCAGCCACGCGGTCAGGGCGGCCGCGCCGGCAGTCACTGCGAGCCAGGTCTCCCAGAGTCCGTGGGTGCTCGACAGCGTCGAGTAGGGCAGCAGCCCCAGGACGAGCAGCGCGACGAAGCCAAGAGCCGTCAGCAGCTTCGTCGACCTGCGCCGTGACTGTGCAGCGTCGTAGCAGGGCAGCTCGGTCAGCGGGTGCTCGGCGACCAGCGCGTCGGCGTCGGCGTACATGCGGGCCGACGGATAGCGACCGGCGACGCGGCGGCGCAGCCACGCCGGGGCCTCCGGGTGCAGCCAGAGTGCGTCGATGCGGGCGTGCTCCGCGCGGACCCCCTGGGTGCCGGCGACCACCCCGCCCCAGCACGACACCACGGCGCGGACGTAGCGCACCTGCCGACTGCGGGCCGCCGCCTCGGCAGTGCCGTAGGCGTAGAAGCCGCATTCACAGTCCGCGGAGGGCACGGCATGAACGCCACGGCGGTCACCGGTCGGCGGGGTGCACGCGGCGGTGTTGGTTCCGTCGTACCAGGCCTCGTTGGAGAAGAGCGGCAACAGCAGGCCCGTGTCGTCGACCCGGAACGTGCGCAGCCCGGTGATCTCGCCGACGAGCGGTTCCGCCCCGCGGAAGGCGTCCATGACTCAGCGGGTGGACCGGTGCTGATCCTCGGCCGCGGGCTCGACGACGTCGTCGCGCGAGGGGGCGGTCGGGAGGTGGGTGCCGAGCGCCTTCGTACCGAGCGGCTTCGTGTCGAGCCGCCACAGATCGGCGTCCTCGACGCCGAACGCGGGGACGGGCAGGACCTCGTAGAGCTGGCGGGCGGGACCGATGTTGCCCATGATCAGATCCTCACAATCGGATCAGCCGGTGCTTCGACCTGTGCAGTCACCGTACCCCGGCCTGCGCATCCCGGCATCTCGAACAAGTCGGTCAGCGCGACAACCAGGCGTCCGGTGCCTCGTTGAGGCGGCGCACGTGGGCGGGCAGCGATCCCGACAGCACCTGGGCCAGCGACGTCTCGTCGAGCACTCGCCGCAGGCTGGCGCGCACCGCTACCCATACCTCCGGCAGGTGCTGCGCCACCCCCGGGTAGGCCGTCTCGTGCGGCCGCAGCCCGCGGACCTCGGCCAGCGGGCCGTCGACGGCACGTAGCACCGACCCGAGCGTGATGTCCTTCGCCGGGCGGGTGAGAGCGTAGCCACCCTCGGCCCCGCGCTGGCTGCGGACGAGACCGGCCCGGCGGAGGTCACCGAGGATCGCTTCGACGAACTTGCGTGGCAGGCCCTGCTCCGTCACCACCGTGTCGACCTTGACCAGCTCCGGCTCCCGCGAGGCCAGGCTGAGAAGCGCCCGCACCGCGTAATCCGTCTTCGCCGAGATCTGCACGCCTCATCCTCGCAAAAGCTCGACGCGCGCGCACAGGTGCCGCGCCGCGGGACCGGAACTCCCCGGAGAATGCGAGCACCGCGATGGTCGATCAACTCGGGTCGGCGAGCACCGCCGGGTCAGCGGGCGCGCGGCGCAAGGTCTCGGGCGAAATCGCCACCGCGAGGATGGGCAGCGCGCACACCGTCGCGCTGACCGCGAAGGCAGCGCCGTAGCCGGCGCCGTCGGCGACCCAGCCTGCGACGACGGGGCCGAGGACAGCTCCCAGGTCGCCGGACATCTGGAACACCGCGACGACCGTGCCGCCGCGACCGGCTACGACGTCACCCATGATCGCCCCGGGCGCGACGGAATCAGCGGCCCCCGCGACCCCGAGCAGAACGGCCGCGGCGAGCAGGCCAACGGCGAACGGCAGCGTGGGCAGCAGGACGAACCCGGCCGCACCGATCAGCAGCCCGACGACGATGACGGGCCGGCGTCCGCGGGTGTCGGCGACCCGTCCGACCGGCAGCAACAGCGCACCGCTGACGACGCTGATGACCAGGAACGCGGCGTAGGCCCACCCGGCGCCCAGATGCAGGTCGTCGGTGACGAACTGCGGCAGGATCGACGAGCGGGCGCCGACGAGTGCGAAGTCTCCCGCGAAGGACGCCGCCAGCGCGGCCAGGTAGGCGCGGCTGCGCAGCGCAATCGCCAGTGTGATGGGCGCGTCCCGCACGGACTGGCGTGCGGCCAGCTCGCTCTTGCGCAACGCACCCAGGCCGATCGCGCCGGCGACGACCAGGGTGCCGGCGTACAGGAAGAACGGGGCGCGTAGCGAGAAGGTCGCGATCGTGCCGACGGCCGGCCCCGCGATCATGCCGATCAGGAACGACCCGGCCCAGACACCCTGGGCCCGCCCGCGCTGATGGTCGGGCGTGACCCGGACGAGCAGGCTGGCCGCGCTGACGCTGAACATGATCGACCCGACCCCACCCGCCCCGCGCAGGACGAGCAGCTGCCAGTAGCTCTGGGCGAATCCGGCGAGCAGGCTCGACACCGCCACCACGCCGATGCCGGTCGCGAGCAGCAGGCGTTCGCCGAATCGATTCACCAACCGTCCGACGAACGGCGCCATGAGCAGCCGCATGAGGGCGAAAGCACTCACCACCGCGCCGGCGAGGGTCTTGTCGACGCCGAATTCGCGGGCGAACAACGGCAGCGCGGGAGCGACCAGACCGAAGCCGAGGGCGACCATGAAAGCCACGCCGCTCAGAGCGCGGACCTCGGGCGGCAGGTCGCGCAACGGCCGCACCTACGCCTCCAGCGCCTCCAGGTCTCGAACCGGCTTACCCTATGGCACTTCGATATTCGTGTTGTCGAACACCGGACGATGGAGCACATGTCCGGGCGCAGGAAGCTCGCCAACTTCGCGTCGATCCCTCGCCAGTAACTCAGGATGTCGCCAGTCAACGGGTTACACGGTCGGCGCGGTGCACCGACCGTCGCCATTATGAGAACGAGCCGGGGCCGCTGTCGCGGGCCCCGGCCCTTCGGCGCGGACTACGTCCCTGATCAGGGCTACGTGCTCTGATCAGGGACTAGGCGCTGATCAGGCCTGCGCCTGCGCAGGAACCTCGCCCGCAGGAGCGTCGACCGCAGGATCGTCGACCGCGGTCTCGTCCACGAGGATCAGGCTGATCTTGCCGCGCTGGTCGATCTCGGCGATCTCCACCTGAATCTTGTCGCCGACGTTCACGACGTCCTCGACCTTGCCGACGCGCTTGCCGCGGCCGAGCTTCGAGATGTGCACAAGGCCGTCCTTGCCCGGGAGCAGGGAGACGAACGCACCGAAGGCGGCGGTCTTGACGACGGTGCCGAGAAAACGCTCCCCGACCTTGGGCATCTGCGGGTTGGCGATCGCGTTGATGCGGTCGACCGCAGCCGCGGCGGACGGGCCGTCGACGGCGCCGACGTAGATCGTGCCGTCGTCCTCGATGCTGATGTTGGCGCCGGTTTCGTCCTGGATTGCGTTGATCATCTGGCCCTTGGGGCCGATGACCGCGCCGATCTTGTCGACCGGGATCTTGACGACGGTGACGCGCGGGGCGTACGGGCTCATCTCGTCCGGCTCGTCGATGGCCTCGGCCATGACATCCAGGATGTGCAGGCGCGCGTCCCGGGCCTGCTTCAGCGCGGCGGCGAGCACCTCGGATGGAATGCCGTCCAGCTTGGTGTCCAGCTGCAGCGCGGTCACGAACTCCTTGGTGCCGGCGACCTTGAAGTCCATGTCGCCGAACGCGTCCTCAGCGCCGAGGATGTCGGTCAGCGCCACGTACTCGGTCTTGCCGTCGACCGTGTCGGAGACGAGCCCCATCGCGATGCCCGCGACCGGCGCGCGCAGCGGCACACCGGCGTTGAGCAAAGCAAGGGTCGACGCACATACCGACCCCATCGAGGTCGAGCCGTTGGAACTGAGGGCCTCGGACACCTGGCGGATCGCGTACGGGAACTCCTCGCGGCTCGGGAGCACCGGGATGAGCGCCCGTTCGGCGAGCGCCCCGTGGCCGATCTCGCGACGCTTCGGCGAACCGACGCGGCCGGTCTCACCGGTCGAGTACGGCGGGAAGTTGTAGTTGTGCATGTAGCGCTTGGTCCGGTTGGGCGAGAGCGTGTCGAGCTTCTGCTCCAGGCCGAGCATATTCAGCGTGGTAACGCCCAGGATCTGGGTCTCGCCGCGCTGGAACAGCGCCGAACCGTGCACCCGCGGGATGACCTCGACCTCGGCCGAGAGCGTACGGATGTCAGCCAGGCCGCGACCGTCGATGCGCACCTTGTCACGCAGAATGCGCTGGCGCACGAGCTTCTTGTTCAGCGCCCGGAACGCCGGGCTGATCTCGTTGAAGCGGTCTTCAAAGCGCTGGCCCAGGGTGTCCTTGACCTGCTCCTTGAGCTCGTCGAGCTTCAGCTCGCGCTCCTGCTTGTCACCGATCGCGAGCGCGCCGGCGACCTCGGCCGAAATCTCGGACGAGACCGCCTCGAACACCTCGTCGGTGTAGTCGAGGAAGACCGGGAACTCCTGGACCGGCTTGGCTGCGGATGCGGCCAGTTCGGCCTGCGCGCGGCACAACTCGGCGATGAACGGCTTCGCGGCCTCGAGTCCCTCGGCGACGACCTCCTCGGTCGGGCGGGTAGCGCCGCCGGCGATGAGTGCGATCGAGCCCTCGGTGGCCTCGGCCTCGACCATCATGATCGCGACTGTGTCGCCAGTGCCCGCGTCCGGCACGACGCGCCCGGCCACGACCATGTCGAACGTTGCGCGTTCGAGCTCGGTGTGCGTCGGGAAGCCGACCCACTGCCCGTCGATGAGGGCGACGCGGGTGGCGCCGACCGGGCCGTCGAACGGCAGGCCGGAGATCTGCGTCGACGCCGACGCGGCGTTGATCGCGACGACGTCGTAGGCGTGGTCGGGGTTGAGGGCCATGACCGTGATGACGACCTGGACCTCGTTGCGCAGGCCCTTGATGAACGTCGGGCGCAGGGGGCGATCGATCAGGCGGCAGGTGAGGATCGCGTCCTCGCTCGGACGGCCCTCCCGGCGGAAGAACGAGCCGGGAATGCGCCCCGCGGCGTACATGCGCTCTTCGACGTCGACGGTCAATGGGAAAAAGTCGAAGCCCTCGCGGGGCTTCTTGCCGGCCGTGGTGGCCGACAGGAGCATGGTGTCATCGTCCAGGTAGGCGACGACCGAGCCGGCGGCTTGCTTGGCCAGCCGACCGGTTTCGAATCGGATGCTGCGCTTGCCGAAGCTGCCGTTGTCAATGACGGCTTCGGTCTCGTGGACGCCGGGCTCGTGGCCCGCGTCGATGGTCTCCGTCACGGAGTACCCCTCTCGTACGTGCCGGTGCACCCGTGCGACGTACGAGCTGGCCACCTCTTGCATTCGGTGCCGGTCTTCGATCGAAGCGAACGGACCGCGCAAGTGCGGGCCCGGCCGCCACTACCGAGGACCGGCCGTCTGGCAGGTCAGTAGTCGCGTGAACGCGCTGAGGGCGTCCCGGCAGGTGTGGATATTCGGTTGTTTACGACGAGAGGGGAGCGACTCCGGCGGAGTCACTCCCCAAGATCGCCTAGCGGCGCAAGCCGAGGCGTTCGACGATCGACCGGTAACGGTTGATGTCGGTCTTCGCCAGGTAGTTCAGCAGGCGGCGACGTTGGCCGACGAGCAGGAGCAGGCCACGGCGACTGTGGTGGTCGTGCTTGTGCATCTTGAGGTGCTCGGTGAGATCCTTGATGCGCCGCGAGAGCAGCGCCACCTGGACCTCGGCCGAGCCGGTGTCGGCGGCGGCGGAGCCGTACTCGTCGATGATCTGCTTCTTGACATCCTGGGCCAGCGGCACGGACGGCTCCTTGGTTCTCGATGCGGGCGCGCTCCACCGGTCTGGATCACGATGGAAGAGTGAACGCGCACTGCTTGCCTGTGCGTCGGCGCGCACGACGCGCACCTAGGGGCCAGGTTACCAGCATCGCGCCCGGTCCCGACTGCTGCGGGCCAGTGCGTCCCTAGACTCGGACGGCATGAAACCGTTCGTCGTCACCGTGGACACCCCGCTCGACCTCGATGTCACCTGGCGGCGAATCACCGACTGGGCGGCGCACGCGAACTGGGTCCCGTTCACGACGATCGAGGTGACGACTCCCCCGCCCAACGGCCTCGGGACGGTCTTCACCGCGCACAGCGGCGTCGGGCGTCTCGGCTTCGACGATCCGATGGAAGTCGTCGAGTGGGAGCCGCCGACCGGCGGTCGCGGCGGCCGCTGCCGGCTGCAGAAGCGGGGCCGGGTCATCCTCGGCTGGGCCGAGATCTCGGTCGAACCGCACGGCGCGGGCTCGCGTGCCACCTGGCGCGAGGACGCCGGCCCGGCGAAGCTGCCGGGGTTCGCCGTCAAGACGTCCGACCTGGCGAGCCGGTTGCTGTTCGGCCGGGTGCTGAGGGGCCTGCTCGCTCCCTGAATCGGACATCGGCCGCTGTATGGCGATCGTGCGGGCGCGCTGCGGCGTGTCCCACCCGGGCCGTCACCACACGCGGCTCAGCCGGCCGCCATGAGCGCACGGGTCTGCACGACGTCGGCGGTCATCTGCTCGACGAGCGCGTCGACGCCGTCGAACTTCTCCATGCCCCGCAGCCGTTGCACGAACTCGACCCCGATGTGCGTGCCGTAGAGGTCGCCGTCGAAGTCGAGGACGAACGCCTCGACCCGCCGTTGCCGGACCTCGAAGGTGGGGTTTGTGCCCACGGAGATCGCGGCCGTCCCGAGCGGTGGGCGCTCGATCGTGCGGCCCCACTCGTCGAGCAGCACGACGCGCCCGGCGTAGACGCCGTCGGCCGGCACCGCGGCCCAGGCGTCGGCGCGCAGGTTGGCCGTCGGGTAACCGAGGTCGCGGCCACGTTGATCGCCGCGCTCGACGACGCCGTCGACCCGGTGCGGGCGGCCGAGCACCTCGGCGGCGCGGGCCATGTCGCCGGCCTGCACGCACGAGCGGACATAGGTAGCGCTGAGCGGCGTGTCGCCGTCGTGTACCAGCGGCACGCCGCGGGCTGTGAAGCCGAATCGGCGGCCGAGCTCGGCGAGCAGTTCGACGTCGCCGGCGGCCTTGTGCCCGAATCGGAAGTTCTCGCCGACGATCACCGCCGACGCGTGCAGTCGCTCGACGAGGGCGTGGTGGACGAACGCGTCCGGGGCCATCTTGGAGAACTCGAGACTGAACGGAAGCGCCAGGAAGACATCGATGCCCAGCCGCTCGACCAGTTCGGCTCGTCGCACGATGCTCGTCAGCACCGGCGGGTGCGATCCCGGACGCACCACCTCGGACGGGTGGGGCACGAACGTGATGAGCGCGCTCGGGATGCCCAGCTCGGCGGCGAGTGACACGGCATCGCCGATGATTGCGGCATGCCCGCGATGGATGCCGTCGAACACCCCGATGGTGACGACGCAGTGCCCCCAGTCGGACCGGACGGCCTCGAGCCCATGCCAACGTTGCACGACTGCACTGTATCGACGCGGCGCCCGCGGCATCATCGATGCCGCTCAGCGATCCTCGGTTCTGCTTCGGCCCGTCGAGCGGAACGCCGGGGCCATCTCCAGCGGAACCTCTCCCCAGCGTCGGTGCAACTCCTCACGCAGTGCCGCGGCCAGTGCGGCCAGTGTCGGCAGTTCGCTGGACCGCGCCGCGCGGTCCAGCCGGTGCACGATGATCGCCCGGCGGGTCGGAGCCGGGTGGGCGTGGTCGAACTCGGGATCGCTGTCCAGCTCGGTGCTCAGGGCGTGCGTGAGGTAGCGGGCGGCCGTCATCATCGACCAGCCCACGACGGCGGCTTCGACGTCGCGCTCGAACGCCGCGCCGTTCACCTGCGGGAAGCCCACGGCCGCACCGGTGCGGTACGCGTCGACGGCCCTCCGCGCGACGAGGTCAGGCAGTCGCCATGCGCACCAGCAGGTAGGCCACGGCACCTGCAGATACGCAACGTCCCAGGCGATGTGGCGCCACTGCGCCCCCTCGAAGTCGATCAGGAAGCACCGGTCGCCGAGGCGGACGTTGTTGTCGGGGCACGCGTCGGCCGGGGTGAGCGCAGCGCCCGCGCCGTCGCCGCCGAGCCGCGCGGCGAGACCGGTGAGCTGCTCGAACGCCCCGGTCGGCACCGTCACGCCGAGCGAGCCGCAGTGGCCGTCCAGCACCCGTTCGGCGTCCCGCAGCCGGGACGGCAGCCACGATTCGTCGAGTTTGTCCTTGCCGCGCCGTACGCCGAGGGCCGCACGGAATCTCTCGCGCGAACCGCGGGTGGCCACGTGCAGGTCGGCCAGCGCTTCGGCCCATCCGGCGAGGGCGTCCGCCGCGGCATCCCGATCCTCGCCGAGCAGCGCGTCGGCGACGCTGGGTCCGTCGCCGAGGTCCTCGGTCACGATGAGCTGTGGCGACTCGATCACCGCCACCAGGCGGGACACCCCGGCGGCGTCGGGCACGCTCGCCAACGCCGCCGATTCGCGCGCCCAGCCCTCGTCGGACGCCAGGTACTGCTTGACGACGAGCCACGACTCCCGACCGTCCTGCGCCGTCGCCCGTACGCGGCGCACGATCGAGCGCTCCCCCTCGCTGAGGGTGACGGCGGCCTCGAGTGCGAGTCCGGGGAGCCTCGCGCGCACGGCGTCCAGTCCGTCGTCGGCCATGACACAGCCCTGCCCTCAGCCTGCGGCTCGGAACACCAGGATCGGCCGGGCCCGGCCGTCGAGTTCATCCAAGAGCGCGATCACGGTGTCCGGCGCGGCGATCGCGCCGTGGACACCGGTGATGCCGCGCGGCTCGAGCGAGCGTCCGTAGGACAGGTCGCGAGTCTCGTCCTCGTCGACCTCTCGCACCGGCATGGCCCGACGCACGGCCTGGGCGAGCGGCAGCGCAACCGGGTCGTCCTGCCCGGCCAGGTCGTCGAGAGTGCGGGCTTGCTCAAGGGTGAACGGCCCGACGCGGGTGCGTCGCAGCGCGGTCAGGTGGCCGCCGACACCCAAGGCGGCGCCCACGTCACGGGCGAGAGCTCGCACGTAGGTGCCCGAAGTGCACTCGACCTCGACGTCGACGTCGAGCAGCTCAGGGGTCGGGCGCCGGGCCGCCAAGGCCGCGAACCGGGACACCGTTATCGGGCGGGCGGCGAGTTGGACCGACTCACCGTCCCGCACGCGGTTGTACGAACGCCGGCCGTCGACCTTGATCGCTGACACCGCGCTCGGCGTCTGCTGGATCTCACCGGTGAGACCGGCCATTGCGGTCGTGACCGCGTCCTGCCCCACGTCCGCCGCCGAGGTCGTGGCTGTGGCCTCGCCTTCGGCGTCGTCGGTGACCGTCGCCGCGCCCAACCGGATCGTCGCCGTGTACGCCTTGTCGGCCAGGACGAGGTGGTGCAGCAGGCGCGTGGCCGCGCCGACCCCGAGAACGAGGACGCCGGTGGCCATCGGGTCGAGCGTGCCCGCATGGCCGACCTTGCGGGTGCGGGCGATCCGACGCAGGCGGGCCACGACGTCGTGGGACGTCAGGCCGCCCGGCTTGTCCACGATCACGAGCCCATCGGTCCTCGGATTCGCCGGCGCCATCCGTGCAGCCTAGTGTCGCGTGAACGATGATCTTTGACCGCCGGTCGCTTTGGTGAGGATTTCGTCGGCGGTCTTGGTCCAGATGAATGGTTGGCAGCGTTCGTTCCAGGCGTCGATGTATGTCTCGATCGCGGC
>JBPCOE010000018.1:0-6645 GCA_051000605.1 Jatrophihabitans sp.
GACGTCGTCCAGGCCGATGACCTCGAGGGCCGGCAGCGCCGGGGCGAGGATGCGCCGCAACTCGTCGAGTTTCTTCCAGTTGCGGCTGGCCAGCAGAATCCGGCTCACTCGGACTCCTTCATCGTCCGCAAAGACGTTGCTGTGCCTGATGGTTCGCTCGCCAGCTCGCTCACTCGGACCCCCTTCGTCGCCCGCAAAGACGTTGCTGTGCCTGATGGTTCGCTTGCCAGCTCGCTCACGAGGTGAGGCCCTGCTGCTGCAGCGTGGCCAGGTCGGCGCAGCCGGCGAGGGCGAGGTCGAGCAGCGCGTCGAGTTCGTCGCGGCGGAACGGGACCCCCTCGGCGGTGCCCTGCACCTCGACGAACTCGCCCGCGCCGGTGACGACGACGTTCATGTCCGTCTCCGCGCGGACGTCCTCCTCGTACATGAGGTCGAGGCGGGGTTCGCCGTCGACAACGCCTACGGACACCGCCGAGACCGTGTTGATCAACGGATTCGGCTGCGCCAACGCGCCCTTGACCCGGAGCCACGACACGGCGTCCGCGAGCGCGACGTAGGCGCCTGTGATCGCCGCGGTACGGGTGCCACCGTCTGCCTGCAGGACGTCGCAGTCGATCGAGACCGAGTTCTCCCCCAGCGCCGACAGGTCGATGGCCGCGCGTAACGAGCGGCCGATGAGCCGCGAGATCTCGTGCGTGCGGCCGCCGATCTTGCCCTTGACCGATTCCCGGTCGTTGCGGGTGAGCGTGGCGCGCGGCAGCATCGCATACTCGGCGGTGACCCAGCCGAGTCCGCTGCCCTTGCGCCACCGCGGCACGCCCTGCTGCACGGACGCCGAGCAGAGCACCATCGTGTCGCCGAACTCGACCAGGGCCGATCCCTCGGCGTACTTCTGCCAGCCCCGCGTAATCGTGACGGGACGAAGGTGGTCGTTGGCACGTGCGTCCGGGCGAGGCATGCTGCAGACCCTATCGACGCAGCGTTTCACAATCTTCATGGCCAGGTGCCGTCATGGCGGCGCGCAACGATGAACGATCCTGCGCGGTGTGATCGAATCGGGCCTATGCCGTACGAGCCGCCAGGTCACCACCGCCGGACGGCAGCGGAGCGGCGGGACCAGCAGAAGGCTGAGTTGACCATTCGAGAGCCGAAGTGGTCAGCTCGGTCTCAAAGTCGCAGGCGGGGCAGGATGGGGTTATGCGCAGCGAAACGATCGAGGTTCGGACCGGCGGCAGCGCGCAGTTGCACGATCTCACCGACGAGTGCGCGGCCTTCCTTGATGATATCGGCGTGGACGGGCACGACGGGCTGCTCAACGTATTCGTCCCGCACGCGACCGCCGGGTTGGCGATCCTCGAGACCGGGGCCGGCAGCGACGAGGACCTGCTGACGGCCGTGGACGAGCTGCTCCCCCGTGACGACCGCTGGCGGCACCGGCACGGCAGTTCGGGACACGGGCGCGATCACGTGTTACCGGCCTTCATCGCGCCCTCGGTCACCGTCCCCGTCGTCGGTGGACGACTTCAGCTCGGCACCTGGCAGTCGATCTGCCTCGTCGACACGAACGTCGACAACGCAGTGCGCGAAGTGCGGCTGAGCTTCGTGACGGGTTAGATCCAGAACTCGGCGCTCGGGTAAGCCAGCTCGACCGGGCCGTGGAACGCGTCGGCCGCTTCGTCGGCTGCAATCTGAGCAGAGTTCCACGGCGGGACGTGCGTGACGATCAGCCGGTCGACACCCGCCTTGTCGGCGTGCTCGCCGGCCATCCGCCCGGTCATGTGCAGGCCGGGAACGAGTGGTTCGTCCGGCCCGACGGAGGCCTCGCACAACAGGACGTCCGCGCCCTGGGCGAGATCGATCAGCTCGGCGGACTCGCCCGAGTCGGCCGAGTACACCAGCGAGCGGTCCTGCCACTCGATGCGTACGGCGTTCGTCGGGGTGGGGTGGTTCACGAGCGCGTAGGACATCGAGAACGGTCCCAGCTCGCCCTGCGCCGGTGTGGCGAAGGAGAACAGTTCGTGCAGCCCGAGCTTGCGTGCAAGTGGGTCGTAAGCAGCCTCGAGACGGTCCCGGGTGCCGGGCACGCCGACGAGCGGGATGCGCTTGTCCGGGCCTCCCAGCCGGTAGCCGTCCCCGCCGTAGCGCAGGGCGACAACGTAGGCGGTGAGGTCGATGCAGTGGTCGGCGTGCAGATGCGAGATGACGACGGCGTCGACGTCGGCGGGGCGGACGTAGCGCTGCAGGGCGCCGAACGCGCCGTGCCCCAGGTCGAGAAGCAACCGGTACCCGTCGGCCTCGATGAGGTAGCCGGATGCCGGGGAGTCGGGCCCAGGCACGCTGCCGGAACACCCCAGCACGGTCAGCTTCATCGACGTCCTCCTAGCTGGACCCTACTCATGACGGGCTCACGAAAGGGCTCACGACAGGGCTCCGCACGCCGCGGCGATCTCGGGGCCGAGGAAGCGCTGACTCAGCCGGTTGAACACCTCCTCCGGGCCCGTCGAGGCGAACGAATGCTGCGGCGGCGCGGCGTCGTCCGGGCGCAGCAGGTCGAGCGCGGTGAGGACCCGGTACACGTCCTTCGCGGTCTCCTCGGCGCTCGACACGAGGCTCACGCCGTCGCCCATCACGACCGACAGGAGGCCGGTGAGCATCGGGTAGTGGGTGCAGCCGAGCACGAGGGTGTCGACGCCCGCCGCGTTCAGCGGAGCGAGATAGGACTCAGCCAGCCCGAGCAACTGGCGCCCGCTCGTGACGCCGCGCTCGACGAACTCCGCGAACCGTGGGCATGCGGCCGCGGTGACCTCGATGTCACGGGCCCCCCCGAATGCGTCCTGGTAGGCGCCGCTCGTGACGGTGGCGACCGTGCCGATCACCCCGACACGTCCGTTGCGGGTAGCGGCCGCCGCGCGCCGAACTGCGGGCAGGACGACCTCGACCACCGGCACGTCGTACCGTTCACGGGCATCGCGCAGGCAGGCCGCGCTGGCGCTGTTGCAAGCGATGACGAGAGCCTTGACGCCGGATGCCACCAGCCGGTCCATGACCTCGAGGGCGTGTGCGCGCACCTGCGCAATCGGCTTCGGGCCGTAGGGACTGTTGGCGGTGTCGCCCACGTAGCGCAGCGATTCGTGCGGGAGCTGGTCCAGCACCGCCCGCGCCACCGTGAGCCCACCGACCCCGGAATCCATCATGCCGATGGGGGCGTCGCGCACGGGCGACGCTTGGGAGGGGGATCGATGGCGTGAGGCGGCCGGGACTTCGGGCACGCGCGTCACGATACGGGCCGGTGCAGCACGCCCGGTCCGCCCCGCGGGTGGTGCAGCAGGGCCGCCGCACCGACGCCGGCCGCGAAGCCGCACGCGTGCGCCTGCCACGAGACGCCCGAGTGCAGCGCCGGAATCAGCCCGAACAGCAACGTGCCGAAGAAGAACAGCACGAGGACGGCGACGATGATCCACTTGACCTCACGTGAGAACACCGCGCGGGCCAGCAGGTAGCCGAGCCAGCCGAACACCATCGCGCTGGCACCGACGATCACCTGGTCCGACGGCGCGACGAGCCAGGTCAGCAGGCCACCGCCGACGACGACGACGCCGGTGACGATCGCCCACGTACGCACACCGGCGAGCAGCACGACCCACCCGATGAGGATGACCGGGACCGTGTTCGAGAAGACGTGGTGCCAGTCGCGGTCCAGGAACGGTTCGGTGACCACGCCGCGCAGGCCGGCCAGGTGCCGCGGCTGCAGCCCGTACCGGATCAGGGAGTGTTGCGAGCTGATGCCCTGGATAGCCCACAGCACCACGGCGAACAGGACCATGAGGACGAGTGCGCCCGTCCACGAGTTGGGGTTCAGCATCGTCCGAAACCGAGAGGGCTCACGCCGGTAGGGCATCGGGCTCGGGCGCGTAGAACTCACGCGGATCAGGGTAGGGGCAAACCCGATGAGGGCTAGATGAGGGCGTGCACGGTTACCGCGTGCAGCCCACTCGCTCCGGACGGGAACACAGGGCGCACTGTGTCGTCCTGCACCCGGCCGGCCGCGTCGGTGGCACGAACGCGCAGGCGATACGACCCGGACTTCTCCGGCGTCCAGGGCAGCACCCACTGCCGCCAGGTGTCCGTAGACGGGACGGCGGCGAGCCGGGCGCCCCGCCACGCGCCGTCGTCGACCTGAAGTTCCACCTTGGCGACGCCGACGTGTTGGTCCCACGCCACCCCCGCGATCGCCACGGTCTCGCCCACCGACACGGTGCCGCCCGAAGCGGGCCGGTCGATCCGCGCCGACATCCGGATCGGCGGATGTTCGGCCCAGCCGCCCTCGACCCAGTACGGGGACGACTTGGCGAATGTCGTCGCCTCGATATCGACCACCCACTTGCAGGCCGAGACGTAGCCGTAGAGGCCGGGTACCACGACCCGCACGGGAAAGCCGTGCTCAAGGGGCAAGGGCCGGCCGTTCATCCCTACGGCGAGCAACGCGTCGCGACCGTCCAGGACGACCGCGGTCGGTGCTCCGATCGTCATGCCATCCTCGGACGTCATCCGCAGCTGATCGCAGCCGTCGTGGATGCCGGCCTCACGCAGCAGGTCGGCGAGCAGGGCCCCGCGGAACCGCGAGTTGCTGATCAGATTGCCGCCGACTTCGTTGGACACGCAGCACAGCGTGATCCAGCGCTCGACGAGCGGGCGGCGGAGCAGGTCGGCGTAGGTCAGGGTGATCGGGCGATCAACCAGGCCATGAATACGCAGGCGCCAGTCATGCGAAACGATCTGCGGGACGGACAGTGCCGTGTCGATGCGGTAGAAGTGCTCGTTCGGAGTGCGCCACGGCACCGGGCTCTTGCCGAGATCGACACCCGGCGGCGTCGCGTCGATCGTCTTCGCGGCGGGCAGGACGATCTTCGCCCGATCTGCGGCGACGTCGAAGCGGCGGTGCTGGACCAGCCGGCCGCCGAAGCCGGCCAGCGCAGCCAGCGCTGCGGTCGCCGCCGAACCCTGCAGGAAGCCGCGACGGTCAAGAGGTGCGAGCGTCTCGTCGGCGTCGTCGTTGCGGGCGGTGGCCATGCGGACGAGCGCGACCAGCACGACCATGGCCGCCCCCGTGCCCGCGAGCGTCGGAATCACGTCCGTTGCTCGGGAGGCGTTGGCGCTCAAGGCGCAGTAGGAGGCGAACGCGCCGATGACGGCGATGCCGGCGAGGCCATGCCGGACGTCTCTGAGCGCGGCTGACCCGACCAGCGCTCCGAACACGGCGAGCAGCAGGTAGACGCCGCCGATCAGCAGCACCTTGTCGTTGGTGCCGGCGGCATCGATCGCACTGCGTTTGGTCGACGAGGGGGTCAACGTGATCAGCCGGTTGCCGACCGCTATGACCGGAGCCGCCGCCGGCCGCACGAATGCGGCCACCATCTCGCCGACCCCCACCGCCACCGCAGCACACAGAACTCCGATCAACCAGCCGATCGGGGCACGAGAACGCATGAGGCAATAGTGACAAGCGGGGGACGAAGCGACCCTTACCGCTTGCGAAACGCACCAGGCGGCATCGCTAAGCCCACAACTGCCCTTCGAGCCGCTCGGCGGCTTGCTGCAGGGTGCCCGTGTAGGCGCCGGTCGAGAGATACTTCCACCCACCGTCACAGACGACGAACGCGATGTCGGCGCTCTCGTCCGGCGCGACCTTCTCGCCGACCGCCAGGGCCGCGTGCAGGATCGCACCGGAGGAGATGCCGGCGAAGATCCCCTCGGAGTCGATGAGGTCACGGGTGCGGCGCAGCGCGTCGTAGGACGTCACCGAGAACCGGCGGGTGAGCACGGAGTCGTCGTAGAGTTCCGGGACGAAACCTTCGTCGATATTGCGCAGGCCGTACACCAGTTCGCCGTAGCGCGGCTCGGCTGCGACGATCTGGACGTCCGGCACTTTCTCCCGCAAAAAGCGTCCGGCGCCCATGAGCGTGCCAGTGGTGCCGAGGCCGGCGACGAAGTGCGTGATCGTCGGCAGGTCGCGCAGCAGTTCAGGGCCGGTGCCCTCGTAATGGGCCTGCGCGTTGGCGGGGTTGCCGTACTGGTAGAGCATCACCCAGTCCGGATACTGCTTCGCGATCTCCTTGGCCGTCGCGACCGCCTGGTTCGAGCCGCCGGCGGCAGGGGAGGAGATGATGCGCGCGCCGAACATCTCGAGCAGCTGGCGCCGCTCGACGGAGGTGTTCTCGGGCATCACGCACACCAGCCCGTACCCGCGCAACTTCGCCGCCATCGCCAGCGAGATACCGGTATTGCCCGAGGTCGGTTCGAGGATCGTGCAGCCCGGCGTCAGCCGGCCGTCGGCCTCCGCGGCGCGGATCATCGCCAACGCGGCACGGTCCTTGATCGAGCCGGTCGGGTTGCGGTCCTCGAGCTTCGCCCAGAGACGGACGGGATGCTCGGCGTCCCACCGTGGCGAGAGCCGCGGCAGTCCGACGAGCGGGGTGTCCCCGACCGCCTCGATCAGCGAGTCGTAACGCATGAGAGAAAGCCTCTCCCCCGAGTTGTCGTCAGCCTCCGGCCGGAACCGAATACCGGCTGCCGCCGCCCGGAACCGAATACCGGCTGCCGCCGCCCGGAACCGAATACCGGCTGCCGCCGGCGACGGCGGGCAGG
>JBPCOE010000024.1:0-26138 GCA_051000605.1 Jatrophihabitans sp.
TTCTCTCGCCGGTCTGAGCGTGTTGCTTCCTACGGGGGCAGGAGGCTCCGGAGCGCCTCATCGAAGGACTTGAGCATCAGGGCGAACGCCATGCGGGGTGCCATCCGTGCGAAGTGCTCGACCAGGCTGCAGAAGGCGACCAGGTCCTCGGGCTCCCAGGCCCGCCGCACGCCGCCTCCTCAGCAGAATCGTGTGCTGGCAATGCGATCAGAAGGTGGCGAGTACTTCTGGAGACGGTTCATAACGAGGGGTGCCGCTAAGAAGCGTGTCACCAGCCCCAATCGGGGTGGAGCTTCTTAGTTGGGCTCAGAGGATGTCTCGTTACGGTTTCTGGTGCATGACGGCTCTGCAGTCGAAGGTCACTCTCCGCGCCCAGCTCACCTCCCATGGGAACGAAGTGCCGCGCCCACGCCCGGCCGGTCTTTCATCGCAGCCCGCGGAACGTGCGGCGTATGTCGGCGATCCAGGCCTCGGGGTTCCCTCATGGGACGAAGTGGCCGCCGTGCTCGTGGGCGCTCAAGTTGACGAGGTTGTACCAGGACGCTCGCTCTCTGTCCTTCAACGCCTGGACGCGGTTGTGGGTGGTGATGCCCGGTGGGTTCTCGAATCCCAGGGAGGTTATCCCGGTAGTGCTTCTATGATTGGCGTCCGGTCGTGGGACGGCTGCCACGGGTAGCGGGCGGCGCTGGCGTAGGCGCGCATCGAGGTGCCGATGGCGTCGTTGGCCCAGAAGATCGTGGCCGCGGTGAGGATGGAAGATCGTGGCCGCGGTGAGGATGGCGGTGAGGGGGCGGTCATACGGTCCGCTCGAAGAGCGCGGCGAGTCCTTGACCGCCGCCGATGCACATTGTTTCGAGTCCATAGCGGGCGTCGCGGCGAGCCATTTCGCGAGTCAGCGTGGCGAGGATGCGACCGCCGGTGGCTCCGACGGGGTGGCCCAGCGAAATCCCCGAACCGTTGACGTTCAGCCGCTCGAAGTCGGTCGGGGCGAACCGCCACTCCCGAGCGCACGCGAGGACCTGGGCGGCGAACGCCTCGTTCAGTTCGATGAGGTCGATGTCCTTGAGGTCCAGCTGCGCCGCATTGAGCGCCTTCGCCACGGCCGGCACCGGTCCGATCCCCATCGTCGCGGGCGGCACCCCGCCCACACCCCAGGACACCAGCTTGGCCAGCGGCCGCAGCCCTAGCTCCTCCGCCTTCGCCGGGTGGGTCACGATGCAGATGGCCGCGCCGTCGTTCTGCCCGGAGGCGTTGCCCGCCGTGACGGTGGCCTCGGGGTCGTTTTTGCCGAGGATCGGACGCAGCTTGGCTAGCGCGTCCAGAGAGGCCTCGGGGCGGACGTGTTCGTCCCGATACACGACGGTGTCGCCGCTACTGCCTTTGACGGTGACCGGGACGATCTCGTCGGCGAACCGACCCTCGGCGGTGGCCGCTGCGGCGCGGTGGTGGCTGCGCACCGCATACTCGTCCTGCTCCGCGCGCGGGATGGCGTATGTGCGGCGTAGGTTCTCTGCGGTCTCCAGCATGCCGCCGGGCACCGGGTGGTGGATCCCGCCTGCGGTGACCCGGCCCCGGGCGAGCGCGTCGTGCAGCATTATGCCGGGGCCGCCCGTGGCGGCCCACCGCATGCTTGTGGAGTAGAAGGGGGCGTTGCTCATCGACTCGGCCCCACCGGCCAGCACCACTTCCGACACCCCGGCCTGAACCTGCATCGCGGCGTAGATCACCGCCTGCAGCCCGGACCCGCAGCGGCGATCGATCTGCAGGCCACTCGCGGTCACGGGCAGGCCGGCGTCGAGGGCGGCCACCCGGCCGATCGCCGGGGCGTCCATCGTGGGATAGCAGTTGCCGAGCAGGACGTCGTTGACCGACTCCGGCGGCAGGCCGGTGCGCCGCAGTAGCGTGCGAATGATCGTGGCCGCGAGCGCGTGGGAGGGCATGTCCCGCAGGGAACCGCCGAAGCTGCCGACCGGGGTCCGTAACGGCTCGCAGATGACGGCGTCCCGCATCAGATCGCTTCCTCCCTCGTGCTTGATAACGTGTTCATCGGATTGATTCGCCGCCGTCGAGGACGATCGTTTCTCCGGTGATGAAGCTCGCGGCGTCCGAGGCGAGGAAGACGCACAGCGGCGCGATCTCGTCAGGTTTGCCCATGCGCTGCAGGGGGATGCGCCGGATCACCTTGGCGGTCGCCGGGTCGTTGCTGCGCAGTTCGGCGTTGAATTCAGTCTGGAAGTATCCCGGGGCGACCGCATTCATCTGAGCGCCGAAGTGGGCCCATTCGAGGGCGGCGACCTTCGTGAACTGGATGATCGCTGCCTTGGAGGCGCAATAGGCGGAGAACCCGGGGCGTCCGATCACGCCGAGGTTTGAAGCGATGTTGATGACGCGGCCCCGCCCCTTCTCGGCGAAGTGCCGGCCGGCAGCGCGTGAGCACAGGAACGTTCCGCGCAGATTCGTGCTGATGACCCGATCCCAGTCCTCGTCACTGGTGTTGAGGATGGACGTATCGGTGTAGATGCCGGAGTTGTTGACCAGCACGTGCAGGTCGCCGAAGTGGTCGAGTGTGGTGCGAATGAGGTTCTCCACGGACCGGGTTTCGTTGACATCGGTGGGCACGGCGAGGGCAGACGCACCAGCTGCGCGGATCTCGCCGGCTGCGTCGTCGATCTGGTCCCGGCTGCGTGCGGCCAGGACCACGGATGCGCCGGCGCCGGCGAACTCGCTGGCGATCGCCCGGCCGAGTCCCCTTCCGGCTCCGGTGATGATGGCTACTCGACCGTTGAGGGGGGTCTGTCTGTCCACGGGCGTTCCTTTCTGATCGCGTTCGAGACGGAATCGTTGACGTGGAGGATGTTCTGCTGCCAGCGGTTGTTTGGCGGGGTCAGGGAGCGGACGCGGAGAGTGTCGTGACGGCATCGGCTAGGTGGCTGGTGTTTTTCGTTCCGACCGTGGCGGAAGTCGGGAAGTTCGTTGTTGGGATCCACCTCGCGTGGTGCCTTCGTGGCCGTTCGCCTCGCTGCGGCCAGCTCAGCGCCTCGCGATATGTCCGATTCATCCTCGGCCTCAAAATGGGGCCGTTTGGCACCAGCCACCTAGATCGGCGAGCCGTTCCCCCATGAGGTCGAGGTCTTTCGTCCAACGCAGGTCAAGGCAGAACCGGTCTGCTCCTGCCTCGAGGTACGAGCCGAGTCGGTCTGCCAGCTCGGGCGAGCCGATCTGAGCGGCGCGAACGCTGACCCGCAGCGCGACGTCGACGTCGTGGTGGTCTCGACCGATCGCTGCGCATTCGTCCGCGATCCGCTGCGTGAGGTGGGCCATCTCGACGGGATCGGGTTGCCCCGCGACACCGGTTCCGTACCAGCCTTGGCCGTAGCGGGCTACCCGCTGCAACGCAGCTGCAGAGACTCCGCCCACGTAAATGGGCAACGGGTCGCGTCCGGGGGCAGGGGCACATATGACGCCGTCTGGCAGGGAGTAGGGCCCATAGTCACCGGCTGCGGGCCGACCTGTCCACGCTGCTCGCAGCAGCCGCAGGGCACCGTCGGCTCGCGCTCCACGAGCTGCCCACTCGACTCCGAGGGCGTCGAACTCCTCGAGCAACCATCCGGTGCCGACCCCGAGCACGATGCGATGGTTGCTCAGCAGGTCCAGGGTCGCCACCTGCTTGGCGAGCAGCAGCGGGTGGCGCAGCGGCAGTACGCCGACGCCGATCTCGATGTGCTCGGTGACGGCGGCGAGGTAACCAGCAGTCACTGTCCATTCAAGCCAGTCGCTGTCGGGAGGAAAGTAAATCTCTCCGTCTGTCGAGAACGGATACCGTGACTCGGGCCGTTCGAACAGGACAATGTGATCGCTGAGCCAGATGCTGTCCATCCCGGCGCGCTCGGCGACCTGAGCCATGGCGGCCATGCCTGGGTCGCTCGCCGCCGTGCCGTAATTGGGCAGGTGTACCCCGACTCGGGTGCGTCGGCCGGTCACGGGTTCGCCGTGTACCGCTGGCGGATGTCGCGTGCGATGAGCATGCGCTGCACCTGGTTGGTGCCGTCATAGATCTGGGTGGCCTTGGCGTCGCGAAGCATGCGTTCGACGCCGAGGTCGACGCGGTCTCCGTCCTCGCCGAGTAGCTCAATCGCCTCGGCGGCGACCTCGACCCCGAGGTCGGTGCAATGCAGCTTGGCCATTGCGACCTCGGCGGCGGGGTCGCCCTCGCTCGATTCGACCAGGGCCGCGGTGGCATGCAGCATCGCGCGGGCGGCGGCAATTCGTGCTCGCATCCCTGCGAGCACGAACTGGAGATCTTGGGCGTCGCGACGAGAGGACGAGAGCAGCCCCTTCGCGCCGAGGCGGGCAGCGGTGCGTTCGTAGGCCCCGCGGGCGAAGCCGACACCTTGTGCGGCGGCGCTGATGCGCGACTTCATCACGGATCGGATCGAGAGCGGGTAACCCTCGCCTTCAGCGCCGAGACGGTTGACGACTGGCACCCGGCAGTCGGACAGGAATAGCTCGGCCGTCGACGCTCCACGCTGCCCGAGCTTGTGCATCGGACGCCCGGTGGAGAAGCCCGCCGTTCCGCGCTCGACAAGGAAGGCGGTGATGCCGTGACGGCCACGGCCGCGGTCGAGGGTGGCGAACAGGACAACAACGTCGGCACGGTCCCCGTTTGAGATGAAGATCTTCTGGCCAGACAGGAGGTAGGCGTCGCCGTCGCGACGCGCGACTGTGGCGATCGAGGAAACGTCAGAGCCGGCGGCGGGCTCGGAGACTGCTATCGCGCCGTAGCTCTCACCTCGGCACAGCGAAGGGATGAACCGCTCGCGCTGCTCGTCGGTCCCGACCAGCTGGATGGGGTGGGCACAGTGCATCTGGGTCATGTAGACGGTTGAGGTCGAGCCGCAGGCGGCGGAGATATCCTCCATCGCGGCGGCATATGTGACTGTGTTGGTGTCCTGCCCGCCCCACCGCGTCGGGATGAGTAGCCCGGCCACGTCGGCGGCGGCTAGGGCTTGGTAGCTGTCGTGCGGGAACTCGGACGTCTCGTCGATCCGTGCGGCACGGGTCGACACCTCGGTAGCAACGATGCGGCGAACCGTATTGAAGGCAACGGGATCCACTCCGGGGCCCGCCAGGTCGGGCATCGCCATGAGTGTCGGGGTGTGGGTATGTGTCATCTGCGAACGCCTCGTTCGAATGCTGGTGTCCGTTTCTGTTGGAAGGACTGGATGCCTTCCTGACCATCGCGCGACGCGATGGCGAGCGCAGCGAGGGCAGCCTCGTGACGCATGCCCTGCTCGCCCGCAGGGGAGGACCGGGCCGATTCGAGGATCAGGGCGAGATTGGGACGACTGAGCCCGGCGATCTCGCTCGCGAGTGACATAGCGACTGTGGGCAGGTCCGATGCCGCCTCCGGCGGCGCTGAGAGAAGCCCGAGGTGCCATGCGCGGTCGGCGTCGATGGGACGCCCGGTCAGCATCATCGCCATCGCCGGGGCGCGTCCCATCGTTCGGCGCAACCGCTGGGTGCCGCCGTAACCGGGCATCAGGCCCAGTTTGGCTTCGGGCAGGCCAAACTGACTGCGGTCCGAGGCCAGCAGGAGCGAGCAGGCCAGCGCCAGTTCGCAGCCGCCTCCGAGGGCGTAACCGTCCACGGCCGCGACGACCGGGACGGCCAGCTGTTCGACGGCTGCGATGACGTGCTGGCCACGCTGGAGCAGCTCGTGTGCTCGAATGGGGTCGAGGTCGACGAGTTCGGACAGGTCGGCGCCCGCGCAGAAGGCGCGATCACCGCTGCCATCGAGCAGTATTGCGCCGATGGCGTCGTCGCGTTGTACCGCGTCGATTTCGCCCTCGAGCGCGGCAAGCACCTCGTGGTTGAGCGCGTTGAGTGCCTCTCGCCGGTTCAAGGTCAGGCAGCGGACGCGTCCCTGGGTTCGGGTGAGAATCACGGGTTCGGGGGCAGCCATACGGCACCGTCCTGTTCGAGTTTGCCGATGTCGTCGTCGTCGAAGCCTGCCTCGAGCAGCACGTCAAACCCATCGACGCCTAGGAGCGGGGCCGGCTGCGCGGTGGTGCGTCCATTCGGTTGGCTGCCCAACAGCCACGGGCTCATCACCGTGCTCACCTCACCGGCGGACGGATGCGTCCAGCTGGCGATTGCGTCGCGGGCCAGCACCTGCGGGTCGGCGACAACATCGGACAGCAAGGCGATCGGGGCGCATGGCACGCCCGCGTTACCGAGCCTGCGCAGCCACTCCGCGCACGGGCGCTCGATCATCCGGCCGGTGATGACCTCGACGACGTCTGCTCGCCGCTCGCGGCGTCCGGCGTTGGTGACCAGATCGGGGTCGGCGGCGAGCTGGGGAAGTTCGAGGGCGTCGCAGAAACGCTGCCACATCCTGTCGTTGCCGACGGCGACGACGATCGGGGCGTCTGCGGTCTCGAACGGCTGATAGATCGCGAGCACGGAATCCGAACCTCCACTGGGCTGGGGTTCGGGATCGCCGGCGAGGAAGCTGGCGATGCGGGGCGCCATGAAGCCGAGGTCGGCTTCGAGCAAGGACACGTCGACTAATTCCCCTTGACCGGTCCGCTGCTGCCGGTACAGTGCCGCCGCGACTGCGAACGCCGCAACAGTGCCGGCCGCGACGTCAGACAGCGCGGTGCTGACACGCTGCGGCACCCTGCCCGCCTCGCCGGTGACACTCATCAAACCCGACCGTGCCTGAGCTATCAGGTCGTAACCGGGCCGGCCCCGATCCGGACCGGTGAGACCGAATCCCGACACAGCGCAGTACACCAGGCGAGGAAACCGGGGGCAGAGCTGTTCGGGGGCCAGCCCTAACCGTGCAAGCTTCGAAGGGTTGAGGTTCTCGACGAAGACGTCGGCTCCGTCGAGCAACCGCATCAGGGCGGCGTAGCCGGCGTCGTGGGTGAAATCCAGGCAGACGCTGCGCTTGTTGCGATTGGCCGCGAGAAACCAGGCCGCTTCGTCGCCGAGGAACGGTGGGCCCCATGTGCGGGAGTCGTCGCCGCGCGGTGGCTCGACCTTGATCACGTCGGCGCCCATGTCAGCCAGATACATCGTCGCGGTGGGGGCAGCATAGGACGAGGAAGTGTCGATCACCCGCACACCGGTCAGCGGCCCGCCGTTGGGCACTACGTGTTTCTTGGTTGAGGGTGGGCCTTCGGCATCGCCGCGACCGGAGCGATGGCCTGCCGAGGCCCGTCAACGTCGGGCGAAGAGTTCAGCAGGACGTAGTCGAGGTGCTCGATCATCGCGGCCTGTGCGGCCCGCTCGTTCTGCGCCTCGATAGCGTGTTGGATCGCCATGTGTTGACGCACAGTGCAGCGTCCTACTTCAGGGGTCAGCTCCAGAAATCGCGCGGGCTGACTCACCACGTGCAGGGAGCTGATGAAGGCTGAGAGCAGCCGGTTTCCTGAAGCCTCAGCGATTGTGGTGTGGAAGCGCTGGTCCAGCTCGGGGATGTTCGGATCGTCCAGCGTCGTTGAACGCTGGTGGTCAACGACCTCGGCCATCGCGTCAAGATGCTTGTCCTCGCGATGCACCGCAGCGAGCTGTGCCGCCGGCACTTCCAGCAGTCGGCGCATCGCGTGGACCTCGCCGATGTCGAGGGTGCCGAGCTGGAGGATGTTGGCCATCGACTCCCGCATGGTCCGGCCCAGCGCGTGGTGGTTGACGCTGCGCACAAAGCTGCCCCCCGATACGCCGGGGACCTTGTCGATGAGCCCTACGGCCACGAGCGACTGCAGCGCCTCCCGAACGGTCGGGCGGCTGACCCCGAGCGACTCGGCGAGATCATTCTCCGTCGGCAGCTTGTCGCCCTGCCCAAACTCGCCGGACAGGATGGCTTGCCGAATCTGTTGCTCGACATGCTGACGAGGCCTGATCGCTGGTGTCGCCTGGCTCAACTGGCGTTTCCCCATTGGCGTCGTCATGCGCGCGTCGCCTGAGCGAACTGCAACCGCAGCTCAACCTTGCGGATCTTGCCGCTCATCGTCTTCGGCATCGCTTCGACCACCGTGACCCCCTCCGGCAAGAATCTCTTGGATAGTCCCTGGGCGAGCAGATATTCACGCATCGCGTGCAGGGTCATCGGCGCGTTGCCGGTCATGACGAGCACCGCGTGGGCTCGTTCTCCGAGCCGCTCGTCCGGTATGCCGATGACTGCGACTTCGGCCACGGCCGGGTGGCGGTAGAGGAGGTTCTCGATGTCGATCACGGGGATATTCTCCCCGCCTCGGATGACGATGTCCTTGGTCCTACCGAGCAGCGAGACGTACCCGGCGGCGTCGACCGCTGCCCGGTCTCCGGTCTGGAACCAGCCGTCGCGTGTGAAGGCCTCGGCCGTGAAGTCCGGGCGCTGATAGTAGCCCGCGAACAGGCCCGGACCTCGGATCTGCAAGTCGCCCTCCTCACCGCGCACGGACATGGTGCCGTCTGCCGTGCTGACGCGTACCTCGCATGGCGCGACCGCGATACCGTCGGTGGCCTCCACCCGATCACGGGGCAGGGCCACGGATCCGGACACCCCGATGCCGTACTCGGTCATGCCCCACGCGGGGATGACCGCGCACCCGAGCTGTTCGCGGGCACGGGGCACGAGTGTGCGGGGGATCGGAGCACCCGGCACCGACACCAGCCGCAGATCCGGCAACGCCTGTGCGGTGGTTTCCTCGAGGCGCAGCACGTCGAGCAGGAAGGTCGGTGACCCGATCATCGTGGTGACCTTCTGCTCACGCAGCGCCCGCAGCCCGATTTCCGGGGACCAGCGGTCCAGGTAGACCGCCGTGCCGTGAAGATAGGCGGTGAGCAGGGCACCCCAGAAGTAGCCCGTGGAGTGGCCCACCGGCGACATGATCAAATTCACGACGGGTTCTCCCATAGCCTCGCCGCCTCCGACGTGCCGCAGCCAGGACGTCACTACCGAATCGAGCGTGGCGTGCAGGTTCATCACTGCCTTCGGCTCACTAGTGGTGCCGGAAGTGAAGGCGAGCTGGGCGATCGAGTACGGGTCGACCTCGGGCAACTCCGCGAGCGGAGCGGTCGCGATCAGCTCGCGGAAGCTGATCCATCGCCGCTCCTGCGCATCTGGCGATCCGATGACAACCACGTGCTCCACGTCGCGATTGTCAGCGAGGACGTCCCGGGCCAGCGCCAAGAGGTCCTGGCCGTGGTGGCTGGCAGCAATGATCAGCACCCGAGTCCGGGCACGCCCGAGCATGAAGCCGAGCTCGCGGCGTCCATAGGTGATCGGAATGCCCGAGTACACCGCCCCGAGTCTGCTGATCGCGTAGGCGATGGCGGAGAACTCTGAACAGTTGGGCACCATCACCGACACCGTGTCCCCGGCGTCGACGCCCAGGCCTCTCAGCCCGGCCGCGATCCGACGGCTGAGCTCGTCGAGTTGCCGGTAAGTCAGTGACCGGACGACCTCGCCGGTGCCGTCCACCGAAATCGTGGCCAGCCGGTCCGGCGCCGCGGCGACGGCATCGGCGAGGTAGTGACCCAAGGGGATTCCGCGCCAGGCGCCGACGTTGCGGTAGTGCGCGATCAGCTCGGCGTCGAGACGGCTGCTTTCACCGAGCAGGACATCTGTCCAGTTCTCGCGACTCATCAGGCGCTCCGTTCGGCTGGGCCTGGTTGCCACTGCTCGGCTGTCGAGGACGCTGTGCCCGCCGCAGGCTGGCCTAGCACCGCGTCGGCGCTTCGGGCGAGCCGGGACTGAACGCCTCCCGCTACCCGGGCGCGCAGCGAGACGGCGTCGCGTACCTGTCGCTCGACCGGGAACTCTGTGACGTAGCCGTAGCCACCGTGCAACTGCAGCGCGTCGATGGATACGCGGACCGCGGTGGGGGCGGCAACGGCCACTGCGCGGGCGGCCAGCACGGGTGCTGCGCCACCCCACGGGACCGGCTGTCGTGCCGCGGCCTCGACCAGCGCCCAGCCGGCGTCGGCGTCGGCGGCCATCGCGCCGATCATGGCGCGCAGCGCGCCGAATTCTGCGATCTTCTTGCCGAATTGATGGCGTTGCAGCATGTATTGGCGGGCCTGATCTATGGCGCCCAGCGCGATGCCCGCGGCCGCCGCGCCGAGCATCAGATCGGTATGCGCGGCGGCGGCGGCGACACTCGCGGCGCCCCCGATCCGATCGGCTTGATCGACTGGCAGGTGAGAGAGGGTGACGCGAGCGAGGCCAGCGCCACGCAGCCCGCTCCGAGCCGGTCCCGCCTCAATCTGCACGCCGGTGGTGTCCGTGCGCACCAGTAGCGCCTGTGGGTTCTCGCCGGCAGCGTTGACGAATAGCAGCAGCGCCGCGGCATCGCGCGCCCCGATGGCCGCGTCGATGACTCCGTCCAGAAGCAGGCCGGCTCCGGTGCGGGATGGGATGACCCGCAGGGCGCGCCGGCCGTCGACCACCGCGACGGCGACCGGACCGCCCACGGTCGCGATACGGGTGGCGGCAGCTGCCGGGTCGGTGCTGCGCGACGCCGCCGCACCGACCACGTGGGCCGCTGCGATGCGGACCGCCACTGCCGCAGAGGCCTGGGCCAGACGCTGGACGCTGGACGCTGAGAGCAGGACGAGTTCGGCGGAGGCGGCGTCGGCGGTCGCGACCAGGTCGAGGAGCCCAGCTTCCTCAGCGGCAGCCAGAACCTGATCGGGGATGCGGTCCTCGGCGTCGATCGAGGCCGCCGTGGGCGCCACGGCGCGGGCCGCTACCGAGCGGACCGTATCGAGGAACAGGGCGTGGTCGTTGTCAACTGCGACGCCCTCGGCGGCGCTCACCGGTTGAAGCTCTCAGGGCGAGGGGCGCGGTTTTCTTCGAACGCGGCCGACAGTTCCGCGGACTCGTCGCTGCGCCGGTAGCCGGTGAGCAGCAGGTCGTGGGCGATGCGTGCCTGGCCGACGACACCGGTGTGGCGAGCGGAGAACGCCGCCTTCACCGCGGCGACTGATTGCGGACCACGCTGGGAGAGTTCGTGCGCGAGTTCGACGGCGCGGGTAAGCACCTCACTCGGAGGTACCACCTCGTTGACCAGACCGATCTGGAGGGCCTGCTGTGCTGTGTACTTACGATTGAGCAGCCACATCTCCTTCGCCCGCCGCCGGCCGATGGCCTCTTCCAAATACCAGGTGCCATATCCGGCGTCGAAGCTGCCGACCATCGGGCCGACCTGCCGGAAGACCGCGGCCTCCGAGGCGACCGATAGATCGCACATGAGCTGCAAAACGTTGCCGCCACCGACCGCGTAGCCGTTGACGGCCGCGATCACCGGCTTCGGCACGCTATCGAGCAGCTCGTAGACGTCCACGACTGGCATCACCGCGGAGTAGTCGAGACTGTTCGGAATCTCGTGCTCACCGCCGAGGCAGAAGAACCGGTCGCCCGCCCCCGTCAGGATCGCAGCACGCAGCCCGGGATCGCTGCGTAGGCGGCGAAGCGCGTCGGCAAGCTCGTCGGCCGTCTGCGGGCGCAGGGTGTTGCCGTTGTCAGGCCGGTCGATGGTGATGGTGGCCAGTGCGCCATCGGCCTCGAAGCGGATATCGGAATAGGTCACGGCTGCCGGGCTCCGTTCTGCAGGTCAATCTGTTGGTGGAAGTGCGCTGCGCCGTCTTGCGCAGCGGCGACCAATCGGGCCAGAATCGGCGGTGGGGCTAGGGCCGGGTCGTGGACGGCTTCGTAGGTCGCCCTGGTCGCGGCCAGGTGGTCGGCGACACCGGTCTCCTCCAGGAGTGCTAAGGGTCCGCGGCTGTGTCCCAGACCGAGTTCGGCGACGCGGTCGATGTCGACCGCTGAGGCCAGGCCGTCGTCATAGGCCTGGACCACCTGGTTGATGAACGGCATCAACAGCCGGCGCGTCAACCGTCCCGGACGATCGGCGACGACCAGTACTCTCCAGCCGAGGTCCGCCGCGAACTCGTACGCGGCCGCGACCGCCGACGCTGCGCTGTGAACGCCGGCCGCTACCTCGGCCATCCGGATCCCTCCCGCGGTGGGCAGGGCATGCAGACCCACCAGGTGCTCCGGTCGGTCAAGGCCTGCGCCGAGTTCGGTGACGGTGAATGAGCTGGTGGTGGTCAGCAGCAGGGTGTCATCATCCGCGGGGCCGCCGGGGGCGGTCATCGCTTTCAGAACCCGGGTTTTGGCGGCGGCGTTCTCGTGGATCGCCTCGATGAGGATGTCGCAGCCAGCCATCGCGGCAAGGTCGGTGACCTTCTCCCCGTGGGTGGCCCGTTGGATGCGTGTGCGGTCGTGATCGGTGATGCGCACCGCGTGTCCGGCTGCCACGCACGCCTGCGCGATGCGGGTGCCGAGCACCCCGGCGCCGACAATGCCGACCTCGCTCACGACAGTTCGGCGTAGTCGTAGAAGCCCACGCCGGATTTCTTGCCGAGCCGGCCGGCGGTGATCATCCGCTCGATGAGCGGCGGGGGGCTGAAGCGACGATCACGGTACTGGTCGTAGAGGCTCATCGAAACCGCGCGGTGCACGTCGAGACCGACGATGTCGAGCAGCCGAAACACCCCCACCGGAAAGCCGATTCCTGCGGTCACGACCTCGTCGAGCTCCTCCACACTGCCCCACCCCGCCTCGAGTGCTCTGACGCAGTCGTTCTCGAACGGCACAAGCAGGAAGTTGGTCAGCAAGCCTGGGGTGTCTCGTAGAACGATCGGATCCTTGCCCAGGCTGCGCAGGAATTCCACGGTCCGCGTGAGGGCGGCATCGTCAGTCTGCAGGCCTGGCGCCACCTCGACCAGCGGCATCACCGGTGCCGGGTTGCAGTAATGCGTGCCGACCACGTTCCCCGGATGGTGCAGCCGCCCGGCGATGGCCGTGACCGGAAGCGTCGAGGTGTTGGTATGCACCAGCAGGTCGTCGGCGCAGCCGTCCTCGACCTGGGTCAAGACGCGGGCCTTGAGCTCGAGATCCTCCGGAACGGCCTCGATGACGATCGCGATTCCGCCCTCGGCGCACAGTTCCGGAATCGATGCGCGAGGCGCAAGGCGTTCGAGGGCGGCCTGACGCGCCTGCTCAGAGAGCCTTCCGCGGCGCACACTCTCAGCAAAGTACTCGGCCACCGCCAAGACCCCGGCCACCGCGCGATCGCGGTTTGTGTCCACCAGCCGGACGGGGTGACCTGCGCGGGCGACCGTGGCCGCGATACCGACGCCCATGGTTCCCGCGCCCAAGACAGCAACAATCTCGCTTTGATCTGACACTTGACTAATCTAGCAAATGTCTTACAGTTACGCCAGTGTTGTGCGCAACCCCCAGGCCCGCTTCGGCAGCCGGGCAGCCGGGCAGCCAGGCAGTCAGGCATTCAGGCCGAACCGACGCCCTACACCCCGGCGTACGACGCGCACGACGAGATCAGGAGGACCCCGGAGCGGACCCGCCACCGACCCATCACCCACCGCGGCCACCAGCGGCACCGATGGATTGCACACACCAGCGCTATTAGACAAGAGACGAGGACAACGATGGCAACGAGCGCCCTGAATGCCCGCAAGGTAGCTTTAGGCAGCTTGATGGGCACGACGATCGAGTACTACGACTTCTTCATCTACGCGACCGCCGCGGCACTGGTTTTCCCCGCCCTGTTCTTCCCCTCCTTCGACCCGCTGGTCGGCACCCTGCTGTCGTTCTCCACCTTCGCGGTCGGCTACATCGCCCGGCCCCTCGGCGGGATAGTGCTCGGACACTTCGGGGACCGGGTCGGGCGCAAGTCGATGCTGATCCTCACCTTGTTGACGATGGGCATATCGACGGTCCTCGTCGGTGCGCTGCCCAACTACGCCACGATCGGCGCGGCCGCCCCGGTGTTGCTGGTCGTCCTGCGTTTCGTCCAGGGTTTCGCCCTGGGTGGTGAGTACGGCGGCGCGGTTTTGATGAGCGTCGAGCATGCCGACCCGAAGCGGCGCGGCTTCTACGGCAGCTGGGTTCAGACCGGCGCCCAGCTCGGGCTGATCCTCGCCAATCTCTTCTTCCTCGCCGTCGCCCGCCTGTCCCACGACAACCTGCTCGCGTGGGGCTGGCGGATCCCGTTTCTCTCCAGCATCCTGCTCGTCATCGTGGGCATCGTCATCCGACTGAAGATCGCGGAGAGCCCGGTCTTCGAGAAGGTCAAGCAGCAGGGCGAGGTCACCCGCGTCCCGATCATGGTCGTGCTGCGGGAGAACCCGCTACGGGTGCTTCTCACCAGCGGGGCGACCATCTCTGTCGGCGTCACCTTCTACGGCACCGCGGTGTTCGGCCTGACCTACGGGATCACCCACTTGGGGCGGACGAAGACCGAAATGCTCACCATCATCATCCTCGCCTCGCTCGTCGTCGTGGCCGCATCGGTCCTGTTTGGCCACCTCTCCGACCGGCTCGGCCGCAGGCGTGTGTTCATCGCCGGGCTTCTCGGGGTCGTGGTCTTCGCCCTCCCGTGGGTGTGGCTGCTCGGTTCTGGATCTTTCGGCCTGATCCTGCTGGGATACCTACTGGTCCTCGTGCCCTACAGCGCCACCTGGGGCACCATGGGCACCTACTTCTCGGAGACCTTCGACAGCCGCATCTGCTATACCGGCCTGTCGCTGGGCTTCGCCCTGGGCAACATCCTCGGCAGCGCGTTCACCCCCATCGTGCTGACCGATCTGGTCGCCCGGACGGGCACCGTGACCTCGGTGGGCTACTACATGGCCGCAGCGGCGGCGGTGTCCGCGGTGTGCGCGGTCTGGATCGGTCAGCGTGAGACAGTCCCGGCCACCCGAGCCCAGGCGGTCGCTCCGGTGTCGGCCTGAGGCTGTTGGACGGGTCGCGGGCGACGTGTCGTCGATCCCACCCGAGCCCTCCGGCCTCGTGTGGGCCGATACGGCGGCGGCGCGTCTCAGCTCGCCCTATCCCACCGGCTCAGCAAAGGAGCTGAACTGAAGTGAGCACAACGGACCCGATGACGGAGCAGGACGATTGCGCCGGCGAGCGGTGGTTCAGCGTGAAGGAGCTGACCGAGTTGGCTCGACCCACGATGGACAGGGCGATCGAGGCCATTGAACGCGGCGATGCCCAAGGAGCCGTCGATCTGTGCGAGGAGATGCGCCGCGAATGGCGCAACCTGCACGACACCATGGCCGGGATGATCGCCGGGCTGGTCAGCTTCATCCAGCAGCGACTCGGTGAGGACGCGATCGCCGACGCCTGGACCGATGCGCTCGGTCGAGGATGGCGGCAGGAGACGGCGCGCATCCAGGCTGCGGATCGACGCCAGGTCGCGCGGGGTCTGGCCGCCACGTGGCGGGCACACTCCGGCAGCGGGCGCGGCGCCAACCCCGCAGCGTTCCGCATCGAGGAGGACACCGAAAAGATCACGTTCACCATGAATCCGTGCGGCAGTGGGCAGCGGCTTTGGCGCAACGGCGCCTATGAGGGGGAGCACGCGTTCACGCTCACCGAGCGCGCCCACACCTGGACGTTTGGGCGCGAGAACTTCCCGGTCTACTGCACGCACTGCGCATTCATGAACGAGATCCTGCCCATCAAGTGGTATGGGCTGCCGTTGTTCCCCGCTGAAACCCCAACCAACTACGACCACGACCCGTGCATCTGGTACTGGTACAAGAACCCCAGCAACATCCCGGACCACTATTGGCGCCGCTACGGCCTGTCGCCCACAGATGACAACCACCCGAGCAGGCCCACATGAGCGGAAGCACGACCGCGGAAACCTTGGCCGCAGTCGGGTCGGTATGCGTCGTCGGCAGCGGCACGATGGGCACCGGAATCGCACAGGTCGCTGCTGTCGCCGGCCATCTCGTCTTGCTCGTCGACGCCGAGCCCGAGCGAGCCGAGAAGGCGGTCACGCGCATCGCGGACCAACTGCAGCGGGAGGTACTCAAGGACCGCCTCAGCCCGCAGGATGCCACATCGGCCATCGAGAGAATCCGCCCCCTCAACACCATCGCCGACCTCACGAGCGGGCCGTCCTGCGTCCTGGCTGTCGAGGCAGTCGCCGAAGATCTCGACGTCAAGCGGCATGTCCTGGCCCAGATTGAGGCTGCCGTGCCCGACGAGTGCCTGCTGGCCACCAACACCTCGTCCCTGTCGATCACGCAACTCGCACAGCACTTGCGTCGTCCGCAGCGGCTCGTTGGCATGCACTTCTTCAACCCGGTGCCCCGGATGGGACTGGTGGAGATCGTGTCCGGACTCGCCACCGCCCCCGACGCTGCCGCGGCCATCACCGCCCTCGCCAACGCATGGGGCAAGACCACCGTCCAGGCCCGATCCACCCCGGGCTTCATCGTCAATCGCGTCGCCCGCCCGTTCTACGGCGAGGCGTTCCGGATGCTCGATGAACAAGTCGCCTGTCCGGCTGCCATCGACGCGGTCCTGCGGGAGGCCGGCGGCTTCCGCATGGGTCCGTTCGAGTTGACCGACCTCATCGGCCAGGATGTCAACGAGAAGGTCACCCGCTCCGTCTGGCAAGCAACCGGGCATGACCCGCGTTACGCTCCCTCGACGTCGCAGGTGGAGCTGGTCGACGCCGGTTGGTGGGGCCGTAAGACCGGCCGAGGCTTCTACGACTACAGCGCCCCCCAGCGCCCCCCAGCGCCCGGTCCGCCGCCGACCCCCGCACCGACGGCAGCCCCAGACGAACTGATCCTCCGCGGCGATGTCGGCGATCTCGAAGCCGTGCTACGGCGGACCGGCTTGCCCGTCGTGCGCACCGAGGGAACCGGATTCGTGGAGCTCCCGAGCGGAGCCGCTCTGCTCTACACCGATGGCTCGTTGGCCACCACCACCGCCGGGACGCTGCGTCGCCCGGTCGTCCTGCTCGACCGATGCCTCGATCCGAGCTGCGTTACCCATGTCGCGGTTGCGCCCTCCGACGACGCGCAGTCACAGGCGCTGGAGGAGACCGCCGCCCTGCTCGCGGCCGCTGGGATTACCGCGGCGGTTATCGACGATGCCCCCGGCCTGATCGTCGCGCGTACCGTCGCGATGCTGATCAACGAGGCGTTCGATGCCATGCATCGCGGCACCGCCTGTGAGCACGACATCGACATGGCGATGCGGCTCGGCACCAACTACCCCCTCGGCCCGTTCGCGTGGGCCGAGCGGTGGGGACACGACACCGTGCTCAGGATCCTCGACAACCTCGCAACCGTGTACGGAGAGGGCCGCCACCGCGCCAGCCCGCTGCTGCGGCGTCGCGCCCAGGCCACACCCCCCCGCTCCCGAGCCTCATGAACTCATCCGCCAAGGACAGGATCGCCGTAGACCGACACGACGACATCCGGGCGAACTACGCCCGCGTTCTCGGCGCCTGGGACGACACTTGGCAGCAGGCCCTCGAGCTCATGCCGGAATTCGTCGACACCCACGTGCGGCTTCACGAGTCAGCCACCCTCGCAGGCAATCTCGAACCCGAGATCCGCGAGCTCATCCAGCTGGCCACCGCCGCAGCAGCCACTCACCTGCACGCACCGGCCATCGAGCGGCACATCCGCGCCGCGCTCGCACTGGGTGCCTCACCCGAAGACGTTCTCGAAGTCCTCGCCCTGACGAGCACGCTCGGTATCCACGCGTGCACCACTGGAATTCCGCTGCTGCTCGAAGTACTCGACGAGGAAGGGATGCGGCCGGAACCGACGCCGCTTGACACGCGACGCGCCCAGCTCCAAGCGGACTTCGTTGCCAACCGCGGGTACTGGAACGAGATCTGGGATGGCTTGCTCGAGCTTGCGCCCGGGTTCTTCGCGGCCTATTCCGAATTCTCCGCGGTGCCATGGCGACACGGGCATCTGCGCCCCCACGTCAAAGAGCTCATCTACCTGGCCTTCGACATCTCCGCCACCCATCTCTACGAACCCGGAGCCAAACTCCACATGCGCAACGCGCTGCGCCTCGGCGCGGCTGTCGAGGACGTGATCGAGGTGCTTGCCATTGCCACGCTCGTAGCAACCAGCACGTGCACAGTCGGGCTACCGATGCTCGCTGCCGCGAGTGGACATCAGCGGTCAACATTGCGCAAGCGCAAGCGCAACCGCGAACGCGCAACATGACACGCGAGATCAGCAAGCCTGAGGGAGAAACCATGGACATCGGCACCATCGGCATCTGGACCCCAGCTGCATTCATGACGGGGCCGGGCGGCATCAACACCGCCGCCGAACTCGACAAACTTGGCTACGGAGCTCTCTGGCTCGGGTCAGCTCGAGGAGACCTGCAGCTGGCCGAGGACCTCCTGCGGGCCACGAGCGCCATCATCATCGCCACCGGCATCATCAACATCTGGACCGAGCCCGCCGACATCGTCGCCGAGTCCTACCACCGGCTGATTTCGGAGCACCCCGGACGGTTCCTGCTCGGGATCGGCACGGGGCACCGTGAGCACAACGGGGATGTCGCCGTCCGACCCCTGCAGGGGCTCGAGAGCTATCTCGACGCATTGGACACCGCGGTCCGGCCCGTCCCCCCCGATCACAGGATCCTGGCCGCGCTCGGCCCGAAGGTGCTCGAGCTCGCCGCACAACGCAGCGCAGGCGCGCATCCCTACCTCACGACGGTCGAGCACACCAGACAAGCCCGTGACATTCTCGGCGCCGCTGCCGTTCTCGCTCCCGAACTCATGGTGGTTCTCGAACGCGATCCCGAAACCGCTCGCAGCCTCGCCAGAAGACGACTCACCGACTACCTGCAGATGCGAAATTACGTACAGAACCTGCGCCGCCTCGGCTTCGGTGACGACGACCTCGCCGACGGCGGCAGCGACCGACTCGTTGACGCGCTCGTCGCCTGGGGGGACGAGGCGCGAATCGCCTCCCGAGCACAGGAGCATCTCAACGCTGGCGCTAACCACGTCTGCCTGCAGGTACTCACACCCAAGGGCGCCGATGTCCTGGAGACCTATCGCCGACTGGCCGCGACCATCCCGCCGTGAGACCGACGGCGGTCCGCGAGGACCGCCTGAGACTAGACGTCGTGCGCCGTCCCCAGGCGCCAAAAAGCGACAGAACGGAGACGCCATGCAGCAGCGTCAACCCAACCGAACCGACGAGCACGCGATTGACCTGGCCATCGACGCTGACTTCGATCAAGGATCCCCGCCGGGCTCGTCACCGGCCGGGCACGACATCCACGCGGCGTCGGCCCGAAACGGCGGACTATGGTGGCTGTCACTTCCATCCGTGCACGAGCCAAGCGCGGAACTCAAAGCCGAATTTGATGCGTCGCGCGAGAACGCAGGTTACGTGCCGAATCAGATGCTCACATTGGCCAACAAGCCAAGGCAGCTTCTGGCATCACGAGAGCTCGTCAAAGCGTTGATGGCCGATCCCGACAGCGACCTTTGTCCCTTCGAGCGCGAACTGATCGCACTGATAGTCAGCGTCGAGAACCGATGCGATCTGTGCATCGTCAGCCATGCAAGCCTGTTACGCAAAATCACCGGCGACCCCTATCGCATCGGCGTGATAGAGATCAACTATCGGCACGCGGACCTGTCCCGTCGCGAACGAGCCCTGGCCGACTTCGCAATCAAGATCACTCGATTTCCGTCAGAAGTCGAACCAGGCGACCTGGACGTGATGCGCGCGGCAGGTCTGAGCGACACTGGCATCCTCGAGGCTGCGAGCATCGCGGCCTACTTTAACATGAGCAATCGGCTCATGAGCGCACTCGGGATCAAAGCTCAAGAACAGGCCTATCGCGCGCACCGAAACGATCCCTCAGAGGTCTAGCGCTGTGCATCCACCGCTCCCGAGTTCCTGGGCCGCGCGACGCCCGCCCGCATCCCCGCTCCCGATGGCCGTGACAGGCGAGCGATCCTTCGTACGGCTTGCATCCCCGGCATGAGGTAGGACTGTCTTGATCCTCAATGGCTCCGTAGCAGGGCGAAGTCGGGTGCGATGGCGTCGGTCTGCTCGGTCCCGTCCACGCCGGTTGCAGCCCGCTCAGTGGCGAGCTGGTCAATGATGCGGGCGTAGGTCTTGTTGACTGCGGTCAGCCGTCGTGTCTCTGCGCGTGCCTCTGCGAGTTGACACCGCAGAACGTTGATCTTCTCCTCGGCCTGCCGGGATGGCTCGGACTTCTTGTCGTATTGCCGAAACTCCGCGTCGTATCGATCTTTGAGTTGGCGCGGGTATTTGTTCACGAGAAGCCACCGCTTGACCCCGGCCTCCTCGGCAAGGCTCTTGATGGTGAGTTTGCCATCGGACCGCACTGGTGTCCCGGCGATCAGCCGGTCAGCGGCGTCGCGAAGCGCCGCGCACAATGCGGCCGGTGGTGTCGTTTCGGCGGTGCTGGTCACGCGCGGCTCGCGGTGGCGCCAGCGTCGTGGTCGGCGACGATCGCCTCGATCTGGGCCAGCCGGTGGCGTTGCCGGGCAAGTCTGATCGGTGGGCTGGCGGTATCGTCCACGGAGTCGCGCAGTCTGTCGAGGTTCCTGCGTAGCTCGATGATGTTGTCCTCGGTTCGGGCGATGTTCTGGCAGCCTGGCCGGCAGTCATCGATGTCGGGGGTGTAGCGCGCGTCGTCGGATGCTGGCGTCAGCGTGCAAAGCGCTGTCGCGGCGGTGAACACGCAGGTCATGGCCGCGCCGGAATGGATCTGCAGCGCCGGGTTGGCCAGGATGTGACGCGCTTGCCGCCCGGTTCGGATGACGTGGCCTGCGAATTGGCCGGAGCCGCCGCTGACTCGCGATCGGTAGGCATCGGCTGCTGGGCCGCTGACATGTTCACCGCCGGCAATCCGCCGTTCGGCGACGTCGAGTTCGTCAAGGCGGGCCAGCCAGCGTTCGAAGGCGAGGTCGTCGGGGAATCCCGACGCGTAGCTGCCGGAATATCCCTGAGTGATCTGGACCTGTAGGTGTCCATATTGGATGGCGGCCGCGACCAATCCTCGAGGACGTCGACAGATGAACCAGGCCAGCGTTCGCCGGAATCGAGACGCGGTCAGGTTCCCGATGTCGGCGGGGATCGAGTCGATGCGGTGGTGCGTCGAGCAGTAGGTGTTCACCCAGGCGGTGAACCGATTGAGATCGTCGTTGACCGACTGGTAGGCCTTGGCGCCGTCGCGCGCGTTGCTGCTGCTCAGGATCCATGCCGGGAAGAGCAGCGGGGAGTCGTGCAACTGTTCGAGCACGGTGACGGCCTGCTCGACGGTCTCCACGACGATCCACGGATTCTCGCGCTCTTTGCCTTCAGGGAGCTTCGCGCCAGTGGTGTCGACGGCGTTCTTCCACTTGCGCCCGTCGATGCGCCACAGCATGGTGACGGGGTCTTGCGACAGGCAGCCGCGCCGCAAGGACAGGACCTCGCCTGGTCGCATGCCCGACAGGTAGGCGATGACGATCAGGCAGGCCGTACTAAGCTAAGCAGACGTACGAGGGAATCGACCTCATCGAACCGGATCCGAGCCATCCACGGGCCGCCGTCGAGGTGCGCCTGCGGGTGTGTGCCGAGGTAGGCGGCATCGGCCACTGCTAACCCGGATTGCTCGATCGCTCGTCGGTGCTGCGGCGCTTGGATGCTCTGGTAGCGACAGCCGAGCAGCCGACCCAGGTGCGCCCAGTCAGGCTCCCGGCGGCTGTCTGGACGGATCTTGCCGGGCAGGTCTTCGCAGCGCTCGCGCAGGTCGTGCAGCAGCGCGCGCAGTCGCGCGGCGAGATCCGCGCCTCCGGCATCGCGTGCCGTGGCAGGTGCTGGCCGGGTACCGGGGCGTTGCCGACGGCCGGGCTTGCTGTCGAACAGTGGCCGGAACTCGGCGAGCGCGATCAGGATGTCGTCGCTGAAGTCCTCGACGAAACGGAGCGCCCAACTCAGCAGCGCCGTCATCGCGGCCTCGGGGATCCGCTGGGTCAGGTTCTCCCGCGCGCGGGTGGACCGCCCGAGCAGCAGCCGGGTGTCCTTGCCGTCCCAGGGTGGTTGTTCGGGGAGCTGGCCCTCGGGCGGCAGCAGGTCGCGGAATGCCCAGAGCCTCCGGACAGCCTGGAGGAGGTCATCGCGGGCCGAGTGCCGGATCTCGGCGCTGCGGACGGCGTCAAGGTAGGCGTCGAGACCGGCGCTGGTCACCTCGCTGAGGGAGCCGATATTCCGCTCGTCGAGCCAGCTGAGCAAGGCCCGGACCTGACGGGCCTCCTTGTGGATCGTCTGGATCGCGAGCCGACCGGTGCCTCGACCGTGGCGCAGCGTCGACACGTCGGCGGCGTGGTTGATCTCCAACCAGGTGAAGGTCTTCAGGACCAGCCGAAACCGCGGCGGTGCCAGCTGAAAGTTGATGCTCAACGCCCTGAAATGGTCTTCGAATATTGCCGGTGACAACACCCACCGGTCGTCGCGGAAGCGAGACAAGGTCGCCGGGTCGGTGTCTGGACGCAGCTGCCGGCCGGCCAGTACGACCGAGTCAGCGGCGGGCACTCGATCTACGACGTGCGCGAACGTCAGGGCCGAAGTCACGTGTGATCAAGCTCCCCACTCAGCAGCCGGATCACGAGATCCCGCTGGCTCCGGGTCGCGTCGCGACGAGCGGCCTCGACGTCGTTGTCGCTGACCTGGGCGAGCAGGTCCTCGAGCTGAGTGAACGGGACCGCGAACCGTTCGGCCCAACGCAGTGCGCTCATCTGTGCCCGTCTGTCTGCGATGAGATCCCGGGCCAGGACTTGCAGGGGCAGGTGGTGCGGCAGCGCCCGCGCGCAAGGGCAGTCCAAACACTTGAGGAAGGAGGCGCGGCAGGGCCGTCCCGGTTGGCTATGCGGGCTGTTGTGGTTGTCACTGCACCCTGCCAGCACCGTGTCGCCCGCACCGGTCAGCAGCGCGGCAAGCGCGTTCTCGCTGATGTTGAACCGCGCTGCGACTCCGGCGGGATCGCGGGTAGCCTCGCTGACGTCGGCCGGGCTCAGCTGCGCGATCCGGCCGAGGGTGTGAGCTTTGGCGACCTCTCTGCCCAGTACATCGGCGACCAGGTGTTGGTACTCCGCGACGCTCGCGGGATCTCGCCGCAGGTATGTGCTGGCCAGGGTCTGCTCGGTGTGGGCGACCGGGCGCTGCTCCCGGGCCAGGTAGGTGACGCGCATCTGCCCAACGCCGACGCGCAACCGTGTCGACACCGCGTCGGGGTCGTCGGGATCTCTGGTCAGGCCCAGGCTCTGTCCCCAGGCGCTGACCAGGTCGCCGTTCACGACGCGGAAGCCGCGGCCCACACCACCACCGGCCTTGCAGCCCCAGTACTGCAGCAGCTCTCGCCGACCCGTGACTTGGCGGGCCGAGGTGGTCAGCTCGACGGCCAGCATGTACACGCCGAACGCGGTGTGCAGCTCCGACCGCCGCGACAACGTGCCACCCTCGTCCGGGGCGGCCGCCCACCGAGGTACGTCGGCCAGGGTGGCGGTCATGTATCGGCGTTGGCCGCGTCGCGGCTTGTCCAGATCGATCTGGACGTTGGGGATGCTGCCGGACTCGCCGTCGGGGCGGTGGTAGGCGGCGGAGGCGCGGGCGATGGTGGAGCCGTTCTGCCCGGTCAATCGGACTAGCAGGATGGTCAACGCTGACGCCTCGTGCCAGTTCAGATTCAACGCCAGCGTGAGGTCGGGGACTGTGCCGTGCCGGCGCGTCCAGCGCAGCGGCTGGCCATTGCCCGGATACCGCGGCACATCACCCATGGTGTCGATCAGGTCCAGCAGCCGGCAGTAGCTGCTGCGGATCGAGTCGTCGGTGAGGGACGTGTCGCCGTCTCGCCACCTGTCCAGCAGCTCCCGGCTCGACCTGATCCGGTTGGCCGCTGCACGCACCGTGGCGCGGGCCGCGTCGAGGATCTTCTTCTCCTCGCTCGGGCTGTAGCTGGCGCGCGAACGCGTCCGGTCCCGACTTTCGGGGATCCACATCGCGCACTTGGCGAGCATCGGCGCCGACAATCCTTCGACGCGTACCAGCAAGGATCGGATGACCCCGAGGGCCGCCGCGGTGCTGGGCGTGTCAGCGTGCCGAATCAGGAACTGATCCATATGCGAAGGGCGCAGCTCGCCGGCCGTCCTGGGCGACGGTGCCTGCTCGGCCAGCGTGTTACAGAACTTGCGCAGGTAGATCCAGCATCGCGTCGCACCGCCGAGAGACTTCACCCGCCCGGCCGGGCCAGTGTGCTCGGCGAACGCACGGGCGAAGGCTCGCTGCAGCTCGCGGGTGACCGGCAACGCGGTGAAGTCGTAGTCGGCCTGCTCGCCATAGCTCTCGGAGATGAAGTGCACCCGACACGTCTGGTCGTCGATGACCAGACGCGTCGGAGCCTGATAGTCCGCTGATGGCAGCGCGGCCGGACGGCCGGTGCTCATCCGGTGGGCCGGATTGGATCGCCCAAGACTCGCCGGTCCTGCTCGAACAGCGTCGCCATGATCTCAGGTACGGCGGTGTCGGCGGCGTGCAGGAACAGCAGTTCCATGTCCAGCGAGCGGAACGGTTCGAGATAGACGTCCTTGGTGGTGCGCTGATCTCGATGCCCCAGCAGCATTTGGACCAGGTCCCAGGTGTTGCCGAACTGTGCGCGAAAGTCGCGGGTCTCCTCCGCGGTCAGGTGCGCGAAACGCGCTTCATAGAGCAGGCGCCCGACGGCATACCAGCGCAGCGCGAACGAGTGGCGCAGCATGTGCGGTGCGCCGGCGAAACCGACAAACCCCTGACGCCGTAGGCGATTGTTCGCGCAGGTGAACGTGTGGTGCCAGCCGTGGGCCGTACGGGGCAGGCCGTCTTCGTTGAGCCAAAGCGCTGCAGGCTCCAGACCGGCGGGTGTGCGACGAAGCAGCAGCAGCCGCGTCTGAGGTCCCAGCGCATCCAATGACACTTCGTGGACCCGCCCGCTGCCGTCGGCCAGTCGCATCCGGCGTGCGTGCTGCGAGCTCACCATCACGCGGACACGCTCATCGGATCGCATGGCTGTTGAGCGACGCGCTGGATGACTATGACGGCGTCGTTCTCGGTGATGACGTTCTTCGGGTATGAGAGGGCCCCGCCGGCTAAGCCGGCGGGGCTTCGTCTTCATCGTGACGCGGTGCTGTTCACTCTGCGGTGACCTCGGCGACGGCGGCGCGGGCGCTGGACTCGTCGACGATGGCGTTGTTCGCCGCGTAGGCGGCGACGAGAGCCTGGATGGCGAGGTTGTTCACCGCCCTGGGCAGGCCTCGGGAGACCTGGTGGATCAACGCGAGGGCGTCGTCGCTGAACAGGGTGTCCGAGCGTCCGGCCAGCTGCAGGTGATGGCTGACGTAGCTGGCGGTCTCGCTGTCGCTCATGCCGGTCATGGCGTAGCGCAGCGCGATGCGCTGGTCGAGCGCGGCGAAGGTGCCGAGCTTGATCCTCCTGCGCAGGGTGGGTTGTCCGACGAGCAGGCAGGCGAACGGTGAGTGGCTGTCCATCTCGGCGTTGGTGAGCAGCCGCAGTTCCTCGAGTTGGTCGGCATCCAACAAATGTGCTTCGTCGAGGACAAGGACGACGGTGCGGCCGCGTTCGTGCTCTTCGGCGGCGAGCAACTCGACGGTCTGCGGGATGAGCGCGGCCTTGTGGAAGCGCGGGACGCCGCCGAGCGCGGTGACGATGCCGGCGTAGAGGCCACGGCCGCCGACGGCGGGGTTGCCCAGGTAGATGATCGTGTGCCGGGAGGTGTCGAGGGTGGCGAGGGCGGCTCGGACGGCGACGGTCTTGCCGGCGCCGACCTCGCCAGTGATCACGCCCAGCGCGCGTTCGGTGACGCACCAGCCGATGCGGGCGACCGCTTCGGCGTGCGCGCCGTGACGGTGCAGCATCTGCGGCGCGAGCGCCCTGCCGAACGGCGTCTTCGTGAATCCGTAGTGGGACTGCAGCTTCTCGATCATTGCGATGCCTCCTCGGCGTCGGTGGTGCCGGGCAGGATCAACTGACCGGGAACGTGCCCGTCGGGCAGGTCGGAGTAGCGGACCCGTTCGGCCAGTTCGGCGGTGTGCTCGGCCTCGACCAGGCGCAGGTAGTCGATCCCGGTTGGTGGCGGCGGTGGCGCGCTCTCGTCGGGACGGGCCTTGTGGTGCACGTGCCGGCCGATCTTGTGCGGGATCGCGTTGCCCATCGCGCGATGCTGCCAGCGGACCTCGATGCTGGTGAGGTCGAACGGGTCG
>JBPCOE010000027.1:0-6887 GCA_051000605.1 Jatrophihabitans sp.
GTGCTGGTGCGCGGCCCGTTCCAGTTCGTCCGCCTCGGCCTGCGCCACCCGCGTCTCGGCCTCGACGTCGACGGTTCGGCACAGGTACCAGTACAGCAGCCCGGCGACGGGAAGACCTACGAACAGGGAGATGTCGGCGCCGTCGAGTTTGTGCGCGACCCAGCCCTCGAACAGCGTGCCGACCGAGAAGAACGGGATCATGACCACGAAGCCGACCAGGTAGGCGGTGATGCCGCGCCAGCCCCAGCGGCCGTAGATGCCGTCCGGCTTGAAGATCTCGGCGATCGCATAGTGCCCGCGCCGCACGACGTAGTAGTCGACGAGGTTCACCGCCGTCCACGGGATGAACAGATAGAGGACCAGCAACAGGAAGTTGTTGAAGTTCGACAGGAAGTTCGCGCTGGCCGCCAACGCGCCGACCAGCGACAGCGCCGCGGTAAGGCCGACCGTCAACACCCGCACCCCGACCGTCGGCCGCACCTTCTTGAACGAGTCGATCGCGCTGATCAGGGTCAGCGAGCCGCCGTACATGTTCAGCGCCGTGACCGACACGAGCCCGAGCGCGGACAGGATCAGCACGATCGCGCCGAAGCCGTTGAAAACGTGGTCACCGGCGGCGTTGATCTCGGCGATGCCCGACCCGTCGAACTTGTTCAGCCCTACCCACGCGACGAGCACCGACCCGACGATCATCAGCCACGCGCCGCCCAGGGCCGAGCCCCAGTACGTCCAGTAGAACGTCTTGCGGACGGTGACCCCAGGCGGCAGATAGCGCGAGTAGTCCGACACGTAGATCGACCAGCTGATCTGGTAGCCGGCCACCACACCGAATTGGGCCAGGAAGGGGGTGATCCTGAACGTACCGAGATCGAACGTCCCGGCCGGGAAGTGCAGGAAGAACAGCCCGATCGTGAACACGCCGAAGATGCCGAGCATCAGATAGGTCAGTACCTGCTCGGCCTTGTGGATGATGTCGTAGCCGACCAACGCGATGACGAACGCGACGACGGTGACGACGACGATCCAGAGCTTGGTGCTGCCGTGCGCGGTGGTGTGCATAGCCTCGCCGCCGAGCACGCTGTTGAAGACGTTGAACCCGGCGTACTGGATGAAGGCGAACAGCCATACCAGCAGGGCGCCGAGGTAGCCGAACTGCGGGCGCGACTGGATCATCTGCGGCAATCCGAGCTGCGGTCCCTGCGCCGAGTGAAAAGCCATGAACAACGTTCCGAGCAGGATGCCCACACTGATCGCGATGATGGACCAGAGCAGCGTGCCGCCCTCGGTGATGCTGATCAGCCCGACGGCCAGAGTGGCGATCTGCGCGTTCGACATGAACCACAGCGGTCCAAGGTGCCAGAGCTTGCCGTGCCGCTCGTCGAGAGGGACGTAGTCGATCGAGCGGCTCTCGAGTCCGCTGATCTTCTTCTCCTGCGTGGACGTCATGAAAGAGGTCTACCGCACAGCAGAGTCACACAGGGGCGAACAGCGACAACAATTCGTAGGCGACCTGCGCGGTGGCGACTCCGGTGATCTCGGCGTGGTCGTAGCCGGTCGCGACCTCGACCACGCCGGCCGACACGACCTGCAGTCCCGCCAGTCCGCGCAGGATCGTCAACAGCTCGCGCGAGGTCATCCCGCCTGTCCCAGGTGCACGCGCACTGTTCTCGGCAACCAGCCCGGACGGTTGCACGGAACCTTCGCAGAACCTAGGCGACGGACGCGCGCGGGTCTGTCGATCGCCAATCGACGCTGTGCCTCGACGGATCGCCACGGGCCGGTCGGCCGGCGACGTGCGGCCTTGAGTTCACCCAACGGTCATCGCCACGACGCCAGCCGCTCAAGTGGGGACCGTCCAAGCCGGTCAGGGTTGAGGCGGCGGTATAGCCGGGGATACCGCCGATCCCCAGCGGCCCGGCAGAGGAGGCACAAGGTGAAACCCCCATCGCGACTGCGCCGGGCACTCATCGGATCGGTGGCAGGAGTGACTGCTCTGGTGATACTCGGCGGCCCAGGGGCCAGCCAAGCCGCGCCGTCGACGAAAGAGTTCGCCACGGCGACGCCGATCAAGCATCTCGTGGTGATTTTCGGGGAGAACGTGTCTTTCGACCACTATTTCGGCACCTACCCGCATGCGGCGAATCAGCACGGCGAACCCACGTTCCACCCCGCCGCCGGTACACCCGGCGTGAACGGGTTGAACGACGCGCTGCTGGCGCACAATCCCAACAGCGCGCAGCCGCGGCGGCTGGCCCGCGGCGAGGCGCTGACCTGCGATCAGGACCACGGCTACGGCGCCGAGCAGAAGGCGTTCGACCACGGCCTGATGGACAAGTTCGTGCAGTACACCGACTCCGAAATCTGCCCGCCGCCGAACGTGACCAAGCCGGGCCTGGTGATGGATTACTACGACGGCAACACCGTCACCGGCTTGTGGAACTACGCCCAGCACTACGCCATGTCCGACAATTCCTACGACACCGCATTCGGGCCGTCCACCCCCGGCGCGCTGGACCTGGTCTCCGGGCAGACGCACGGCGGCTACGCCGTTACGGCGAGCGGGACGAGGACGAGCGACCCGTCCGTCGTGGCCTCACCGGATGTCCACGGTGTGGGCACAGTCGTCAACGACCCGGACCCGGCCTACGACGACTGCGCCAACACCCGCAACCACGCGATGATGACCGGCCGCAACGTCGGCGACCTGCTCAACGCCCGTGGCGTGACCTGGGGCTGGTTCCAGGGCGGCTTCCGCCCGACGACGGCGGCCACCGTGAGCGGCAAGGCCGTCTGCGGATCGACGCACCAGAATGTCGGCGGCGTGTCGGTGAGCGACTACAGCCCGCACCACGAGCCGTTTCAGTACTACGCATCGACGGCCAACCCGCACCACCTGCGGCCGACGTCGGTCGCCGCTATCGGCCATGACGACCGGGCCAACCACCAGTATGACCTGAGCGACTTCGGCCGGGCGCTGTCGGTCGGCGACCTGCCGGCGGTGAGCTTCCTTAAGGCCGCGCAGTACCAGGACGGCCACGCCGGTTACTCCGACCCGCTGGACGAGCAGCGTTTCGTGGTGAACACGCTGAACCGGTTGCAGTCGAGCAAGGACTGGACCTCGACCGCGGTCGTGCTCGCCTACGACGACAGCGACGGCTGGTATGACCACCAGATCGGGCCGATCCTCAACGGCAGTCAGTCCGCCGACGACGCGCTGTCCGCGCCGGGGATCTGCGGCGGGAACCACCCGATGGGCGGCTACCAGGAGCGATGCGGGTACGGACCGCGGCTCCCGCTGCTTCTCCTATCGCCGTACGCGCGCCGCAACTACGTTGATCACACGGTCACCGACCAGACCTCGATCCTGCGCTTCGTCGAGGACAACTGGCTGGGCGGCCGACGGATCGGGGACAACTCGTTCGACGCTCTGGCCGGCAGCCTGACCGGGATGTTCGACCTGACCCGACGGCATCGCAGCCGCCCGCTGTACCTCTCGCCCGGCACCGGCGAACCGGTCCACGGCTGAACCAATGCCACGCCCCGTCCGCGTCTGCCGCTGCACACCGAATCGTGGCAGCGGCAGACGCGGCAGCCGCGGCCCCTGTCCGAGCCGGCCGAGGTCAAACACGAAATGCGTGCATCGAGAGTTCATCGACCGTTTCCGCTGCCAGACAGGGAATCACCACCGTGGGCCGATAGACCTCAGAGTGCAGGTTTCATGATCCCTATTCGAGGAGTCGTCGTGCCCCGTCGTTCCCTTGCTCTGGCCGCCGGTCTTGCGTTGGGGGTGTCCGCTCTCGCGGCGGCCCAAGGCGCTACAGCAGCAGCCCACGCCTCGCGCGCCGCGGGCACCTCCGCCGCCCACTCCCGGCACGTCTTGTTGCTCTCGGTCGACGGGCTGCACGCCAGCGACCTGGCCTACTACACCAAAACGCACCCGCGCTCGGCGCTGGCTGCGCTGGTCGCGCACGGCAGCGACTACCCGAACGCCCAGACCACCTTCCCGTCCGACTCGTTCCCGGGCATGGTCGCCCAACTCACCGGCGGCGGTCCGGGGACCACCGGTGTGTACTACGACGACACCTACAACCACGCGCTGCTGCCGCCCGGGACGATCGACTGCAGCACGGCAACGCGGGGCACCGAGGTGGCGTGGACCGAGGCCGCTGACCGCTCGCAGAACCCAATCACCCTCGACGCCGGCCAACACATCCCGTCGCCAGCCCTGAGGCAGCTGCCGACCAACACGCGGGCGCAGACGTTGGCCAACTCCCGTGCGATCACGGCCGCGATCCTGAGGATGACACCGACCCCGCAGACCCTGCTCGACCCGGCCACCCTGCCAGTAAACCCATCGACGTGTCTGCCGATCTACCCGCACAACTACCTGCGGGTGAACACCGTCTTCAACATCGTCCGCGCCGCGGGGCTGCGCACGGCATGGTCGGACAAGCACCCCGCCTACGAAATCCTCAACGGGCCGGCCGGCAACGGCATCCAGGACCTGTTCACCCCGGAGATCAACAGTGTTGCCGACAGCAGCGGGGACGACTGGAGCACCGACAACGCGCTGACCCGCCAGTACGACAGCACCAAGGTCGCCGCCGTGCTCAACGAGGTCGACGGCTACAACCACTCCCGCAGCCTCCACGTCGGCACCCCTGCGATCTTCGGGATGAACTTCCAAACCGTCTCCACCGCGCAAAAGCTGCCCACCTCGGACGGCATGACCGGCGGCTACCTACCCAACGGCACCCCCGGACCGCTGCTGCGCAGCGCACTGACCTACATCGACACCCAGGTCGCGTCACTGCAACAACGGCTGGCCACAGCAGGCCTCACCAAATCAACGACAATCATCCTGTCCGCCAAACACGGACAATCACCGACGAACCCGGACGCCCTGCGGCGGGTCAACGACAACGCCATCATCACCAACATCAACACCGCATGGGCCAAGACGCATCCCGGCGCGGCGCCGCTCGTAGCCTTCTCCGTCGATGACGACGGCATGCTGCTGTGGCTGTCCAACCGGCACCCCGCCGCGCTGGCCTTCGCCAAGCACTACCTGCTGACACACTCGGCGCCCGCGAACCGCGTCTCGGACCCGAAGGGGACTTACTCGACCACGGTCAGCTCCTCGGGCCTGACCGAGGTCTACACAGGCTCCCGGGCCGACGACCTTGTTCGCGCCCCGCACGGCGACACCCACGCACCGGACCTCATCGGCATCGCCCGACACGGCGTCGTCTACACAAGCGGCGTCAAGAAGATCGCCGAGCACGGCGGCGCCTCGACCGAGGACCGCAACGTCGCACTCGTCATCTCCGGCGCCGGCGTCACGCCACACACCATCAGCTTCGGCCGTGTGCAAACCACCCAGATCGCTCCGACCATCCTGACCCTGCTCGGCCTTAACCCCCACGCGCTGCACGCCGTACGCGACGAACACACCCACACCCTGCCCGGCATCTGACAAACCAAGACGTTCTCTCCAGAAGCCGGATAGGTGGTGGTCATCATGTCGATCCGTCCGCACGGGGAGCCTGAGCTGCCGGGTCGATCCACACGCTGCGCCCCGCTGCCCGCAACGCTGACCGGTAGGACACATGGGAGGCAACCCCTGCCCGAACGAACAAGGCTGCACTGCACCACCTGATCGCACATTCGGTGCGGAGTGCAGCAGCAGCCGCGGGGCATTCGCAGTGCTTCGGCTCGGGGTGACCAAACGGGACGCCGAGCGAGCCGCGGTCAAGCGCGAGGAGCGGGCCGCGGCAGGCACGCTCGCCGACGCCTCTCGTGGCAGGCTCACCTTCGCCGCGTACGTCGAGAAGTTCTACCGGCCGGCCGCGCAGCACCTCGAGCCGACCACGCTGGCCGCGTATCGCTCGAACTTGGACAGCCACTTCCTGCCACATTTCGGACGGGTGCGGATGATCAAGGTCGTCGCCTCGACGGTGCAGGCGTGGGTCAACGAGGTGTCGGCCGAGGTCGAGGACTTCGACGGCAGCCGCAAGCCGCAGTTGAGCCCACGTTCGGTGCGCAAGTACCACATGTTTTGCATGCGATCTTCGAGCGGGCGATCATCGATCAGGTCATCGCCCTCAACCCGTGCGCGCACACGGCGCTGCCGAAGTTCGTCAAGCAGCCGAAGAAGGCGATCACGCCGGAACAGTTCGAGACCCTGCTCGCCGAGATCCCGCAGCGCTACCGCATCCTCGTGCTGTCGCGATCGAGACCGGCGTCCGCTGGGGTGAGCTCGCGGCGCTGCGCCCGGTCGACGTCGATCTGGAGGCCGGCGAGATCTTCGTTCGTCGCGTTGTGCTCGAGGTGTCGAAGAAGATCACCGGCGCCGACAAGGTCTGGACCATCCGCGACTACCCCAAGGACAACGAGCACCGCTCGATCAGGATCGGCGATCAGCTCTGTCAGGACGTCCGCGAGTTTCTGATGGCCACCGGCAAGCGCGGCGAGGACCTGCTCTTCTCCACCCGCACCGGCTCGCCGATCTCGCGCAACGTCTTCCGGACCCGGGTGTGGCTGCCCGCGATCGAACGCGCCGAACTCGGTCAGCGGGTGCGCTTCCACGACCTACGCGGCGCGCACGCCTCGTGGCTGCTCGCCGGTGGTGCCGACCTGAAGGCCGTCATGGATCGGCCCGGCCACAAGCAGATCCAAACCACCCAGCAATACCTCGGCAAGCTCCCGGACGCCGACGATCGAGCCCTCGCCGCGTTCGAGTCCGTCCGGACGCGCCGTCACTAGTAGGGTGTCGCTTCTAAAGCGCCGGGTATAGGTGTCGGAGTTTGATGCGGGCGTCGTGGGTGGTGAAGTGCCAGTCGACTTGGCGCTGGTCGGTGTTGGTGGCGTGGGTCCAGGCGTCGAGT
>JBPCOE010000032.1:0-61592 GCA_051000605.1 Jatrophihabitans sp.
TTGTCGGGCCTCCGTGGGTCCCGGTGCATTTCCATGATCATTAGATCCTCATTTGCCCCCCCGTTATGTCACGCAACGGCGAGAATCCCTTGGATGGGGGCTTGTTACCCGACACGACTCGAAGTCAGCGGACGGCGATGGGGCAATAGGTTCGAACGCCGTGCGCAGGTGGGCATTTCATGAGTCGAGCAGTATTCGCGTCCGACCGCTCCAGGTGGACTCCTGGTGCATCGCTTTTCCGGTCTACCTGTTCAGCGTCGGGAGGATAGCCAACCACTGGTCAACCACTTGGTTCGTTTCCTACCGGACGCTCGACTGCCTCAGACCTCTCCAAGGTCCGCGAGTAGCAGAGATCGACGATCGCTTCCTCATGCACGGCGACGTCCGTCGCGATCATGACGGTCTGCAGTCGCGCATCCCGCGGCGTCGGCTCAGGGCGGCCGGTCAGCGCGAGGAGATGATCGACTGGTAGCCGCGCCGTCGCCTCGAGGTAGTCGTCGTGCCCCAGACGCCACGCGGTAGCGACCCGGGTGATGATCCGCCGCGACCTCGGTGTGTCGATGGCGGCGATCTTGCGCGCAGCGTCGAGCTTCTCCTCGGCTCGAGCCAGACGTCGCTGTGCGTTGGGGCGGTCAGCTGGGACCTGTTCGAGGCGCCGCGCGGTGAGCAGCGTGCGACCGGTTGGGGCACCGTCACGATGAGCTCACATGCTGGGTCATCAGAGCAGGTCCAGGGCGACCAGCGGTTGGGACTTCAGATGGGTGAGGAATCCCGTGACCGCCGAAAGGGCTACAAACTGGAACCGGCTCGGGCACCGAGGCCGTCGACTGCCGACAACTCCTTGCCGGCTGCACTGCATGCAGCTGGGTCGTTCCCGAACCGAACCGAACCGAACCGGCCGGCTGGGTCGGGTGTCTGACGTCCGCAACTCAGGCGCCGACTGGCGTGCAAGCGACTCCCTCACCTTCAGTTATAGCAGGGTTCAGCCCCGCTCGTGAGCGCCAACGTTTGGATCTAAAGTGGCGAACCTCAGATCGGAGCTGACGGCGTGAACCCTCTGATTGCCAGCGCGTTCGACCTTCCCGACCACCTCACCCCCAAGGCCGACCCGACGCTGATCGCCGGCGACGAGCAGCATTTCGCGGCCATCGCCGCGAGCCTCGAGCAGTCGATCGCCGACCTGTCCGACCGCCTCGATGTAGAGCGCACAGCGCCCGGCGGCATAGGCCAGGAGGCGATGGACCGGGACCTGCAGATCCACCGGCTGACCGCTCGCCTGCGTGCCTTGCGTCGCTTCGGTTTGGACCTGTGCCTCGGACACATCGTCAGCGCGGACAACCCCGCGCCCGTATACATCGGACGACTTGGCCTCACGGACAGCGCGGGTCGTCGGCTGCTGCTCGACTGGCGCTCCCCCTCAGCTGAGCCGTTCTTCGGAGCCACCCACGCGAACCCGATGGGTCTGGCCAGCCGCCGCAGGTATCGCTGGACCAGCGGCCAGATCAGCGATTACTGGGACGAGGTGTTCATCTTCGAGGAAATAGTCGGTCCGGAAAGGAGGGCAGTGCTCGACGACCAGTCCGCCTTCATCGCCAGTTTGGGCAGCAACCGGTCGACCCGGATGCGAGACGTGCTCGGCACCATGCAGGCAGACCAGGACGCCATCATCCGCGCGGGATCCCGCGGCGTTCTCGTCGTCGACGGCGGTCCAGGTACGGGGAAGACCGTCGTCGCTCTGCACCGCACCGCCTACCTCCTCTACTCCGATCCTCGCCTCGGTCATCACAGCGGCGGCGTCCTGTTCGTTGGCCCGCACCAGCCCTACCTGGACTACGTCGGCGACGTTCTCCCCAGCCTCGGCGAGGAGGGCGTGCAGACCTGCACCCTGCGCGACCTCGTCGCCGAGGGAGCCGCAGCCGCAGTCGAGACCGACCCGAACGTGGCCCTCCTGAAGTCGTCCGCAAATTGGTGAAGGCCATCGAGACGGCCGTCAGGTTCTATGAGGAGCCCCCTACTAAAGCGATGACGGTCGTGACCGACTGGTCCGACAGCTGGCTGAGCGCTGACGACTGGGCCGAGGCGTTCGCAGCATCAGAACCCGATACTCCGCACAACGAGGCCCGCGACCAGATCTGGGAGGAGCTGCTTACGATCTTGATGGACAAGCGCGACGGCGACGCCCCGGCTGACCTGCTCCGCAAGTCGCTGCTCCAGAACACGGAGCTGCGTACGACCCTCAACCGCGCGTGGCCGCTGCTCGAAGCGGCTGACCTCGTCGGCGACCTGTGGTCGGTACCCGCCTACCTGCGGATGTGCGCTCCCTGGCTCGATGGCACGGAGGTACAGGCGCTGCAGCGCGAGGAACCCCACGCCTGGACCGTGTCCGACCTGCCGCTCCTGGACGCGGCACGGCGGCGGCTCGGCGACCCGGAGGCGGCACGACGACGGCGCCGTCACGAGGCCGCCGCCGCCGCCGAGCGGGAGCAGATGGCCATGGTCGTCGACGACCTGGTCGCAGCCGACGACTCAGAGATGCTCGTGATGTCGATGCTGCGTGGACAGGACACCCAGAGCCTCCTCGTCGACGAGACCGCACTATCCAGCACCACTGCACTGTCCAGCAACAACGTGGACCTGCTCGCCGGCCCGTTCGCCCACATCGTGGTGGACGAGGCCCAGGAACTGACTGACGCGCAGTGGCAGATGGTGCTGCTCCGCTGCCCGTCTCGGAGCTTCACCATCGTCGGGGACCGAGCCCAGGCCCGGCACGGGTTCACGGAGTCGTGGCAGGAACGGCTCGAGCGGATTGGGCTCGAACAGATCAACCTGGCCACCCTCCGCATCAACTACCGGACGCCGGTAGAGGTCATGGCCGAAGCCGAGCCGGTCATCCGAGCGGTGCTCCCGGAGGTTAACGTGCCGACCTCCATCCGCAGCAGCGACGTCCCCGTCGTACGCGGATCGGCAACGCAACTCGGCTCGATTCTCGACACCTGGCTCGCCGCGCACGCCGACGGGATTGCCTGCGTCATCGGCACCCATGACATCGCCGGTGACATCAAGAACGGCGGAACGTTCCGGGCGACGTCCCGCGTCCGGTTCCTGACCCCGGAGCTCTCGAAGGGGCTCGAGTTCGACCTGGTCGTCCTCATCGACGCCGAAACATTAGGCACCGAGGCGTCCGGCGGCGCCCCCAATGCCATCGAAGGAGCGGTCGACCGCTATGTCGCAATGACCCGAGCGACCCAGCAACTCGTCATCCTCACCAGCGCCTGACGTCCGCCGAGCCCTCGTCGCTCTACTTGCTTGAAGTGCGTCCATGAGCCGCCGCGCAGCATGTATTGCCGAGGTGACACAAGCTTCGGGCCGCCCACGCATGCCGAGGTCTTCACGGTTCGGGGACCCGCGCGCCGTCCGACAAGCCCTCTGCGATCATCGATCGGTGATCGCCGAGCCGTCCACCGAACCGCGCCGCCCGCTGGTCGCCGCGCGTGCTCGGCCGTGGATCGTTGTTCTGATGGTGCTCGCTCTCGCGGCGTTCGTGGCGATGGCCGGCTCGCTGCACGACAGCGGTGATCCGACCGGGTTCGACTCGGCCGTCGCCAGCTGGCTCTACCGCCACTTCGGGCTGATCGTGCAACAGATCCTGCTTGCGTTGACCGAGCCGGGTCTGACGATTGGGGCCCTGGTCGTCGTGCTGGCGGGCGCGGCGCTGGCGCGCCGGTGGGATATCGCGGTACTCACCGCCGTCGCGCCGGTGATCGCGTTGGGGCTGATGCGCTACGTCCTCAAGCCCGCGATCAACCGGTCCTTCGGCGATGTCGTGAAGCTGTCGCACGGGCAGATCTTGCCCGGGCCGGCCTTCCCGAGCGGCCACGAGACGGCTCTGACGTCGGTCACGGTGCTGCTCGCTCTGCTGGCGTTGCGATCGTCCTGGACGCGACGGACGAAGTCGATCTCTGTCGCGACGGCCGTCGCCTGGACGATTGCGGGTGCTGCCGGCCTCGTTCGCAGCGCCTACCACTACGCCACCGACACCGTCGGCGGCATCCTCCTCGCGCTCGTGGTGACGCTGGGCACCGCGCTGCTGGTCGACGTGCTGGGCCCGCGGTTCGTCAGTTCACCTGACGTTCGGAGTCCTTCCAGAACTCCTCCCGCAGCTTGAACTTCTGCAGCTTGCCGGTGGCGGTCCGCGGCAGTTCGTCGACGAAGTCGATGCGTTTGGGGCACTTGTAGCCCGCGAGCGCGGTGCGGCAGTGCGCGATCAGTTCGTCCTCGCTCACCTGCGTGCCGTCCGTCATCACCAGACCGGTCACCAGCTCGCCCCACTTGTCGTCGGGGATGCCGATGACTGCGACCTCCCTGACCGCCGGGTGCGACATGAGCGCGTCCTCGACCTCGATCGAGGAGACGTTCTCCCCGCCAGTGATGATGACGTCCTTCTTGCGGTCGGAGATGACGAGATAGCCGTCGTCGTCGACGATGCCGCCGTCACCGGTGTGGAACCAGTTGTCGGCCTGCGCTTCGGCGGTGGCCTCGGGTTGTGCCCAATAGCCGTCGAGATTGTGGTTGGAGGCGGTCAGCACCTCGCCCTGCGAGTCGATCGACACCCGAACCCCGAGCGCAGGTGCGCCAGCCCGTCCGAGCCGCTTCGCCCGCTCGTTCGTCGACAGGTCGTCCCACTCCGCGCGCTGGCGGTTGACGGTGACGAGCGGGGACGTCTCGGTGAGGCCGTAGATCTGGATGAACTCCCAGCCGAGCTCGTCCAGCACCCGCTCTATGGTGCGGGTCGGCGGCGGGGCGCCCGCGGCGATGATGCGCACGCGGCCGCGGCCGGGTATCTCGCCGTCCCAGTCCGGTGCCGCATCCAGCGCCGCGACGATGACGGCGGGCGCGGCGCACATGGCAGTGACGCCGTGCCGCTCGATACGGCGCAGGATCTCCGTGCCGTCGACCTTGCGCAGGATGACGTGCTGTGCCCCGACGCCCGTCATCGCGAAGGGCATCCCCCACCCGTTGGCGTGGAACTGCGGCAGGGTGTGCAGGTAGACGTCGCGATCGCTGATCGTCGTGTGCAGACCGAACACAGTGGCGTTGAGCCAGTTGTTGCGATGCGTCAGCTGGACGCCTTTCGGCCGGGCAGTCGTGCCCGACGTGTAGTTGATCGTGGCGGTCGCATCCTCGTCGGGATCGGCCCACGGCTCGGGTTCGGTGTCGCGTAGGTAGAGCTCGTCGTCGTCGCCGAGCAGGTACTTGTGCGGGACGTCCAAGGCGTCGAAGACGTCCTGGTGCGCGGGGTCGACGTAGACGACTTCAGCGCCGCTGTCCGCGACGATGTAGGAGATCTCGGCCTTGCTCAGCCGGAAGTTGATCGGCACGAGGACGCGACCGTAGCCCGCGACACCGAAGAAGGACGTGAGCAGCCGGGCGCAATTCTCCGACACGAACGCAACTCGCCCGCCCGCCGGCACGCCGAGCTGGTCCAGCTTCGCCGCCTGCGCGCGGGCGAGCGTCGCCATTTCGCGGTAGGTGACCTCGCCGAGGCTCGGCGCCGGCTGCTCCGGTTCGTCGACGATCCCGACTCGATCGGGGTACACCTGCTCGGCGCGGTCGAGGAAGTCGCTGACGACGAGCGGGTAGTACACGGTGGCCTCAGCGCGCAGCCTTCTTGGCGCGTTTCGCGCTGCGCCGGGCCTGGCGCTTGCTCTGCTTGAGCTTCTTGGCGGCCTTGTCTGCGACCTTGTCGGCCTTGTCGGCGACGACGGGTGCGTACTCGCCGTACAGGTCGGTTGCGGTGGCCCGGGCCTGCTTGGCCTTGTCGGCTACGGCGGGTGCGTATTCGCCGTACAGGTCGGTCGCGGTTGAGCGGGCGGTCTTGGCCTTTTCGGCCACGACCGGCGCGTACTGGTCGTAGAGGTCGGCGGCGGTTGAGCGGGCGTTCTTGGCCTTCTCCGCGACGATCGGAGCGTACTCCTCACGGGCATCGGCGAGCCGCTTCGCGGCGTCCTCGGATGCCTTGCGCGCCTTCTTGGCGGTGTCGGACTGCTGCGCCTTCCTCAGAGCCTCGACGGCACGCTTGTTCAGGTCGGCCTGGGTTTCCTTCGCGACCCCGATGGCATGGGCTCTGGCGTCGTCGCGGGCCTTCTTCGCGGCCTTTTTGGTCTTGCGGCTCTGCTTGCCCTTGCGGTTGCGCTTCTCGTGCACCGTCGCGGCCAGCTCGACCTTCTTGTCGTGGGCGGGGGAGAGCAGGCCGTCGACGATCAGCCCGGTGCCGATGCCGAACATCCAGACGTCCTTGGAGATCGGGATGCCGGCCTGCGTGGGCCGGGGGTCGCCGGGCTCGTGCAGGCCTTCGGTGTTCCAGTACATGTTGAGCAGCGCACCGGAGAACGTGGCCAGACCCAGGCCCGCGACGACAGGCGATACGAACGGCAGCAGCAGCGCGCTGCCGACCGCGACTTCACCCGCTGCGAGGCCCTTGGCGAACAGTTTGGGATCGACCTTGTCCAGGAACCCGTAGGTACCGCTGGCCATCCCGTGCAGCTGCTTGGCGGTGTCTTCGTCAGCGCCGAACTTGCCGATCCCGCTGTTGACGATGTAGGCGCCGGTGACGACACGCATCGGGGCGCGACGCAGCTTGGCGGCAAGGCTCATGACGTAGTCCTCCTGGAATTCGTAGCGGCTCGGCCCGCGCGGTTCGCACTCGGCTTGATGAGGCTCATACCCAGGACGGCAGCCACATATGCGCGTGCCAGTCGGCGTAGGTGAGCAGACCGCCCGTGAAGATCGGCCACATCCAGGCGAAGTCGACGACGACGAGGCCCAGATAGACGGTGATGCCGGCGATGCCCCACTTGCGTCGTCGCCCGATCGCGGTGAGCAGGCCCGGCGGCCCGTTGGCCGGCAAGGCGGGGCCGAGCATTACCCCGAGCGCGAGAGTCAACCCAATCACGAGGAACGGAACGAGGGGCGCCATGTAGAACAGGAACATGGTGCGGTCCAGGTTCTGGAACCACACCAGCCAGCCCGCGATGAACGCGACCCACACCGCACCCGCGCGCCAGTCGCGCGTGGTGAACCAGTGCCAGCCCAGCCAGAGCAGCATGGGCACGAACGCCCACCACATCAGCGGCGTGCCGAGCAGCAGCACCTCGCGCGAGCAGGCCCCCGCGCCGCAGGCCTTCGAGCTGCCGTCGTAGTAGAAGTCGACGGGACGGCCGAGCACTAGCCAGCTCCATGGGCTCGAGGCGTAGGCATGGCCGGACGTCAGTCCCTGGTGAAAGCGGTACGCATCCAGGTGGTATGCGCCCAGCGACCGGATCGGGCCGGGCAGCCAACCCCAGTCGAACGGCATCCGGATGCCGAAAGGCAGGTTCAGGTGCGTCGCGGATGGGTGGGAGTCGGCGTAGTGCCGGTTCCACGAGTTCTCCCCGGTGAACCAGCCGACCCAGCTGAACAGGTACGCCCCGATCGGCGCCGCGACCAGCGATCCGAGCCCGGGCAGGATCGAGCGGCGTGCCCATGACTTGAGCGGGCGCCGCACGCCCGCCGACTTGAGCGCGGCGCGATCCCAGATCAGCGACATCAGCACGAACAGGACGAAGAACGAGAGCGCCGACCACTTCACCGCGCACGCCAACCCGAGCAGCACGCCGGCCGCGAGCCGCCACGGACGTGGGCCGAGGCTCGGTGCAGCTGACGTGAGGTCGGCGCCCTCGGCCACGAGCCGGCCGAGGCGGGCCCGCATCTTGTCGCGATCGACGACGAGGGCGCCGAAGCCGGCGACCACGAAGAACTGCAGGAAGATGTCGAGGATCGCCGTGCGCGCGAGCACGAGGGACATGCCCTCGAGCGCCATCAGCAGCCCGGCGATCGCGCCGAAGAGGTTCGAGCGCAGCATGCGCCGCACGATGCGTGCGACGAGCACCACGCCGATGGTGCCGATCAGCGCGGGCGCGACCCGCCAGCCCAGCGAGTTGATGAGCTGGTGGGTCGAATCGCCGTCGCCGACGAGCCGCTCCGACACGGCGATCAGCCACTTGCCCAGCGGCGGATGCACGATGAACATGTAGCCGCGGTTGTCCTCGTAGCCGTACCGCAGCATTTCCTGGGCCTCGACGGCGTAGTAGACCTCGTCGAAGTTCATGCCGTTCTTGGGGACATGGTTGGTGCCGGGCGGGAAGCCGAGGGCCCAGAAGCGGGTGAAGCCGGCCAGCATCGCGACCCCGAGCGTGACCAGCCAGCCCACGAGCGGACGGGGGTCCTGCCACGGCGCCAGCGGCGCGGGAACGGGCCGGACCGTCTGCGGCGGCTCGGGCGGCGTGTCGTCGTCGGAACGCGCTGCGTCGGCCGAAGCCTCGAGCGTCGCCGTCACGCCATCGATAGTAAGGGTGCGCCACCGATAGGGTCGGCGGGTGAACTTGCCTCGGCGCAGCTGTGGCTGAGCCTGGCCGCGTCGTGCTCGCCGCGAGCCCGCTGGGACGACCCGACGACGCGTCGGCCCGTCTTCGGGAGGCACTCGCCACCGCCGCGGTGATCGCCGCCGAGGACACCCGCCGCTTGCGCCGGCTCTGCGCCGATCTCGGCGTCGAACCCGCCGGACGCATCGTGTCGTTCTTCGACGCCAACGAGGCCGGCCGGATTCCGCACCTGCTGACGGCGCTGCGCGACGGGAAGGACATCCTGGTCGTCACCGACGCCGGCATGCCTTCGGTGTCCGACCCGGGCTACCGGCTGGTGAGTGCCGCCGTCACGGACGGGATCGCTGTGACGTGTCTGCCCGGACCGTCGGCGGTGACCACGGCGCTGGCGGTTTCCGGACTACCGGTCGACCGCTTCTGCTTCGAGGGCTTCCTGCCCCGCAGGGCCGGGGAGCGGCGGCGGGTGCTGGGCGCGCTTGCGGTCGAGCCGCGCACGATGGTCTTCTTCGAGGCGCCCCACCGCGTGAAGGCGGCGCTGGCCGACCTGGTCGACGCATTCGGGGCCGATCGTCGCGCGGCCGTCTGTCGTGAACTCACCAAGGCCCACGAGGAGATCGTCCGCGGTGGCCTCGGCGAACTGTCCGTCTGGGCCGGCGGCGACGTGCGCGGGGAGATCACGCTCGTCGTCGCGGGAGCGGTGCGCGGGGGGCAAGTCGTCGACCCCGCCGATCTCGCGGCCGAGGTTGCCGGGCGGGAGGCCGCCGGCCAGCCGCGCAAGGAGGCGATCGCCGACGTCGCCCGGGCGCATGAGCTGCCCAAGCGGCAGGTCTTCGACGCGGTCGTGGCCGCGAAGCAGCCATGAGCAGGCCCGGTCCCCCAGATCATGATTCGAGCTCTGGATGGAGACGACGGACCTCCCCCCCGGTCACCGGGCAGGTGAACAGGACGTCGCTGCCACTGGGCGTGATTGTCGCCGGATGCTCGTGGCCGGGACAGATCGGGAAGGTATGCGCCCAGAACGTCGTCGTCTCACTGACGTGCTGGGACAGCGCAGCAAGCAGCCGGGCGAGGGTTTCGGCCGGCGACCAGGCCGCGATGACACGGATCCCGAGCGTGCGGTGCCGGTCGAACATCGGCCACACCGTCCACGCCGTCGATTGGCGACGATACGGATCGAGCGGGTCCGACGGTTCGATGGTCGTGGCGACGTCTGCGTCGAGCAGACCCATCGCCTGACCGACGAGCAGAGCTACGTCGCGGTCGGTCAGAGCCATGCACTGATTGCACCATCGGTGGCCGACCCTCGTCGAACCGCCGCCACCATCGAGGTATGCCCCCAATGGGAATCGCCCGCGAGCGAGGCGGCGGTCCGTATGCGATGGTGGATCGGTGGTTGCCCCCCAGCGTGCTGCCCAGGTGTCGGTGTACTGGCGGCCGGGTTGCACCTTCTGCCTTCGGCTCCGACTGGTCCTTCGGTGGCATCGGCTGCATCCGGAAATGATCAATATCTGGCGCGATCGTGGCGCGGCCGCGTTCGTCCGCTCGGTGGCCGACGGCAACGAGACCGTACCGACGGTCGTCATCGATGGGCGTGCCTACGTGAACCCGGCGCCCCGGCAAGTCGTGGCAGCGCTCCGCGGAGCTTGACCAGCACCACCACCGGGTGGCACGACGACCGGCCCGTCTCGGTGACCCGTGCTATGTCCGTTATCGCGCCCGACGTACAGCCAGACGCTGGGCGTACGCGCGGCAACGCCCAACGATGCAGCACCGCGCGGGCAGAGGCCGCCGAATCGGCAACGGCGCGCTCATTAGGCTGGCTTCGTGAGCGACCACATCCTGACCGCCGTCGCGTGGCCCTATGCCAACGGCCCGCGTCACATCGGGCACGTCGCCGGGTTCGGGGTGCCGTCCGACGTCTTCAGCCGCTACCAGCGCATGGCCGGCAACAAGGTGTTGATGGTCAGCGGCACCGACGAGCACGGCACGCCGATCCAGGTGCAGGCCGACAACGAGGGCGTCACCGCGCGTGAGCTGGCCGACCGCAACGCGCTGATCATCGCCAAGGACCTGCAGAAGCTCGGACTGTCCTACGACCTGTTCACCCGGACGACGACCAAGAACCACTATGCGATCGCGCAGGAGATCTTCCTCGGCCTGCTCGCGAACGGGTACGTGTTCCCGCGGACCCAGCTCGGCGCGATCAGCCCGTCCACGGGACGCACCCTGCCCGACCGCTACATCGAGGGCACCTGCCCAATCTGCGGCTACCCGCACGCCCGCGGCGACCAGTGCGACAACTGCGGCAACCAGCTCGACCCCATCGACCTGGTCGACCCGGTTTCGAAGATCAACGGGGAGACGCCGAAATTCGTTGAGACGGAGCAGATGATGCTCGACCTCCCGGCTTTCGGCGACGTCCTCGCGCAGTGGCTGAAGAAGCAGAGCCACTGGCGCTCCAACGTGCAGCGGTTCAGCCTGAACCTGCTCGACGACCTCAAGCCGCGCTCGTACACCCGCGACCTCGAGTGGGGGATCCCGGTACCGCTCGACGGCTGGCGCGACCGCCCCGACAAGAAGATCTACGTGTGGTTCGACGCCGTGGTGGGTTACCTGTCCGCGTCGATCGAATGGGCGCGCCGCATCGGCGATCCGGATGCCTGGCGTGCTTGGTGGCAGGATCCCGACGCCCGGTCGTCCTAATTCATGGGCAAGGACAACATCGTCTTTCACTCCGAGATCTGGCCCGCGATGCTGATGGGCTATTCGGGCATTGGGGCCAAGGACGGCACGCCGGGCACGTTGGGCGCACTGAACCGTCCCTACGAGGTCGTGTCGAGCGAGTTCCTGACCATGGAGGGCAAGAAGTTCTCGTCCTCGCGCGGCGTCGTGATCTACGTCGGCGACATGCTGTCCCGCTACGACGCCGATGCGCTGCGTTACTACCTTGCGACGGCGGGCCCGGAGAACCAGGACACCGACTTCACGTGGGCCGAGTTCGTGCGACGCAACAACGACGAACTCGTCGCGGGCTGGGGCAACCTGGTCAACCGCACCATCTCGATGACGGCAAAGAACCTCGGCTCGATCCCGCCGCCCGGCGAGCTGACCGACGCCGATCGCGCCCTGCTCGCGTCGTCGAAGGCCGCCTTCGGCTCGATCGGCGACCTGCTCGCCCGTTCGCGCCAGAAAGCGGCGATCGGCGAGGCGATGACGGTGGTGTCGAGCGCCAACAAGTACTTGTCCGACCAGGAACCCTGGAAACTGAAGAACTCCGACGCCGAGCGCATGGCGTCCGTGCTGCATGTCGCCCTGCAGGTGGTGGACGACGCGAAGACGCTGCTCACGCCGTTCCTGCCGTCGTCCTCTACGACCGTGCACCAGGCGTTGCACGGTGACGAAGCGTGGGCTGCGATGCCCGAACTCGTCGAGGTGGACGAACAGACCGCTGTCGGATCGCCGTCGTACTCGGTGCTAACCGGCGATTACGACACCGGCGCTACCTGGGAGTCGAAGCCTATCGAGGTCGGGCGGCCGCTCGCGGCGCCAACGCCGGTATTCAGGAAGCTGGACCCTTCGGTCGTCGACGAAGAGCTTGCTCGTCTCGTGCCTTGATGGCCGGCCCCGAGCTTGGGATGTCCGGTCCGTTCGCAACCAGTCTTGGCTGCGTTCCTTGCCAGGACGGCCAGGCCCAGCCACGCTCACGGAGTCGTTCGGGTGGTTCTGCGCGTGCTTGGGTAGTGGAGCCCCTCCCGGTGCCGGTATTCGACGCTCATGCGCACTTGGACGCGATGGCACAGCGAGCCGGTACTGCAGCCGACGCCGCTTTCGTTGCCGAGACGATGAGCGAGGCTCGGGGGGTGGGGGTCGTTGCGGCGGTGACGGTGGGGGACACCGTGGCGTCGTCGCGGTGGTGTGTCGGGGCGGCGAACACGCATCCGGATGTCTACGCGGCGGTGGCGGTGCATCCGACCGAGATCGCGGGGTTAGCGGACGAGGGGTACGCCGAGCTCGAACGGCTGGCGGGCGATCCGCGAGTGGTGGCCGTGGGGGAGACCGGGCTGGACTACTACTGGGACCGCACAGAGCCGGCCGCCCAGCAGGAGCATTTCCGTCGCCACATCGCTCTTGCGAAGCGGGTCGGCAAGCCGTTGATGATCCACGATCGGGACGCGCACGCGGATGTCCTGCGCATCCTGCGCGAGGAAGGGGCGCCCGATCAGGTGGTGTTCCACGCCTTTTCCGGTGACGCAGCGATGGCCAGGGAATGCGTCGATGCGGGCTATCTGCTGTCCTTCCCCGGCGTGGTGACATTCAAGAACGCTCCGGCGCTGCGCGCGGCGGCGGCCGTTACGCCGTTGGACCATCTGCTCGTCGAGACCGACGCGCCGTTTCTCACCCCGCATCCCTTACGGGGCAGGCCGAACGCGCCGCGGCTGCTCCCGATCACCGTGCGCGGGCTCGCCGACGCGACCGGGCTGGATGTCGACACCGTCGCCCGAGCGGTAGGAGAAAACGGTCGGCGCGTGTTCGGCATCACGCTGCGCTGAGCCGGTTCGAACGGGGTGTGGCATGACTCACATCGAGCAGTCGACGAGCAGCGGACCCGGCCGGGGTCCGCGCCAGACGCAGGAGTCCGAGGTTGCCACGCAGCCCCGGCATTCAAGGGCCACAGCAACCTGGCTCAACCGGTACTCGAGGGCGTGGTTCGGGCGCCCGAACCGGACGCGCTGCCGGTCGCAACCCGGACATTGCCGGACGTCAAGGCGGCACTCCGGGCGATTCGGCGATCCCGAGTTTGGTCGGCTCCGCTTGCGCTCGTTACTTTGTCGTGACCAAGCAAGTCGCGAAGTGCGACCGATAACGGGGAGATCTACGGGTGCGACGCAGCGTCAAGTACGGCCTCTACGGTGCGGTGCTGGCCGGTCTGGTCGGAGGCACCACCGCCTTCGCGACCGCCAGCAGCGGAACCCCTGTCACCCTCGTGGTGGACGGAACGGCCAAGCACGTGACCACCGATGCCAGCGATGTGCGGGGGGTGTTGACGGGTCAGGGCTACAAGCTCAACGCGCACGACATCGTGGCGCCTGGTCTCACGTCCAGGATCAAGGATGGCAGCAAGATCGTCCTGCGCCAGGGGCGTCTGCTGCACCTGAACGTCGACGGCAAGCCGGTGAACGTGTGGACGACCGCGCCCACGGTGGCCGAGGCGCTGAGCCAGCTCGGCTACAACGCGTCGGACTTCGTGTCGGTGTCGCGATCCAAGCGCCTGCCGATCGACGCCGCGACGAGCCTCGCGCTCCGCACGCCGAAGCAGGTCACCGTCCGGCACGACAAGGTGTCGGACGAGACGGTCTCCACCGGACGCACGGTCGGTGACGTCCTGACCGCTCTCAGGGTGTTGGTCGGTCCGCGCGACCGCGTGACGCCGGCGCTCACCGCCGCGCTGACGCCCGGCGACACGATCGTCGTCCAGCGAGTCGTCACCAAGAACGAGAGCACGGTCGCCACGGTCGACTATGCGACCGAGAAGCGCTCCGACAGCTCCATGTACCGGGACGAGACGACGGTCATCCGTGCCGGCCAGGAGGGCAAGATCAAGATCACCTACGCCACCGTCTACGTCGACGGCAAGAAGACCGGGCGCCAGGTCGTGGCCCGCACCGTGCTCAGCGCCCCGCGCGCCAAGATCGAGAACGTGGGGACGAAGGGGCGCCCGGCGCCGACGGTCCAGCACAGCTCGGCACCGGCCGATCACAGCGGGCTGAACTGGGACGGCCTCGCGAGCTGCGAGTCCGGCGGCGACTGGCACATCAATACCGGCAACGGGTTCTACGGCGGCGTGCAGTTCGACTCGAGCACCTGGCTGGCCAACGGCGGCGGCCAGTACGCGCCGCGGGCCGACCTCGCCAGCCGGGAGGAGCAGATCGCGGTCGCGACCAAGGTGTACAACGCCCGCGGTTCCAGCCCGTGGCCGGTGTGCGGTTCCCGCCTCTGATCTCGGTCTTCGCAGCGGGCTTGCATCCGCTCGTCATCCATCCGTTATAGTTCCGTGACTCTTCGTTCCGGTCGATGTTCGGGCGAAGTTCAGCGAACAAGCGCCGCCGCCGGAGACCCCGAGGAGCTCGCTCAGTGCTGCGAAGCATCAAGTACGGCCTGCACGGTGCGGTGATGGCGGGGCTGATCGCGGCCCCCGTCGTGTGGACGTCCGTCGATCAATCCGTGCATCTGGTCGTTGACGGGAAGGCCAGCACGGTGACCACCACGGCTGCCAGCGTCGGCGGCGTGCTCGCCGACCGCAAGCTCGTGGCCAGCCGTCACGACCTGCTCGCCCCGTCGGCGTCGAGCAAGGTCCACGACGGCATGCACGTAGTCCTGCGCCGCGGGCGGCTGCTGCAGCTCGACATCGACGGCACTAAGCGCCAGATCTGGACCACCGCGCAGACGGTCGACGAGGCGCTGTCCCAGCTCGGCTACACAACGGACGATTTCGTGTCCGTCTCACGATCGCGCCGCCTCCCACTTGGGGAAACCTCGATCGCGATCCGCACGCCGCGAACCGTCACCGTCGTGCATGACGGCAAGCGCGAACAGCTCATGACGACCGACGCCACGGTGGGTCAATTGCTCGCGCACATCGGGGTGACGCCAGGCTCCCTCGACCGGCTCTCTGCGCCGATGGCTTCCGCGATCAGCGTCGGGCAGACCATCACCGTGCAACGCGTCAGCAAGAAGCTCGAGACCCGAGCCCAGGCGTTGAAGTACGGCACGACCCGGCTGACGGACGCCAACCTCGCCAAGGGCACCAACCACGTCGTTACGTCGGGTCGAAACGGCACGGCGCACGTCACCTACTCGGTCGTCTACATCGACGGCAAGGCCGTCGGGCAGACCCGGGTCAAGTCCGTCACCGTCGCCGCGCCGCGCGCGCAGGTCGTCAAGATCGGCACGAAGCGCAGCGAGTACGGCAGCTACAACACCGGCGCCGTACCGAACGCCGGCACACCTGACCCGGGCTCGGCGAAGGACATCGCGCGCACGTTACTCAAGGGCTACGGCTGGGGCTCCGGCGAGTACGACTGCCTCGTCCAGATGTGGAACCGGGAGAGCGGTTGGCGCATCAACGCGGCCAACCCCAGCGGGGCGTACGGCATCCCGCAGGCATTGCCGGGTTCGAAGATGTCCTCGGCCGGACCGAACTGGCAGTCCGACGCGTCGACCCAGATCAAGTGGGGGCTGGGCTACATACAGGCCAGGTACAACACGCCGTGCGGGGCTTGGGGTTTCTGGCAGGCGCACAACTACTACTGATCGACGCACCGGCTGCGCGCTAGGGTCGGCTGTGTGGAGCTGCTCGCCGACGCCCAGACCCAGCACGACGACCTCGTCGCCCTGCGCCGTGAACTGCACCGTGAGCCTGAACTCGGCCTCGAGCTGCCGCGTACCCAGCAACGGGTGCTCACCGCGCTCGACGGACTTCCGCTGGAGATCACGACCGGCCCGGACGGGCTGAGTTCGGTTGTCGCCGTGCTGCGCGGCGGCAGGGGCTCCAACGGGTCCGGTGCCTCCAGCGGGTCCGGTGGCTCCAGCCGGTCGGTGCTGCTGCGTGCCGACATGGACGGCCTCCCGGTGGACGAGCGGACCGGGCTCGACTTCGCGTCCGGCAACGGCGCGATGCACGCGTGCGGGCACGACCTGCACACCTCGATGCTCGTGGGCGCGGCGCGCCTGCTTGCCGCCCGGCGCGACGAACTGGCGGGCGATGTCGTGTTCATGTTCCAGCCCGGCGAAGAAGGCTTCGACGGCGCGGGCCACATGATCGCCGACGGTGTGCTGGACGCCGCGGGCCGGCGTCCTGACGCCGCGTTCTTCATGCACGTGACGTCCTCGACGCTTCCCAACGGCGTTGTGGGCCTGCGTCCCGGGCCGATGATGTCGGCCGCGGACGTCCTGCACGTCAGCGTGGTCGGTGCGGGCGGTCATGCGTCCAGCCCGCACCTGGCCCAAGACCCCGTCGCCGTCGCGGCTGAGATCGTCACCGCGTTGCAGACCCTCGTCACCCGGCAGTTCGACGTGTTCGACCCGGTAGTGATCACGGTGGGCAGCCTGCACGCCGGCACGCAGCACAACATCATCGCCGAACGTGCGGACATCGAGGCGACCGTGCGGTCCTTCTCCACCGAGAACCAGCACGCGCTGGGCGAGCGTGCCGTCCGGCTGTGCCACGGGATCGCCGAGGCACACGGACTGCGGGCCGAGGTCGAGTACCAGACGCTCTACCCGGTCACCGTTAACGACGTGGCGATGACCGATTTCTTCGCGGCGACGGCCGCCGAGCTGCTCGGCGAACCAGCCGCGATGATTCTGCCCAACCCGCACACCGGGTCCGAGGACTTCTCGCGGGTGCTGGCCGAGATCCCCGGCGCGATGGCGTTCCTCGGCGCCGCGGTGCCCGGCGCAGATCCCGCCACGGCGCCGTCCAACCATTCGCCGTACGCCGCCTTCGACGAAGCCGTGCTGCCCACCGGCGCCGCGCTGTACGCGAAGCTCGCGATCGACCGGCTGGCCCAGAGCGCGTCGGGCCCGGCCCGAACCGGTGCGCCGCTCGAGTGACGTCTGCGCTGCTCACCCCCGTCGACATCCGAGCGCTCGCCCACCGGCTCGGAATCCGCCCCACGAAGACGCTGGGACAGAACTTCCTGCACGACCCGAACACGATCCGGCGGATCGTGCGCACCGCCGAGCTCGAGGCGGACGAACGAGTCCTTGAGATCGGGCCCGGTCTGGGTTCGCTGACGCTCGGGCTGGCCGACGCCGGCCACCCGGTCACCGCGGTCGAGATCGATCCGGTGCTCGCCGACGAGCTCGCCCGCACCATGGCGACGCGGCTGCCCGCCGCCGACCTCGAGGTGATCACAGCCGACGCGATGCAGGTGACGGACGAGGCGTGGACGAGCGCACCCCCGACCGCTCTCGTCGCGAATCTGCCCTACAACGTTGCCGTGCCGGTCGTGTTGCACCTGCTCGCTGCTGTTCCGTCCCTGCGGCGCGGCCTGGTGATGGTGCAAAGCGAGGTCGCCGACCGGCTCGCAGCTCCACCCGGCTCCAGGGTCTACGGCGTGCCGAGCGTCAAGGCCGCGTGGTACGCGGCGGCGTCCCGAGCCGGAGCCGTTCCCCGGTCGGTTTTCTGGCCCGTCCCGAACGTCGATTCGGGGCTGGTGCGCCTGATCCGGCGAGAGCCGCCGCGCACGACCGCGTCACGGCGCGAGGTCTTCGCCGTGATCGACGCGGCGTTCGCACAGCGCCGCAAGACGCTGCGCGCGGCGCTGGCCAGCTGGGCGGGTTCCGCGACGGCTGCGGAAGCCGCCCTACGGGCGGCCGGGATCGCTCCGACAGCCCGTGGCGAGACCCTGTCCGTGACCGAGTTCGCGCGGCTAGCGGAAGCCTTACCTGTCGAGATTTAGACGCGCACTCCGGATCTGGTGTTCACTACGTGTCGTCGCAGTTACCAGGTGCAGCTCGCAATTCCTCGTGGAGACATCAACATGACCGGTCCGCAGCAGCCCTACCCGCATGGTCAGAACCCGTACGAGAAGGCGAGCGGGGCCGGCCAGGCGCCGCAGCAGCCGTACAGCCAGCAGCCGTACAGCCAGCAGCCGTACGGCCAGCAGCAGCCCTACGGCCAGCAGCAGCCCTATGGCCAGCAGCAGCCCTACGGCCAGCAGCCGTACTCTCAGCAGCCCTACGGCGCACCGTCGGGTCAGTACCCGCAGCCCTATGGCCAGCCCTACGGCGGCCAGCCGCCCGGGTACGGCTACGCGGACGCGGTGCAGAAGCCGACCGGCTGGTTCATCGTCAACTGGCTGTTCTTCTGGCCGCTGGCGATCTACTCACTCACGTCGGCGTGGACCAATATCGACCGCGCGCTGTTCGCGGGCGACATCAACGGCGCCCGCTACCACGCCGATCGGGTCAAGAAGTTCGGCATCATCGCGCTGTGCATCGGGATCGGCTGGATCGTGCTCGTGATCATCCTCGAGATCGCGGTGTGGAGCACGGTGAGCAACGTCTGCACCAGCTACGACACGAGCGGCTGCTGAATTGAGCCCCACGCCGCACGTCCGATGACGAGTTCGGGAGACCAGGGGCCACCGCACGGCCACGGCTACGACGCGTCCCAACCGCAGGGGCAGCCCGACGGATCGCCGGCGCCGTACGACCAGCCCTACAGCAGGCCACCGCAGTACGGGCTGCCCGGACCGGGTTACCCGCCCGGCCCAGCTTTCCCGCCCGCGTACGGCTACCCGTCGTCGGTGGGTACCAACGGCCTCGCGATCGCCTCGCTGGTGCTGGGCATCCTCTGGCTGTACTGGATCGGCAGCATTCTGGCGCTGATCCTCGGCTTGGTGGCCCGCAGCCAGATCAAGCAGCGGCGTCAGCCGGGCGACGGGCTGGCCATCGCGGGCATCATCCTGGGCATCATCGGCGTCGCCACCCTGGTCATCTTCATCGTGTTCGTGATCGTCGCGGTCAACACCTCGCACAGCTGCTACTTCTACGACACCGGCTGCTGAGCGCCCCGCGTCGGCGGAGGCGGCAGGGCGCTAGGACCGGCCACGGAACAGACTCGTCACCGAGCCGTCCTCGAAGACCTGCTTGATCGCCTGGGCAAGCAGCGGGGCGATCGACAGCACGGTGAGCTTGTCGAAACGCTGCTCGGCGGCAATCGGGAGTGTATTCGTGACCAGCACTTCGCTGATCCGGCTGTTCTTGAGCCGATCGGTGGCCTCGGCGGAGAAGATGCCGTGCGTGGCGGCGATGACGACATCGGTGGCGCCGGCGGCGAACAGCAGATCTGCGGCCTTGGTGATCGAACCGGCGGTGTCGATCATGTCGTCGATCAGCAGGCAGCAGCGGCCGGCGACCTCGCCGACGACCCGGTTCGCCACGACCTCGTTGGCCTCGTCGATGTTGCGGCTCTTGTGCACGAACGCGAGGTCGCGGCCGCCGAGTTCGTCGGCCCACTGCTCAGCTGTACGCACCCGGCCGGTATCGGGCGACACGACGACGAGATCCTCCTGGCCGTACTTCTCGCGGACGTACTCGGCGAGCAACGGCATCGCGAACAGGTGGTCGACCGGGCCGTCGAAGAAACCCTGGATCTGTGCGGTGTGCAGGTCGACGGCCATGAGCCGGTCTGCCCCGGCCGTCTTGAACATGTCGGCGATCAGCCGGGCCGAGATCGGCTCGCGACCGCGGTGCTTCTTGTCCTGCCGGGCGTACGGGTAGAACGGCGCGACCACGGTGATGCGCTTGGCCGATGCCCGCTTGAGCGCGTCGACGAGGATCAGGCTCTCCATCAGCCAGTCGTTGATCGGCGTGGTGTGTGACTGCACGACGAAGGCGTCGGTGCCGCGCACGGAGTCGTTGGGACGGATGAACAGCTCGCCGTTGGCAAAGACGCGCCGGGTCGTCGGCGTCACGGTCACGCCGATGTGCTCACCGATCTCGTCGGCGAGTTCGGGGTAGGCCCCGCCGGACAGCAGGACCAGACTCTTGCTGCCCGCGACCTGAAGCGTCGACATCACTGTGCTCCTTGGCTCTTCGCGCAAGCGCTCATCGCGGGGTTCGCTCCGCGCCTCGCTTGCTGGCGCTCGCTGCGATGCTCACTCACGCTCCGTCGCTCTCGGCGAGTGCGCGTGCGGCGGCATCGGCAGCAGGCGTCCCGGGTCGTTTTCGCTCCACCCAGCCTGCCACGTTCCGCTGCCGGGCGCGGGCCACCGCGATCGCCCCCGGGGGGACGTCCTGGTCGATGACCGAGCCGGCCGCGGTGTAGGCACCGTCGCCGATGGTCACCGGGGCGATGAGCATCGTGTCCGAGCCGACCTTGACGTGGTCACCCACGGTCGAGCGGTGCTTGGTCACGCCGTCGTAGTTGACGAACACCGACGAGGCGCCGATGTTGCTGCGCTCGCCGATGGTGGCGTCGCCGACGTAGGTGAGGTGCGGCACCTTCGAGCCGGTGCCGACGTCAGAGTTCTTCAACTCGACGTAGGTGCCGATGTGCACCTCGTCGGCGAGGACGGTGCCCGGGCGCAGGTAGGCGAAGGGCCCGACCGTGACGTCCGCGCCGATCCGTGAATCGATGCCGACGGTGCGGGTCACGATCGACCGCGCGCCGACGGCCACGTCGGTCAGAGTGGTGTCGGGGCCGATCTCGGCACCCTGCGCGACCCGGGTCGATCCCCGGAGCTGGACGGAGGGCCAGATGGTGACGTCCAGCTCGAGCGTGACATCGGCGTCGACCCAGGTCGTGGCCGGGTCGACGACACTGACCCCGGCGCGCATGTGCGCCTCGAGCAGGCGGCGGTTGTAGGCATGGTGCGCCGCGGCGAGCTGGATGCGGTCGTTGCAGCCGGCGGTCTGATCGGCGGGCGCGACGACGGCGCTGATGCGGTGGCCGTCCCCGCCGAGGATGGCGACGACGTCGGGCAGGTACTCCTCGCCCTGCGCGTTGTCGGTGGACAGCCGCGTCACCGCCGCGCGGAGCAAGGCGTGGTCGAAGGCATAGACGCTGGTCGCGACCTCGCTGATCGCCAGCTCGGCGTCGTCTGCATCCTTCTGTTCGACCACACGGATCACCGTGCCCGCGGCGTCGCGGAGCACCCGGCCGTAACCGCTCGGATCCGGCAGCACGCTGGTGAGCAGCGTCGCGGCGGCCCCGGTGGACGCATGCTCGGCCACGAGGGCGCGCAGCGCCTCGTCGGTCAGCAGGGGAGCGTCGCCGGGGACGACGACCACGATGCCGTCGGCGTCGGCGGGCACCGCGTCGAGAGCCAGCCGGACCGCGTGCCCGGTGCCGTTCTGCTCCGTCTGCACGATGGGGACGGCGGCGGGCGCGACCTCGTTCAGATGGACCACGACTTCGTCGCGGCGATGGCCGACGACGACGACGGTCCGCTGCGCCGCGAGCGGGAGCGTCGCTGCCAGCACGTGCCCCAGCATCGAGCGTCCGGCGAATCCGTGCAGCACTTTGGGGAGCGCCCGGGACCGCATGCGGGTGCCCTCCCCGGCGGCGAGGACGACGACGGCGACCGGCGACACAGGCACGATGGGGACACCTCCCTGGACGAGTCGGGCTGACGGTGCGCGTCGGGCTGTCGGGTCGAGCTGGTCGAGCGGGCCGGGCTGGCGGTGCCATTGGCTGGGGGACTCGGACTCGAACCGAGACTGCACGGCTCCAAAGGCCGGCGGGCTGCCGATTACCCCATCCCCCAATGACCGAGCACAGCCTATTCCACCCGCACAGGCACCTATCGCCGTTAGGCTCCTACGGCTGCGTAAGTTACGCTTGCGTAACTCCCGTGCGCGCGGATCCGTCCGAGCCACGGCCCACGAACAGTAAGCGGTACGCGCACGCTGCGATCCCCGGACGAGCCGGGGCGCAGCCGCCGCAACCCGCAACCCGGGCGACAACAGGAAGCCGTACACATGACCCTTCTCGACGAACGCCCCGCCGGCGGCCCGGCCGGCGGATCGAAGCCCATCTTCGAAGGCCAGAAGCGGCGTGGCGAGCAGTTCATGCTCTACACCTTCGTCATCGTCCCGTTCCTAGCGTTCCTCGCCGCGATCCCGGTGGCCTGGGGCTGGGGGTTCGGCTGGACGGACGCCGTGCTGTTCCTGAGCTTCTACATCGTGTCGGGTCTGGGGATCACCGTCGGCTACCACCGGCTGTTCACCCACAGCTCGTTCAAGGCCAACCGCCCGCTGCGGATCGCCCTGGCGGTCGCCGGGTCGCTGGCCATCGAGGGCCCGGTCATCCGTTGGGTCGCCGACCACCGACGCCACCACGCTTTCAGCGACCGCGAGGGCGACCCGCACTCGCCGTGGCGCTTCGGTGACACGCCGGCCGGGTTGGCCAAGGGCTTCTGGTTCGCGCACATCGGCTGGCTGTTCGACCTGGAGCACACCAACCGCGAGAAGTACACGCCCGACCTCATGCGGGACAAGGACGTCCGCCTCGTCGACACGTTGTTCCCGGTCTGGGTGCTCGTCTCGTTGCTGTTGCCCGGTGCCATCGGTGGGCTGGTGTCGATGTCGTGGTCCGGTGCCCTGTCGGCGTTCTTCTGGGGCTCGCTGGTACGGATCTTCCTGCTGCATCACGTGACCTGGTCCATCAACTCGGTTTGTCACATGATCGGCGAGCGGCCGTTCGCCGCGCGGGACAAGAGCGCGAATTTCTGGCCGTTGGCGATCCTGAGCTTCGGCGAGAGCTGGCACAACATGCACCACGCCGACCCGACAGCCGCCCGCCACGGGGTGCTGCGCGGTCAGCTCGACTCGTCTGCCCGCACGATCTGGCTGTTCGAGAAGTTCGGCTGGGCGACGAACGTCCGCTGGCCCAGGCCCGAGCGCATCGAGAAGCTGCGGGTTTCCCCCTGAGCAGCCCAGCCTGAGCCGTCCGGACGCCGTCGGGGTGCTGGACACGCGAGTCGATCATGTTTCGCCTGCGCAGGGACGCTGTGCCCGAGTCACCGAGCCGGCTCAGGTGACGGCGCCGGCCGCCTCGCGGGCGTAGCGGGGGTCTTGCCACTCGCCGGTGCCGAGCACTTGGTGCAGGACGTCCATCGCGTCCCAGACCTGGGTGTAGGTGAGGTAGGGCGCGGCGAGGCCGAGCCGCAGGATGTCGGGCGCGCGGAAGTCACCGATCACGCCGCGGGTGATGAGGGCCTGCGTTACCTCGTAGGCGTGCTCCATCGCCAGCGCCACCTGCGAACCCCGCCGGTCCGGGTCGCGCGGCGTGACCACCGAAACCATCGGCAGTGCGGCGTCGGCGTAGCGGATCACGAGGTCGGTCAGCGCGAGCGATTTCGTCCGGACGTCGTGCAGGTCGACGCCGTCGAACACGTCGAGTGCGGCGTCCAACGCCCGCATCGACAGCACGGGCGCCGTACCGATCCGGGCACGCTCGACGCCGCTGGCCGGGGCGTAGCCCTGATGCAGCGCGAACGGTTCGGCGTGGCCCTGCCATCCGGTGAGCGGCAGATCGGCCGCTGCCTGCAGACGCGCGGCCAGGTAGATCCACGCCGGGGCACCTGGGCCGCCGTTGAGGTACTTGTACGAGCAGCCGACCGCGGCATCCGCGCCGACGCCGTCGAGGTCGAACGGTACGGCGCCCGCGGCGTGCGCGAGATCCCACAGCATCAACGCGCCGGCGTCGTGAACCGCGGCCGTGATGGCGCGCGCGTCCCACAGCTCGCCGGTGCGGTAGTCGACGGCGCTGAACGCCACTACGGCGGTGTCCGGGCCGAGCACCGCGGGCAGGTCGGGCGGACTGACCCGCGCGATCCGCATGCCGAGCAACCGTGCCGCGGACTCGGCGATGTACTGGTCGGTTGGGAAGTTGCCGCCGTCGGTGATCACGACGTCCCGGCCGGACGTCATCCGGGCCAGCGCCACGACGGCCTGGAAGAGCTGCACCGACGTCGAGTCACCGCACATGATCTGGCCGGGCGCGGCGCCGACAAGCGCGCCGATGCGATCACCGATCCGAGCGGGCAGTGTCCACCACCCGTTGTCGTTCCACGACCGGATCAGATCCCGGCCCCATTGTCGCTGCAGTGTGTCCGCCACGGCGGCCTCGACGCCGGTGGGTAGCGCCCCGAGCGAGTTGCCGTCAAGATAGACGAGGTCGTCCGGCACGACGAAGCGCGCCCTGACGAACGCCAGGGGGTCCTCGGCGTCGGCGACGAGAGCGGTCGCGCGCGAGACGATCGGCTCAGGCACCGCGCACCTGCCACAGGTCCGGGAACGCTGGTCGGAACAGCGTCGAGCGCAGGTAGTCGGCGCCGGACGAACCGCCGGTGCCCAGCTGCCCGCCGATGATGCGTTCCACCATTTTCACGTGCCGATACCGCCACTCCTGGATGCCCTCGTCGATGTCGACGAGAGACTCGCACACCTCAGCCGCCGCGCTCGTATCGTCCTCGTACACCTGGCGTAGCACCTGCAGGATATCTGGGTCCCCGGCGGGCCAGGGCTCGGCCGGATCGCGTTCCAGCGCGGCGTCGGGCACGTCGTACCCGGTGTGGACGAGGCAGCGCAGCAGCGAGTCGAAGACCGAGCGGCGGGTCAAGGCCGCGGCCGTCCGCTCGTCGCGCACGCCGTCGAGATCCCGACGGCCCAGAACGGCTTCGAGCTCGCGGAACTGCTCGGACTGGAATCCGCTCGACCCGCCGAGCTGCGGGCGGAAGGACGCGAACTGCTTCGGGGTCAATGTCTCGAGGACGTCCAACTGACCGACGATGGTCTTGAGGATCTTCGCGATGCGCCGGGCGGTCTGCAGGGCGGCCGCTGCCGCGCCGGCTTCGAGCCGGGCTTGCAGCAGAGCCGTCTCGTGCAGGATCTGCTTGAACCACAGCTCGTAGACCTGGTGGATGATCACGAACAGCAACTCGTCGTGCTCGTCGGTCTGGGGTGTCTGGCACTCGAGCATCTCGGGCAGGCGCAGGTAGCTGACGTAGGTAAGGGGCGTTGCGGCGGTGGGGGCGGAACCGGTCATGGGAACATCATCACCGATGAGTGGTCGGGGTGAGGATCGATGAGCGAGATCGAGGGGCGTCCGCGCGTACGCATGACCGGACGCGAGCGCCGCGAGCAACTCGTTGCCGTCGGTCGTTCGCTGTTCGCCGAGAAGGGCTACGAGGCGACGTCCATCGAGGAGATCGCGGCGCGCGCGGGTGTGAGCAAGCCGGTCGTCTACGAGCATTTTGGCGGCAAGGAGGGCCTCTACGCCGTCGTCGTCGACCGCGAGATGGGCGATCTGCTCGAACGGCTCACCCGTGCGCTGTCCGCCGGCGATCCGCGCGAACTGGTCGAACAAGCCGCGCTGGCGTTGCTGACCTACATCGAGGAGGAGACGGACGGGTTCCGGATCCTGGTCCGCGATTCGCCTGTGGCCGGCCCGACCGGTGGCACGTTCTCCTCCTTGCTCAACGACATCGCCAGTCAGGTCGAGCACATCCTGGGTCGCGAGTTCGCAGATCGCGGCATCAACACCAAACACGCGTCGATGTACGCGCAGATGCTCGTCGGCATGGTCGCGCTGACCGGCACCTGGTGGCTCGAAGAACGCAAACCGAGCCGGGAAGAGGTTGCCGCTCATCTGGTCAACCTGGGCTGGAACGGCCTGTCGCATCTGGAGGCCGAACCGCGACCGCTTCGCCGCCAGCACCGGCCATGACCTCACGGTCGCCACAAATAGTCGATGCCACCTGTCCGGACCGCCACGGAGCCTGAGAGCATAGGCGCTATGCAGGGTGAGACTGCGTCGGGAGACGACGACGCGCAGCGAACGGAACTGGAGACGTCCGGACGCCCCACGCCCTTCCGCCGATTCGATGCGCCCGGATCGGAGTCGGGGCGGCACGCTGCATCCGATAGCGACTCACCCGGTGACGTCAAGGGGCTGCCGCCGCCGGTCCCGTCGCGCGTCGGCGCCGGACCGACGCGGAGGTGGCCGTCGCGCACCGAGCCCTCGCCGGGCAATTTCCCGACCCAGAGCGTGCGGAACGCGCCACTACCGGTGGACGGTACCGGCTACGCTCGCCCGGACGAGTCGGAGTCGCTCACGCTGGAGCCGCCCGCGATCGAGCTCCCGCCCGCGTCGGACGACCGCGCCGACGCGGTGCCTGTCGACCCATTCGTGCTCGCCGATCCGAGCGACGAGGCTTCCGATTCGCAGCCGTCCCGCGCCGGATCGTACGTCCCGGAGTCGACAGACACAGGATCACCCTCCGCGCTGACCGTCCCGGCGGGGTCGGCCAACACCGGCTATCTCGGCCGCCGGCGGGCGCGGACGGCCGAGCCCGACGGACGATTCGGCGCCCCTACTCTGACCGGACCGTCGCCGGCCACCGCGCCCTCGGACCAGCAGCCCTGGTCTCCGCCCGCCACGCCCGCGCCGCCGATGAACCCAGCGTTGGCGAACACCGGGCACGACGACGCACAGGCGATCATCGGCGACGCGCTGGCCCAGGCCGCGCTCGTCACGTCCCGCGCCGAGCAGGCCGCCGAGGTGTTGCTGGCCGATGCCCGGGCGGACGCCGAACTGGACGGCGAACGTGGTCGCGCGTCCGCACGCGTCCTACGCGAGCAGGCCGAGGCGATCGTGTCCGCCGCCCGTCGCCGCAGCGAGGAACTCGACGCGGCGACGGCCGAACGTACAGCCCAGCTCGAGACGGAGCTCGAGCGCCGTCGCTTCGAACACGAAGAGCACCTCACCGAAATCCGGCGCGATGCCGAATCCCGCCGAGTGGCGGAACTCGAGCAGGCGCGAATGCGCGGGGTCGAGCTCCTCCAGGACGCCGAGGCCGAAGCCGCGCGCGTCCGGGCTGCCGCCGACGAGCGGATCGCCGAGGCCCACGAAGACGCCGAACGCATCCGCGCCGAGGCTCACGTCCAGGGCCAGCGACTGCTCGACGAGGCGCGGGACAACGTCGCGGCCGAGTCGGCCGTGGCGGCCGAGCAGACGGCATGGACGAAGCAGACGATGGGGGACCTGCTCGCCGCAGCCGAGACCGACGCCGAGACGATCCGCGCCGCTGCGCGGTCGGAGGCCGAAAGGGTGACGCGCCGGGCCGGCGCCGATGCGGACGTACTCATGGAGGGCATGCGCGCCCGGCACGAGGAACAGACAGCCGAGCTCGAACGCCACCGAACTGCGGCCACGGGCGAAATCGCCACGCTTCTCGCCGGCGCGCGCGACGACGCCGCCACGATCGTTCAGCAGGCCGGCGAGGACGCCGAACGCGTGAGGGCGGAACTCGACGAGCACGCCAGGACCACCCACCAGCGCAGCGAACGGCGCTTGGCCGAAGCCGAAGCCGGAGCGCGGGCGGTACGTGAACAGTCGTCCGCCGATCTCGACCGGACCCAGATCGAAGCTCGCGAGCTGCGTCGGCGGGCCAAGGACGAGTCGAATCGCACAGTCAGTGAAGCCAGGGCAGAGGCGGACGAGATGCGGTCCGCAGCCCGGACACTGCTCGCCGACGCCCGCGCGGAGGTAGCAGTGCTCTCGGCCCACCGAGACGAGATCAGCGCCCAACTGGCCGACCTGTCCGGCGTCATCAATGCCTTGGCCGTCGCCGAGCGATCGGGGGGTGCTGAACGGATCGCCTCCGCCCAGGCTGCCGTCGCCGACGCCGTCGCGGCGGGGCCCGAGGCGGTGGGCGCGGCGGCGGCGCCCGCTGTGGGCGAGCCCGGCTCCCCGACAGGCCCGCGTTTGCCCGATGCACCGGCCCGTGCGCCGCGGAACCGGCCGAGCCCACTGCGACTCGGTCCGGCACCGGCGCCTCGACGAGCGAAACCTCCGGAAGGGCTGGACAGTCATTGAACCCGCACTGTCCGTCACGCAGGGTCGACCGGGCGAGTACCGTCTCGATACTCCACGACGAATCCGGCGCGCCACACCGAGAAACCGGCGCCGAAGACCACCTGACAGCCGATAGAGAGATGCAGGAAATCGCATGAGTGATCAGACCGTCGGCCAATTCCGCACCGTGATGCGCGGCTACGAGCCATCCGAGGTAGACCGGCATCTAAGTGAGCTGTCCCGCTCGGCCGCTGAGGCCAACGCGCGAGCCGACGACCTCGCCGGCCAGGTCGCGACGCTGCACCAGCAGGCCACCGCCAACGGCGGCGACAAACGTTCGGCCAAGCCGATGCCGCCGGCCGAGCCGACGTTCCACGACTTCGGCAAGCGGGTCGGCCGCATCTTGGCGATGGCTGAGGAGGAAGCGGAGGAGATGCGTTCGGCCGCCGTCGCCGAGGTGCAGCACAACCTCGCCGAGGCCGAGACGCAGACCTCTGCCGCTCGCAACGACGCCGACCGGTACGCGCGGGAGACTCGCGAAAACGCCGACCAGGAGGCCGTGCGCATCGTCGAGGAAGCCAAGCGCAGCGCCGACCAGATGATCGACGACGCCGAGCGTCGGGCGATGGCCCGCCGCGGCGAGGCCGAGGCGATCTACGAAGAGCAGCGGGCGCGCTCGGCCAAGGCCGCCGCCGACTTCGAGCAGACGTTGGCGCAGCGTCGAGACCATGCCGAACAGATCTTCCAGGACCGCACCGACGAGATGGAGCACGTGCTGGACGAGGCGCGCGACGTGGTAGCCCGTACCCGTGCGGAGGCGGACCAGACGGCGTCGGACTCGCAGCGGCGTGCCGCCCAGATCGCCGCGGAGTCCGAGCAGCGCGCAGAGCAAATTGTGGCCGAGGCCGGGGCACGGGCCGATCGCATCCGCGACGAGTCGGACCGCGAACTCGCGGCCGCCGTCCAGCGCCGCAACGCGATCAACGCCCAGCTGACGAACGTCCGGCAGATGCTCGCGACGTTGTCGGGAACGAATCCGAGCTCGATCCCGGGGGTGGACGAGAATAAGTAGCTCCAACCGCCGGGAAGCGTTTGGTCGGCTCAGTCGGCGAGCTCGAGCCAGGCCTGCTCGGCCGCCTCGCGCTCGCTGACGACCTCGCGCAGCTCGGCATCCAGGCGGGCCACGGCGGCGTAGTCCGTCGCTTGCGCCGCGAGCTGGTTGTGCAGGGTGCCCTCGCGCTTGTCCAGCGTTGCGACGCGTCGTTCCAGGCGACTTAGTTCCTTCCGGGTCGCCCGGGTGTCGTCGCGGCGTCCGAGCTTCTCGTCGGCACTCCCGCGTTCCCCGCGTTCGTCGGCAGCGGCGCCGGCCGCCGTGGCGCGTCGGGCGAGGTACTCATCGACCCCGCCGGGCAGCGCCGCGAGCGTGCCGTCGCCCAGCAGCGCGACGGTGGTGTCGCACACGCGCTCGAGCAGGTAGCGGTCGTGGCTGACGATGACGATCGTGCCCGCCCAGCGGTCCAGCAGGTCCTCGAGCGCCAGAAGGGTGTCGGTGTCGAGGTCGTTGGTGGGCTCGTCCAGCAGCAGCAGGTTGGGCTGGGTCAGCAGTAGTCGCAGCAGCTGCAATCGGCGCCGCTCGCCGCCGGACAGGTCACTGACCGGCGTCCACTGCTTTTCGTTTGCGAACCCGAATCGTTCGGCGAGCTGGCCGGCCGACAGCTCGACGCCACCCAGCTCGGCGGTTGTCCGGACCTCGCTCACCGCTTCGAGCACGCGCAGGTTGTCCGGCAGCTCGCGGATCTCCTGCGTCAAGTGCCCGATGTGGACGGTCTGGCCGATGACGACGTTGCCCGAGCCGGGCGGCAGCTCGCCGGCCAATAACCGGAGAAGATGCGTCTTGCCGGAACCGTTCACACCGATGACGCCGACGCGGTCGCCGGGCCCGACGTGCCAGGTGACGTGGTCGAGCAGGGTGCGTGTACCGTCGACGGTGACCGTCACGCCCTCGATGTCGACGACCTGTCGCCCCAGGCGGCGCTGCGCCAGCGCACGCAGTTCGACGCCGCTGCGCGGGGTCGGGACGTTCTCGATCAAGGCTTCCGCGGCTTCGATCCGGAACTTCGGTTTGGACGTCCGGGCCGGGGCGCCGCGGCGCAGCCAGGCGAGTTCCTTGCGCAGCAGGTTCTGCCGGCGCGCCTCGGCGGAGTCGGCCTGTTTGGCCCGCTCGGCCCGCGCGAGCACATAGGCGGCGTACCCGCCGCCGTACTGCAGCACCGACGCCCCGGTGACCTCCCAGGTGCGGTCGACGACTGCGTCGAGGAACCAGCGGTCGTGGGTCACGACGATCAGTGCGCCGCGACGCGTGCTCAGATATTCGGCCAGCCACGTGATGCCTTCGACATCGAGGTGGTTGGTCGGCTCGTCCAACACCAGGAGGTCGGCCTGCTGCACGAGCGCGGCGGACAACGCCACCCGGCGTCGCTCGCCCCCGGACAGGCGGGCCACATCGGCGTCAAGACCGACGGTCGCGAGCCCCAGCCCGGCCAGGATGCTGCGGACGGCGGCGTCACCGGCCCACTCGTGCACCGCGCCGTCACCGACGACGAGCGAGCGGACGGACGTGCCGCCCGGAAGATCATCGCGCTGGTCGACGCCGGCGATGCGGGCGCCGCCGGTGACGGTGACCCGGCCGGTGTCGGGACGTTCGTCGCCGACGATCAGCTTGAGCAGGGTGGATTTGCCGCCGCCGTTGCGGCCGACGACCCCGATGCGCTCGCCGTCGGAGATGCCCAGGGAAACGCCGTCGAGCACGGTCGTCGTGCCGAAGGACTTGCCCACGGCCTCGAGATTGACGAGGTTGGCCATCAGCCGACCGCCGAACTGTGCGCCGGGCCGGTGGCGACCCGCGCCGTGCGGCACACGCCGGCGGCCTCGAGTTCCGCGGCGAGCACCGTGGCGTCGGCCGCGTCACGGCACAAAAAGGCGCAGGTCGGCCCGGAGCCGGACACGAGGCCGGCGAGCGCGGCGTTGCCGGCGGCGAGGGTGTCCGCGAGCTGCGGCATCAGCGACAGTGCCGCGGCCTGCAGGTCGTTGCGCAGGTGGCTTGCGATGCGCTCGACCTCGCCGGACTCGAGCGCCGCGAGCAGGGCGTCGGGTGCAGCAGCGGGCCCAGGCGCGTGGGGTGCGGCGCGCAGCCGGTCGAGTTCACGGTAGGCGTCCGCGGTGGAGATCCCCACGTCCGCGACGGCGAGGACCCAGTGCAGCGTGGCGGAGCAGGGGACGGGGGCCAGGACTTCGCCGCGGCCCGTGCCGAGCGCGGTGCCGCCGAGGAGCAGGAACGCAACATCGCTGCCCAGCCGGGCCGCGAGCGGGACCAGGTCGGCGACGACGACGTCGAGATCCCACATCCGCGCGCAGGCGATCAGCGTGGCCGCGGCGTCGGCCGAGCCACCGGCCAGGCCGCCGGCAACCGGGATCGCCTTGCGCACGTCAAGGTGCACCTGCGGGTCCAGCCCGGCGGTGTCGGCGAGCAGGCGGGCCGCCCGCCACGCGAGGTTGCGTTCGTCGGTCGGCAGCGTGTCGGCGCCCTCGCCGCTGACCGTGAGAGCGAGTGCGTCGGCGGGCCGAGCCACGATCTCGTCGACGAGGTCGACCGCGTGGAAGACCGTGACGAGGTCGTGGAAGCCGTCGTCGCCCAACGGACCCACGGACAGCTGCAGGTTGACCTTGGCCGGGACGCGGACCCGCACGGCAACAGGCGGACGGCTCGACATTCGCTCGATGCTACGGAGCGGATCGGGTGCGCGTGTGGGCACGCGTGCGGAGCGACCGGCGGTACCGCGTCTCCGGGTGGCCGGGCAATGCGCGTTACGACCCGGTGGTCGGCTGCGATCGCCGTGGCTAGTAGGCTTTGCTGGTTGCCCGGCGAGGGATCGCACCTGCGTAATCCGTCATCGACGCGGTGTCGTTCGTCGACGCGCGTCCCGCGTCCGAGGCATCGCGACGAGACACCAGGCCATACCGATCAGAGTTTTCTGATCACAGACTTGCAAGGAGCACCGCTGTGTCCGAGGTCCGACTGTCAGCCGAGACGCGCACCGAGTTCGGCAAGGGCGGCGCCCGCCGCACTCGCCGCGACGGCAAGGTGCCGGCCGTCATCTACGGCCACGGTGCCGATCCGCGCCACGTTGCCCTCGTTGCCCGCGAGTTCGCCACCGCCGTGCGTAACGGTGGCACCAACGTGTTGCTGACGCTCGACATCGAGGGTGGCGAGCAGCTCGTGATCCCGAAGTCGATCCAGCGGCATCCGATCAAGGGTTATTTCGAGCACGTCGACCTGCTGGCCGTCCGCCGCGGTGAGAAGGTGACCGTCGACGTCCCGATCATCATCACCGGCGAGGTCGTTCCCGGCGGCCTGCTCAATCAGGAGAACACGACCGTCAGCGTCGAGGCCGAGGCCACGAACATCCCCACGGAGTTCGAGGTCAGCATCGACGACCTCGCGATCGGCGCCCAGGTCACCGCCGCCGACGTCACCTTGCCGGCTGGGTCGACCCTCGTCACCGACGCCGAGATCTTGCTCCTGTCGATTTCCGAGGCCCCGACGGCCGAGGACCTCGAAGCCGAGGTCGCCGAGGCTGTCGAGGAGCTCGGCATCGTCGAGGAGGCGCCGGACGCAGCCGAGGGCGAATCCGACGCAGAGTCGGACGGCGAGTCGGGCGACGGCACCGAGGGCAAGTCCGAGTAGCAGTCCGGATCCAGCACCACCCGTCCGAGCAGGATCCGGGGAGCGCACCCGCCGTGGCCGACGACAGGTTCCTGGTCGTCGGCCTCGGCAATCCCGGGCCCAAGTACGAGGCCACCCGCCACAACGCCGGCTTTCTGGTTCTCGACCTGCTGGGCGTCCGGCTGGGGGGGCGTTTCAAGACCCACAAGGCGTCCGGTGGCCGGGTCGACGCCGTCGAAGGGCGCCTGGCCGGTGTGCCGGTCGTGCTGGCCAAGCCGCGCTCGTACATGAACGAGTCGGGCGGTCCGGTCAACCAGCTCGCCCGGTTCTACCGGATCCCGATCGAGCGAATCGTCGTCGTCCACGACGAGCTCGACATTCCGTTCGGAACGTTGCGGCTCAAGTGCGGTGGGGGCGACGGGGGGCACAACGGGTTGCGGTCCACGACCTCCGCGCTCAGCGGCAACGACTACGTACGGGTGCGCTTCGGCATCGGCCGTCCACCGGGACGTCAGGACCTCGCCGACTACGTGCTGCGGGACTTCCCCGCCGCCGAACGCAAGGATCTCGGCTTCGAGGTCGACCGCGCCGCAGACGCCGTCGAGACACTGCTGACCGACGGGCTGGCTGCCGCGCAGAACCGCTACCACTGAGCCCGTCCGCCGCTGCGGACCGCACTGTTGCGGTCACCTCCCAGCGCGCCTCCGCGAATCGCTGTCGCCTACGCCTTCCAGCGCCGGCTCGCAGGACCCGGCGAACAGGCCGACCGGCACGTGCTCCGCTTCGTGGGCGAGCAGCCATTTCTTGGCCGGCAGCCCCCCGCCGTAGCCGGTGAGCGAGCCGTCCGCACCGATCACCCGGTGGCAGGGAACGACGATCGAGATCGGATTCTGTCCGTTCGCCATCCCGACGGCCCGTGACGCGGAGGGGGAGCTGAGCGAAGCTGCCAGCGCGCCGTAGCTTCTCGTCTCGCCGCACGGGATCTGAAGCAGGGCGGCCCAGACCCGCTGCTGGAACTGCGACCCGGTGGCGTGCAGCGGGAGGTCGAACGTGGTGCGGGCCCCCGCGAAGTACTCGCCGAGTTGCCCGCGGACGTCGTCGAATGCGGCGTCGTCGCGCGTCCAGCCCGACGCCGCGGACCGTGGATGGCGTCCGCTCGGCAGGTACAGGTGGGTGATGCCGACGTCGTCGCGGGCGACGAGCAGTCCGCCCAACGGCGAGTCGACGGTGGTCCAGACGGTCATGGCTTCACACTCCAGAGATCGGCGTACAGATGGGCCCACAGGTGATACGTCGCGTACGAGCGCCACGGCGCCCAGGCCTCCCGCCCGTCGCCGAGGTCGACCCCGAGGTCATCCGCGGCCCTGCGAACGACCAGATCGCTCGAGAGCAGGATGTCGGGGTGCCCGACGGTACGCATGCACAGGTAGTCGGCCGTCCATGGTCCGATCCCGGGCAGCGCCAGCAGGGCCGCGCGGGCGTCGTCGCGATCACTACCCGGCCCCAGCTCCAGGTTGCCCGACGCGAACGCTGCCGCCAGTGACCGCACCGAACGGCCGCGTGCCCGCGGCATCGGCAACGAAGCCGAATCCAGCACGGCGAGGGCTTCGGCCGTGGGGAACGACAGCCACGGCTCGCCGTCGAATGCCGGGCTGCCGTGCTCGGCAACGATGCGCCCGAGCACGGAGCGGGCACCGGTGACAGAGATCTGTTGCCCGACGATCGTCCGCACTGCGGTCTCCAAGCCGTCCACAGCGCCCGGCGCGCGCAGGCCCGGACGCTTGCGGACGAGGGCAGCAAGGGCGGGATCGCCGCCCAGCACCTCGTCGACGGCGACCGGGTCGGCGTCGAGATCGAGCAGGCGCCGTACCCGCGCGACGACCGTGACGAGGTCACGCAGATCGTGCAGCCGCGCCCGGCACAGGACGAAGTGTTCGCCGGCCGACAACGCGACGAGCGCCGGACCGCTCGGGGCGGGGACGACTCGGGTGAATACGCCGTCGACGTAGGTTTCCAGGCCGGGCACCGCATGAGCGCCCAGGAAGTCCAGGACGGTGGAAACCGTCATCGGCGTGCGGTAGGGCAGGCGCAGGGTCACGACACCGGGGTCGGCCGGGAAGTCGCTGCGGTGGCTGGCACGAAGGGCGCCGGGGGTGGTCGCGAACACCTCGCGCACCGTGTCGTTGAACTGCCGCACGCTGGAGAATCCTGCCGCGAACGCGACGTCGGCGGCCGGCAGTTCGGTGGTTTCGAGCAGCACCCGCGCTGTCTGGGCGCGCTGGGCCCGGGCCAGCGCCAACGGGCCGGCGCCGACCTCTGCAACGAGGGTGCGATGCACCTGACGTTCGGAGTAACCCAACCGACGGGCCAGACCCGGCACGCCGTCCCGGTCGATGACGCCGTCGTCGATGAGCCGCAGGGCCCGGCCCGCGACGTCGCTGCGGACGTGCCACTCCGGCGAGCCCGGCGAGGCGTCCGGACGGCAGCGCTTGCACGCCCGATAACCCGCCCGCTGAGCGGCGGCGGAACTCGGATGGAACGTGACGTTCCTGCGGTGCGGGGTAATGGCCGGGCAGGACGGTCGGCAGTAGATGCCGGTGGTGCGCACCGCGGTGTAGAACCAGCCATCGAAGCGCGCATCGCGCGAGCTGACCGCGCGATAGCAGATGTCGTCGTCGGGAAGCAGCACGTCCCCGAGTCTGCCTGGTGTCGCCGACAAGCGCTGGCGGGTTTCGGACGGCGGGGCCGATCACGTGACAGCGACGATTGTCGGCACTCCAGCCCGCCTGTCCCGGCGATGACGCTGCGCGCGGGCACTGGGCCACGGGTGCGTGCCCGGGTGCCATGGTGCACGATAAGGCACGTGCTTGTTGAACCCGGTGGCGCGACGTCGACCCCTCGCCCGGACCCTACCTACCCGGCGTATCACCTACCCGGACGGTCCGCCGGATGACGGGCGGGCAGATGTTGCGCCTCCCCACTGTCGCCGCGGTGTTGGCGGGCGGGCAGGGATCGCGGGTGGGCTTGAACCGGCCGAAGCAACTGCTCAAGGTCGCGGGAAAGACCGTCCTGGAACACACGGTCGAGGCGTTGCAGGCGTGTGCCGAGATCGACGAGATCGTGGTGGTCATGGCTGCCGACTTCGTCACTGACGCCGAACAATTGGTGCTCGGACGTGCCGACCTGCCCAAGGTGTCGTGTGTCCTGGCCGGCGGCACCGACCGCAATTCTTCGAGCCTCGCCGCGATCGAGTACCTCGGCGAGCGCGAGTGCAACGTCCTGTTCCATGACGCGGTGCGACCGCTGCTGCCGCCGCGCGTCGTCACGGGCTGCGTGGCGGCGTTGCAGACCTACGAGGCCGTCGACGTCGCGATCTCGTCGGCAGACACGATCATCCGCGTCGACGATCGTGACCAGATCGTCGAGATCCCTGACCGCAGCCGCCTGCGCCGCGGTCAGACTCCGCAGGCGTTCCGGCTCTCGACCATCCGCCGGGCCTACGAACTCGCGGCGGCCGATCCTGACTTCCGGGCCACCGACGACTGCGGCGTAGTCCTGCGCTACCTGCCCGGCGTGCCGATCCAGGTCGTGCCCGGCGACGAGCAGAACATGAAGATCACCTTCCCGATCGATCTGTTTCTGGCCGACAAGCTGTTCCAGCTTGCGTCCCACCTGGCCAGGCACAACAGCGCGGACGAGCTGGGCACGCTGCTGGATGGCCGGACCATCGTCGTGTTCGGGGGCAGCTACGGGATAGGCAAGGACGTGGCGGACCTCGCCCGCCAGGTCGGGTGTGAGGTTTTCTCCTTCAGCCGATCGACGACCGGCACACACATCGAGCGGCCCGAGGACGTGCGTCAGGCACTGCAGGAGGTGCACGCCCGAACCGGGCGGATCGACGCCGTGGTCCTCACCGCAGCCAACCTGGTGACGGGTTCGCTGGTCTCGATGAGCGACGACGATCTGCAGGCGCAGATCGGCGTGAACTTCACGGGCCCCACCCACGTCGCGCGTGCGAGCTACCCCTATCTGCGGGAGACCGGTGGGCACCTCGTGCTGTTCACGTCGAGTTCCTACACACGCGGACGTGGCTCGTATGCGGTGTACTCCGCTGCGAAGGCCGGCGTTGTGAACCTGGCCCAGGCGCTGGCCGACGAGTGGTCCGAGGACGGCATCCACGTGAACGTCGTCAATCCCGAGCGGACCCGGACCCCCATGCGCGTCCAGGCGTTCGGCCACGAGCCCGAGGGCACCTTGCTCGACAGCGCGGCTGTGGCCGCCAGCGTCCTGGATGTCGTCGCATCGGGCCTGACGGGCCAGGTGATCGACGTGCGCCGCGACGTCTCTTCGGTGCCCAGCGTCGTCCCCGACCAAGCCGTCGGCAACGAGATCGGCGACATCAGCGACGCGGAGGTGATCGCGCACGAGCTCGCGGTTGTCACCGACGATGCCGAGATCGCCCACGGCGACGAGCGGTGACCGCGCTTGCGTTCGCGCTTGCGGCCGTACTGACCGGGCTTTACGCGCTTCTGTTCGCCGGCGCCGTGCTGGTGCACCTCGGTGTGCTGGTTGGCGCAGCGGTGGCGATCTACATCGTCGACGCCGCGCTCTCGCGCATTGCGCCCGAGCAGTTCGTCCGGATGCTCTCGGCCGTCGGCGCCGCCCCGAACTGGCGAGCCTTCATCCGGCAGTCGCTGTTCGTTTTGTACCTGGTCCGCGCCGACCATCCCTCGCAGAGCACGGTCGGCATCGTGGTGGCCGGCATTCTCGTCCACCACATCGTCCTCGGGCTGGACACCGGTTTGCGCACCAGCGTGCGTCGGATGCGGCTGCGCCAGTTGGAGACGTTCAACCTGCCCGTGCCCAGCGCCGAGTTACCGCCGGAACTGACCGAAAGGCTGAACGTAGCGTCGTCGGTGGCGGCCCGGGCCGACGTCCTGTTCCTCGTGGCGCTCGCGGTGTCGGGCCGTGCTCACTACGGGCTGGTGATCGCGGCCGTGCTCGCGATGGTCCTCGTGGCGCTCGTGCCGTGTGTGCCGCTCGCCGCCCACGTGCTCGCGTTGCGACGGCTCACCGACGACGAGCACCGCCTGGCCATCGCGCAGCAAGCCGTGCTCGACTTGGCGCCCTTGGTCGTCCTGTACTTCTCAGGCGGCAACGACTCGGTCTATCAGGTGAACATGTGGCTGGAGACCATGGCCCGTCTCGACCGCCCGGTGCTGGTGCTACTGCGTGAACGCCGCTACCTCGACCGCTTCGGTCCGACGTCGGTGCCGGCGCTGTGCCTGCCGTTCACCGCCGACGTCATGAACTTCCAGATGCCGAGCGTGCGGGTGGCGTTGTACGTGGCCAACGTCGGGCGCAACCTCCACCTGCTGCGCGAACCCGGGATGAAGAGCGCGTTCATCGGGCACGGGGACAGCGACAAGACCGCGAGCTTCAACCCGGCCACGAAGGTGTACGACGAGGTCTGGGTCGCGGGCGACGCCGGCCGGGAGCGTTACCTCCGCGCCCAGGTCGGCGTCCGCGACGACGAGATCGTGCTGGTGGGTCGACCGCAGCTTGACGCGATCCACGAGGCGTCCGGGCCGCCGGGCGACCCGTTCACAGTGCTGTACGCGCCGACGTGGGAGGGCTGGACCGACGATCGGTACGCCACCTCGCTGGTCACCTTCGGTCGGGCGATCGTGAGTACGTTGCTGGCTACGGACGGCGTCCGCGTCGTCTACAAGCCGCACCCGTTGACCGGGACCGTCGACCCCGAGACCGCGGCGGCCGACAAGGACATCGCGGCCATGATCACTGCCGCCGGCGCCCCGCACGCGTGTGTGCTCGACAACTCTCGCGCGCTCTACGACCTGTTCGACGAGTCGGACGCGCTGGTGAGCGACATCTCCAGCGTGGTGTCGGACTACCTGCGTTCGGGCAAGCCGTACTTCGTCACCAATACGGCCGGCATGGACGAGGAGACGTTCCGCGACGTCAATCCGTCGGCCGGGGCCGCGTACCTGATCAGGCCGGCCTGCGGACTCACCGATGGCCTGACCGCTGCGCGCGGTGCGGACCAGATGCGCGAACATCGGCGCACGGTGCGCGCGCACCTGCTCGGCGATCCGTCGCTGGATCCGATGACCCTGTTCCGCCAGGCGGTGGACGACCTCGCCGACCGAGCCGACGAGCAGCGCTCGGCACTCATCGCCGCCGGCGGTGACGCCGCCGACGCGTTGGCGCCGCCGGCGGAGCTGGACGAGGACGCCGCGAGCGGACCGGCGGCGCAGGCGATGCCGCGATGAGCGTTCGCACCGGTCGGCTGATGTCGATCCGGGTCAGTGTCATCGTCGCCACCTACAACACCGGCGAGCACATCGAGCGGTTGATCGACTCGCTGGGCCGCCAGAGTCTGCCTCCCGGCGAGTTCGAGGTGATCTTCGTTGACGACGGGTCGACGGACGAGACGCCGGCGCGGCTCGACAGGCTCGCCGCCGAGCGCGACAACGTGATCGTCCTGCACGGTCCGAACAGCGGCTGGCCGGGCCGTCCGCGCAATCTCGGCATGGACGTCGCGCGCGGGAAGTACCTCTTCTTCGCCGATCACGACGACTGGTTCGGCACCGAGGCTCTCGAGCGGCTGGTCGACTACGCGGACGTGAACCGTTCGGACGTCGTCATCGGCCGATACGCGGGTCATCACCGGGGTGTCGCAAAGGCGTTGTTCGCCCAGTCCAGGCCGATCGCGACGCTCGAGAACGCGCCGCTGATGGACTCTCTGACCCCCCACAAGCTGTTTCGCGCCGCATTCGTCACGGCGGTTGGCCTGCGCTTCCCGGAAGGGAAGCGGCGCCTCGAGGACCACGTCTTCGTCGTCGAGTCCTACTTCCGGGCCGAGCGGATCTCGGTCCTGGGCGACTACCACTGCTACTTCCACGTCGGTCGGTCTGACGCCGGCAACGCCGGTTACCAGCGCATCGACCCGCCAAGCTACTACGGCTACGTGCGCGAGGTGATCGAGATAATCGAGCGCAACACGGAGCCCGGCCCGCTGCGCGAACGGTGCCTGCGCCGGCCGCTGCGCCAAGAGGTGCTCGCTCGGTTGGACGGCGCGTCGTTCCTGGCTCAGGACCGCGACTACCAACGGCAGCTCTTCGACGAGGCGAGGGCAGTCGCCGAGGAAGCCATACCGCGCAGCGTGGACGACGGCTTGTCCCCGCCGCAGCGCGTTCGAGCAGCGCTGCTGCGCGCGAACCGATTCGACGATCTCGTCGCGTACGTCGCGCATCAGGTGGGCGTCCGTTCCAGCGGGCGGTTGACCGATTTGTCCTGGGACGCGGCCGGGCAGCTCGTTCTGGACGTCGAAGGCTCGCTCGTCGAACGCGATACAGGTGCTCCCTGGCGCTACCGCTGCCTCGGCGACAGGGTCTTGCTGACCACGCCCGCGCTGATGGCCGAGGTGCCGCTCGAGGCGCTGGACTGCACGGCACAGCTGCACTCGGGCCAGCTGCAGGTTGTGGCGCGCCGACGAAAGGACAGCGAGGAGTGGCCGGTCCCGACCGAGTCCACCGTGGAGATCCACCGAGACGGGGAATCCGCCTGGCTCAGCTACCGAGCGACGGCCCGGCTCGCCCCCAGGACGTTGGGCGGCGGGCGCTCCCTGACGTCCGGGGTATGGGACTTCTACGTCAGGACGTCGCAGACTGGTTGGTCGAAGGAATCCAGGCTTGGTGCCGACCGGTCCGAGCGGGCGACTGCGGGGCGTCACCCGGCAGTGATATCGGGAACGACGATGCTGCCGTACTGGACCGAAAGCTACGACAACTTGAGCCTCGACGTGGCCGCGAGCGGCAAGACGACGGCCAGACATGTGTTGGCCGGGGCGACCTCAGGCGGCATCCGGCTGCAAGACGGTGCGTTGCAGCTCAACCTGCGGCTCGCGGTCGTGGGAGACGAGCCGTTAGCCGTTGCGCTACAACTCCGATCGGGCGCGAACCGAGTGGTCGAACTCGAGCCGGGCCCGAGTGTCGCGACGCCCGGAGTCGTAACGCTCACCGCGCCGTTGCCGCCCCTGAAGCGCGGCGTATGGCAGGTGCTCCTCGCGTTGGACGTGCCGCGGTGGGGCGCGCCGCGGCCCACCGGTTCAAGCATCCGGGTGGGCCGCGCCACGGCGCCGACGGTGATCGCCGACGACGAAGTGGCCGCTCTGGTGCGGCGGACACTGCGGGCGCGGTTGGGCCTACGGTCGCGGATGCGGGCACGCCTGCGACGCTCGCGCTGATCCCTCAGCGCGCAGCCGTCAGCCGCTGCCTAGACGCTCGATGATCAGGCGCGCGCCCCGTCGTCGGACGAACCACGGCAGCGCCGATGCGGGTGATCCGCCGAGCTCGCCGATTCGCAGCCAGACTCGCCAGACGCCGTTTCGCGGAAGCCGCGGACGGCGCGCCGTCGCCGACACGGTGCTCGCACCCGGCACCAGTCGGATGGGAAGCGCCAGGACTCCACCAGTCGTCCCGTCGAGCGGTTCCCACAGCAGGTGCGCGTCCAGGCCCGGTGAACCGGACAGGCCGGCCAGCTGCAGGGTGCAGACGATGTCGCGCCGTCGGGCGGTCCGCAGGGTGGACGTCGGCGCCGTCTCGGCTGCCAATGCTCGGGTCCACTGCCCGACGTCGAGCGCGATGGTCGGCTTCGGGCGCGTCCAGTACGGGATTACCGCGCGGCCGTCGCCCATGAGTGCCGGAGCCGGTGGTTCGGGCAGCCCGGCGACAGGTGCCAGCGGCGCGGTGCGGCTCCATCCCGCGAACCGCAGCCATACCCGCACGTCCCACACGCCGTCGGTCAACGGTCGGTTGCCCATCGCGGTACGGGGGTCGATCGACACCGTGCCCTCGACCCGAATGACACCGTCGTCGTCGATGCGCACTTCGAGGCCGTTGACGAGCGCGAACGACACCGAGTCAGCCCGAGAGATCATGGTCAGCTCGGTGTCGGGCTGGTCCCGTTCATCTCCGATCGCCCGTTCGTCGGCGGGGACGTCCGGGGCCAGGCCCGCGGGCAGAACCCAGCCAGTTGGTGACCGTTCGCAGCGCAGCAGGTCGTCCCCCCAGTGCAGCGCCGCCCGGACATCGAGGCGCAGCGCGCCGTCTCGCCACCGCGGTGGCGCGGTCGTCGCCCGCAGCGAGATCCGCTCGTACTGCTCGGCCAGCGCGACGAGCGCCGGCAGATCGCCGTCACGCAGCAGCCGTCCTTGGAGCCGGATGGCCGCGCCGGATCCGTGGTGGACTCCCGCGGCGAAGTGGCGGGTTACGACGGAACGCACCGCCGCGGTGAGCTCGCGACGGTACGCAGCCGCGTAGCCAAGCATCGGCTTGCCGCTGAGCCGTCCAAGCAATTCCGAGGTGTAGAACCGGCGGTGCAACCGGTCGCGCAGCTCACCGGGCGGTACCTCTTGCTCGATGACGTCGAGTACCTGCCCCAGCGCTTCGGCGTACGGGCCCGGCACCATAGCCACGTCGCCGGCATTGCGCCCGGAGCCGATCCGCCGCAGATAGAAATAGCAGGCATGATCGGCCAGCACCGCGATCGAGGTGGCCTTGACGTACGCGCGGACAACATAGACCTGGTCCTCGAGGATCGTCCGGCCCTCCGGAAACCGGATCGAGTGCTGCTCCAAGAAGGCTCGGCGGAACAGCTTGTGCGGCGTCAGGCTGTCGATCACCGGGTAGTCGGCCACCGTGCGACGCGTCACCGTCTTGCGGAACACCCCGCGGTTCACGCCACGAAAATCGCTGGACAGTTTCCCAAGGACGATGTCGGCCTCCGACGCACTGGCCAGCTCGTACAGGCTCTTCAGCGCGCCGCGGTCGAGGACGTCGTCGTTGTCGACGAACTGGACGTACTCGCCCAGGGCCGCGGCCACGCCGACGTTGCGCGGGCGCCCTGGCCAGCCGGAGTTCGGGATGTGCAGGACCTGGACGCGGTCACCCAGCTCGGCGGCCAGTGCGTCCAGCCGCGCGGCCGTCCCGTCGGTCGACCCATCGTCGACCAGAACGAGCTCGTAGTCGTCGGGGGCGAGGGTCTGCCCGAGCAAGCTGTCCAGGCATCGCCCGAGGTTCGGGCCCGGGTTCCAGACGGGGACGACGACGCTGACCTTCACCGCTGCCTGCCATCGATGCTGTACCGGCTACCGTCGAACACCGTGGAAAGTCTAGGTGACGCAGCCCGTGCGCTTTCTGACGTCACGGTCGACTTGGCCGGGCACGACGCGAACGAGCGGGCCGCGCGGTTTCGCGAGGTGCTCGGCTCGACCGTCCACGAGGCCGCGATCCACGCGGTGGCCGCCGACGATGCGTTTCCCGAGGAGCAGTTGCGGGAACTAGCCGCGGCGGTGTCGGCGTCCGCACCGGCCGGCGTCGAGGACGGTCTGGCGCCACGGGTGGGGGTGTTCGTCCGGCTGTTGCGCCACGGCGCGCTGCGCCCGGCGTGGATGCTCGCCGAGGAGAACAGTGCCGGCCAGGTGGCACCGAGCCGGGCCTCGTCGACCCACGCCGGCCCGGCGCGGACGGGCGTGCGCCTGCCACTGGTGACGGTCTTGGAGGGTGGCCGGGTGTACGCCTGGCTGCCGGGATTCCGGGACCCACGCTGGCGCGTGCCCGATGACGTCTACGACATCAGCGAGCACGTGCGGTTGACCGTTGGACTGGACGAAGCGCGGATCCGCGGCGGCCGACTGGAACTCGGCGGCTACGCGTACCTGACCCAGCTGGCGGCGCGGGCCGACGATCACGTAGTCGTGGTGCTGCGCACCGGCGACGCGACCGAGCTGGCGATTCCGGCCGAACGTCGCCGCCGCTCCGACCTTGTGAAGGGCACCGGCGAGGAGCTCACCCGTCTGGCGTGGGCGGGGTGGTCGGCGGCCGTCGACCTCGCTCCGGTACTGGCCGCGGCAGGTACCTGGACGGTCAGGATTCGCTTCGCTCGCGACGGGGTGGAACGCGACGCGCCTCTGGGCATCAAGCGGGGCCCTCTCTCACAGCAGGCCTTGCTCGCCGTCCCGCACGACATCGGACGCGCCACGCTCAGACTGTCCGCCGGAAAACGGGGCGAGCTGACGATCCGCGTGCGGCACCTCGGTGCGGCCGCGCGTGTCCTGCCGCGCGGGTTGCGGGCCCCCGCTCGCGCGTTGCTCAAGGGGCGGCGCTAGAAACCGACCTGAGCGACCGGGCGGTACCGGGTGACATCGAGGCGCGATTTCGCCAGGATGACCGCATGGCCAACCCATCGCGTGTCCGCCGCCTGATCAAGACTGCTATCGGACACACAGCCTGGCAGCGTGCGCACGACCTCAAGGTCTCGGCGCGCAAGTCGCGTGGGCGGCGGATGCAACGGCTCGAGGCCGAGCACAAGGCTCGCGAGTGGGCCGAGAAGTCCAAGAGCCTTACCGAGCTCGCCAAGCATTTCCGCACCGACAAGTGGGGCACTCATCGCTACACGCCGCACTATCAGAGGCATCTCGAGTCGTTGCGCGATGAGCCGGTCCGGCTGCTCGAAATCGGTATCGGCGGTTACGGGCGGCACGAGGACGGCGGGGCATCGCTGCGGATGTGGAAGCACTTCTTCCCGAACGGTCAGATCGTCGGACTCGACATCGAGGACAAGTCGTTCGTGGCCGAAGAGCGCATCAGGGTGTATCAGGGCGACCAGTCCGATCCTGGGCTACTGATGCGCATCAACGAGGAATCAGGCCCCTTCGATATCATCGTCGATGACGGCAGCCACCGCGTTTTCCACGTGCTGCCGTCCTTCGAGACGCTCTTCCCGCTGCTCGCCGAGAACGGTATTTACGTCATCGAGGACGCCCAATCCTCGTACTGGCCCGAGTGGGGTGGCAGCGAGGATCTGCTCAGCACGGCCACGACGATGGCGCTGGGCAAACGGCTCGCGGACAGTCTCAACTACGAGGAGTACGTGGATGAGAACTACGAGCCGTCGTACTACGACAAGCACGTCGTCGCCGTGCACTTCTACCACAACATGATCTTCGTGCAGAAGGGCAGGAACGAAGAGGGAACGAACCGGCGGCGCGCCCTGAGGCAGCGTTACGCCGCCAGCTGACGCTCGTCACGCCGGGTAGGACGGCGTGCGCCGGCAGGGTCCCGATGCACGATTCGTGATCGGGCGCCAACTAGGCTGCGGACCGTGAAAGGCATCGTCCTCGCCGGCGGCAGCGGTACGCGCCTGTACCCGCTGACGCTTGCGGTCAGCAAGCAGTTGCTGCCCGTCTACGACAAGCCGATGATCTACTATCCGATCTCGGTGCTCATGCTCGCCGGTATCCGCGACATCCTCGTGATCACGACGCCGCAGGACCGCGATCAGTTTGAGCGCCTGCTCGGCGACGGCAGCCAGTGGGGGATCGCGCTGTCCTACGCCGTGCAGCCGTCACCGGACGGGCTGGCCCAGGCCTTCTTGATCGGCGCCGAGCACATCGCGGGTAAGCCGGTTGCGCTCGTCCTTGGCGACAACATCTTCTTCGGGCACGGTATCGGCGGCAGCCTCGTCGCGGCCTCGGGCCGCGTCGAGAGCGGCGGCGGCTGCACGCTGTTCGGCTACCGGGTCCGGGATCCGGAGCGCTATGGCGTAGCGGTGCTCGACGCCGAGGGCCGGGTGCTCGACATCGAAGAGAAACCGGCCGCTCCGCGGTCGAATCTCGCGGTCACGGGCCTGTACTTCTACGACGCGCAGGTCGTGGAGTTCGCGGCGGCCTTGACGCCGTCCGCCCGCGGCGAGCTCGAGATCACCGACCTCAATCGGGTCTACCTCGAAAGGGGAGAGCTCGATCTCGTCGATCTCGGCCGGGGCACGGCCTGGCTCGACACCGGCACCCAGGACTCCCTGATCGAGGCATCCCAGTTCGTCCAGACCCTCCAGCACAGGCAGGGCATCACCATCGCATGTCTCGAGGAGATCGCGATGCGGCGCGGCTTCATCACCGCCCAGGACGCCCATGACATCGCCGAGCGGATGGGTAAGTCGAGCTACGCGACCTACCTGCGCCAGACGGCGACGGAGTTCATCGATGGCCGTTGAGCTGGTGCCCATGCAGGTGCAGCCGACGTCGATCGACGGCCTGGTGCGTATCACGACCAAGGCGGTGACCGACGAACGCGGCACCGTCCGCGAATTCTTCCGTACGTCGGGCTTCGCCGAGGCCGGTGTGCCCGTGCCGGAGCGCTGGGCCCAGGTCAATGTCACGTACACCGCACACGGCGGTCTCCGCGGGTTGCACGGGGAGACCGCCGACAAACTGATCGGTCTCGCCTCCGGCGTCGCGTTCGGGGCGTGGCTCGACACGCGTCCCGGGTCGCCGACGCACGGCACGCTCGTGACGCAGGAACTGACGGTCGGCGTGCAGATGTTCGTGCCTGCGGGCGTGTGCAACGGCTTCCAGTCGATCTCGCCGGCCGGCTGCCAGTACGTCTACTGCTTCGGCGTCGAATGGACGCCGGGCATGGCGGGTGTCGCGGTCAGCCCGCTCGATCCCGGTCTCGGCATCGCGTGGCCCATCCCGGTCGACCCGGCCGACCCGGCGCAGCTGTCGGCCAAGGACGCCGCCGCCCCGCGGTTCGCGGACGTGTAGAGCATGCGGATCCTCGTCACCGGGGGCGCCGGCTTCATCGGCGCCAACTTCGTCCATTACACCTGTGCGCACCGCCCCGACGTCGAGATCACCGTGCTCGACGCGATGACGTACGCCGCGAACGAGGCCAGCCTCGACCCGGTGCGCGACCGCGTCCGGCTGGTCAAGGGTGACATCTCCGACGCGGCGGTCGTCGACGCGTTGGCGGCCCAGACTGATCTCGTGGTCCACTTCGCCGCCGAGTCGCACAACGACAACTCGCTGCGTGATCCCGAACCGTTCGTCCGTACCAACCTGGTCGGCACGTTCACGATCCTCGAGGCGGTCCGGCGCCACGGCGTGCGCCTGCACCATGTCTCGACCGACGAGGTGTACGGCGATCTCGAGCTGGACGATCCGGCCCGGTTCACCCCGGACACGCCGTACAACCCGTCGAGCCCGTACAGCTCCACCAAGGCCGGCTCGGACCTGCTCGTGCGGGCGTGGGTGCGCTCCTTCGACCTGACCGCGACGATCTCGAACTGCTCGAACAACTACGGGCCGTACCAGCACATCGAGAAGTTCATCCCGCGCCAGATCACCAACGTGCTCGCCGGCATTCGCCCGAAGCTCTACGGCGCTGGGGAGAACGTCCGCGACTGGATCCATGTCGACGACCACAACGCCGCGGTGTGGACGATCATCGACCAGGGCACCGCCGGTGACACCTACCTGATCGGTGCGGACGGCGAACGCAACAACAAGGACGTGCTGACGACGATCCTGGCGCTGATGGGCAAGCCGTCCGACTGGTATGACCATGTGACCGACCGGGCCGGGCACGACCTGCGATACGCGATCGACGCGAGCAAGCTGCGCACGGAACTCGGCTGGACGCCGCAGTATCCCGACTTGCGGGCCGGCCTCGCGCAGACCATCGAGTGGTATTCGGCGAACCGTGGTTGGTGGGAGCCGGTCAAGGCCGCCGTCGAGTCGCGCTACGCCGAAGGCGGTCAGTGACGTGCGGTGGCTGATCACCGGAGCCGGCGGCCAGGTGGCCACGCACGCGGCGCGCCTGCTGCGGGCCGAGGGCGCTGATGCCGTCAGCCTGACGAGAAACGACCTGGACATCACGTCCGCAGCTGCTGTGGACGCGGCTGTCGTCGCCGAACGTCCTGAGGTGGTGCTGAACGCAGCGGCCTACACAGCGGTCGACGCGGCGGAGGACGACGAGGCGACCGCGGCCGCCGTCAACGAGTTGGGCCCTCGGCTGCTGGCCGATGCCCTGTCCCGGTACGGCGGCCGCCTGCTGCACGTGTCGACGGACTACGTGTTCGCCGGCACCGCCGACCACCCGTACGACGTCGACGACGAGACCGGGCCGCACGGCGCGTACGGCCGCACGAAGCTCGCGGGTGAACGCGCCGTGCGCGCTGAGCTTCCCGGCCGCTCGCACGTCGTGCGCACCGCATGGGTGTACGGCGGCCCAGGGGCAAACTTCGTCGACACCATGATCCGGCTCGAGGGTGAGCGTCAGACCGTCGAGGTCGTGTCCGACCAGATCGGCAGCCCGACGTGGGCAGGGGACGTCGCCGCCGGGCTCATCGAGCTCGGCAGATCCGAGGCGCCCGCCGGCGTGCTGCACTTCGTCAACGCCGGGCAGGCGTCCTGGTGGGACCTGGCCCGCGAGACGTTCCGGCTGATCGGCGCGGACCCGAACCGCGTGCGCCCCACCGACAGCGCCGCCTTCGCGCGCCGGGCACCGCGACCGGCCTGGTCGGTGCTCTCGACGCGGGCCTGGCAGGCCGCCGGTCTGACGCCGCCGCGGGCCTGGCAGGAGGCCCTGGCCGAGGCCATCTCGACCCGGCAATCGGACGGGCCATGACCGAACTCGACCCGTCCACGCCGGTGCTCGTCGGGGTGGGTGAGGCGTCCGAGCGCATCGACGACCCGGAGTATCACCGCCTGTCCGCCGTCGACCTCGGCGCGCTGGCCGCGGCCCGTGCGCTCGACGACGCCGGCATCGACCCGGCAGAGATCGACGTGGTCGCAGCCGTGCGGCAGTTCGAGATCGGCTCGCCGATCGGCTTTGCGCCGCTCGGCCGCTCGAACAACTACCCGCGTTCGGTCGCGGCACGGATCGGGGCCGAACCCATCCGCGCGGTCATCGAGATCTCCGGCGGCCAGTCGCCGCAACATCTCGTGAACGAATTCGCGGCATCGATCGCGGCGGGCGAGTCCCGCACCGTGCTGCTCGTCGGCGCGGAGGCGATTTCGACCGCGCGGCACCTAACGGGGGCAGCGGACCGGCCGGACTTCACCGAGCACGTCGACGGCGACGTCGAGGACCGCGGTTACGGCATCCGCGGCCTGGTGACCAAGCACATGTTCGACCACGGCCTGCTGGAGCCGGTGGCTCACTACGCGCTGATGGACAACGCGCGTCGAGCCCGCCGCGGCACGGCCAAGTGCGACTACCTGCGTGAGATGGCCGAACTGTTCGCGCCGTTCAGCGCGATCGCCGCGGGTAACCCGCATGCGGCCGCGGCGGTCGCTCGTACCGTGGCCGAGATCGCCACGCGCACGGACACGAACCGTCCGATCGCCGAGCCGTACCTGCGCCACCTCGTGTCGCGCGACCAGGTGAACCAGGGCGCGGCGGTGTTGCTCACGTCGCTGGGCGAAGCCCGCCGTCGGCGCGTCCCGGAGTCGCAGCCGGTGTTCCTGCACGGGCACGCCGACCTCACCGAGCAGGGCCTGCTCGACCGACCCGACCTCGACCGCAGCCCGGCGGCCGTCCATGCGGTGACGCACGCGCTGGACGTCGCGGGTGTGACGGTTGACGACGTCGGTGTCATAGACCTCTACAGCTGTTTCCCGATCGCGGTCTCGAACATCTGCGACGCACTCGGCATCGCCCCGGACGATCCGCGCGGGCTGACGGTCACCGGTGGGCTGCCCTACTTCGGCGGCGCCGGCAACAACTACTCGATGCACGCCATCGCCGAGGTGGTCGAGCGGCTTCGGGCCGCGCCCGGCACCCTTGGACTGGTCGGCGCCAACGGCGGAATGCTGTCGAAATACTCGGCCGGGGTGTACTCGACGACTCCGGCCCCGTGGCGCCCCGATCGCAGCGCCGAGGTGCAGGCCGACCTCGACGCCGCGCCGCGTGTCCCGCTCGCGCTCCGGGCCGACGGGCCGGGCGTCATCGAGACCTACACGGTGCGCCACGGTGCCGCGGGCAAGTGCGACGGCATCGTGATCGGCCGGCTCGACGCCGACGGCCGGCGCTTCCTGGCCCGCATCCTCGAAGGCGACGACCAACTCCTTGATGCGCTGCTCGCCGACGCCGAGCCGATCGGCACGCCGGTGTTCGCGCGGTCCTTCGGCGTCGGCAACCGGGTCACGCGGACGCAGGCGCGGATGGGCGAGCTGCGTCCGACGCGCACCCCAGCGCTACGCGAGGACTACGAGCACGTCTCGCTACGCCGCGACGGCCACCTGCTCGAGATCACGATCGAGCGCGCCGACGCCCGCAACGCCCTGCACCCACCAGCGAACGACGAGCTGGACGAGGTCTTCGACGCCTACTTCGCCGACCCGCGGCTGTGGGTCGCGATCATCACCGGCGCGGGCACAACCGCCTTCTGCTCGGGTAACGACCTGATGTACTCCGCGAGCGGCAAGCCGTTGTGGTTTCCGAAGAACGGCTTCGGTGGCCTGACCGGGCGCCGCGGCATGAGCAAGCCGGTGATCGCCGCGGTCAACGGCTTCGCGATGGGGGGCGGCCTGGAGCTCGCCCTCGCCTGCCACGTCGTGGTGGCCGACGACGCCGCCCGCTTCGCGCTCAGCGAAGTCAAGGTCGGACTCGTGGCGGCGATGGGTGGCCTCGTCCGCCTGCCCCGGGCGGTGCCGAAGCAGATCGCGAACGAGATGGTGCTGACCGGCCGTCGGCTCACCGCGACCGAAGCGCTGCGCTACGGCCTCGTCAACCGCGTCGTGCCCGCAGGCACCGCGCTCGACGGCGCCCGTGCGCTCGCGGCCGAGATCCTCGAGGCGTCGCCGACCTCCGTGCGGCTGTCGTTGCAGATGATGGCCGACGCGCAGCAATTCGCCGACCCGTTGGACGCCGTCGACGCCTCGTCCACCGCTCTGGACGAACTCATCGCCAGCCAGGACCTGCTCGAGGGCATGGTGGCCTTCGGCGAGAAGCGGACGCCGCACTGGCACAACCGCTGACCCTCCGCAGCAGTTGAGTAAGGTCGTCCGGACGTTGCGGGCGACCGGCTGGAAAGGCGGAGGGTATGCGGGTACTGGTGACCGGCGGCGCGGGCTACATCGGCAGCGTGATCACAGCGCAGTTGCTCGCAGAGGGGCACGAAGCCGTCGTGGTCGACGACCTGTCGACCGGGCACGCCGATGCCGTTCCGCAGGGCGCGGAGTTCCACCAGTTGCCGATCACCGCGCTTGACCAGGCCATCGGCGACTGGGGCATCGAGGCGGCCATCCACCTGGCGGCGCGATCGCTGGTCGGCGAATCGGTCGCCGAACCGTCGATGTACTGGCGCAACAACGTCATCGGCACCGTGGCCATGCTCGATTCGCTGCACGCATTCGGCGTCGACCGCATCGTGTTCTCGTCCTCGGCGTCGGTCTATGGTCAGCCGGACCGCCAGCCGATCGCCGAAGACGCCGCCACCGGACCCACGAGTCCCTACGGTTCGACCAAACTGGCGATCGACCTGGCGCTCACCGACTACGCACATTCTTACGCAATGACGGCAGTGAGCCTGCGTTACTTCAACGTCGCCGGTGCATTGCGTGCGACCTCGGGGCACTGGTTCGGTGAACGCCATACGACCGAGACGCACCTCATTCCGAACGCCTTGCGCGCAGCGGGCGGCACCGGCGAAGCCCTGTCGCTGTTCGGCACCGACTACCCGACCGACGACGGCACCGGCGTGCGCGACTACGTCCACGTGGTGGACCTCGCCGCCGCCCACGTCTCGGCGCTGACCGCCGGAGCCCCGGGCGAACACCACGTCGTCAACCTGGGCAGCGGGACCGGCTGCTCGGTGCGGCAGGTTCTCGACACCGTGCGAGAGGTCACCGGCCGCGACGTGCCGGTGATCGAGGTCGGCCGCCGCGCGGGCGACCCGCCCGTGCTGATCGCGTCGAACATTCGGGCCAGCGAGCTGCTGGGTTGGGCGCCCGAGCGCGACCTCACGCAGATCGTCAGCGACGCCTGGGACTTCGAGCAGTCGCGGACGCCCGCGTAGACTCGGGCCCAACCCCTGGCTCGCGCTCTCCACCCCCGTCACGCGCGCTCAGGGGACGTTCGTGCTGCACCCGAAAGGCAAATCGTGTCATTGTCCGGCCTGCTCGCCGCCGCTGCGGGCGACCCCGCGCTGGCCGCGGCGTCCACTCCCGACTCGGCCGCGCTGACCATGAGTGGTCCGGCGGGGGTGCAACCGTTCGCCATCGCGAGCGCCGCGCGCAGCGGGCGGCTCGTCCTCGCCGTCACGAGCACGGGCCGGGAGGCCGAGGATCTGGTCACTGCCCTGCGCTGCCTGCTGCCGCCGGACGAGATCGCGCTCTACCCGGGCTGGGAGACCTTGCCCCACGAACGCCTCTCGCCGCGCGCCGACACCGTCGGGCAGCGGCTGGCGGTGCTCCGCCGCATCGCGCACCCGTCGGCCGATGCCCCGAGCGCGGGCAAGTTGTCGGTGGTCGTCGCGCCGGTGCGCTCGGTGCTGCAGCCGCAGGTGCGCAGGCTCGGCGAGCTGGTGCCGGTCGAACTGCACGCCGGCGATGCCGGCCTCGAACTCACCGATATCGTCACCGATCTCGTCCTCGCCGGCTACGCGCGCGCCGAACTCGTCGAGAAGCGTGGCGACTTCGCCGTGCGCGGCGGCATTCTCGACGTCTTCCCGCCGACCGAGGAGCACCCCCTCCGCGTCGAATTCTGGGGCGACGAGGTCGAGGAGATCCGCTACTTCAAGGTGGCCGACCAGCGTTCATTGCAAGTGAGTGAGCGTCGCAGCGAGCGCCAGGGAGCGAGGAGCGGCGCAAATGACAACGCAGTCGCGGCGCACGGGTTGTGGGCGGCGCCGTGCCGCGAAATGCTCCTGACGCCCGACGTTCAGCAGCGGGCGGCCGCCCTGCTCATCGAGCACCCCGAACTGTCCGAGCTGCTCGATCCCATCAGCCGCGGCGAGGCCGTCGAGGGCATGGAGGCCCTTGCGCCGGTCCTCGTCGACGATCTCGCCCTCGTCCTGGACGAGCTGCCGCCCGATGCCATCGTCGTGGTGTGCGACCCCGAGCGTGTCCGGACGCGCTCGGCCGATCTTGTCAGCACCTCTCAGGAGTTCCTCGACGCGTCGTGGGCTGCCGCGGCCGGGGGTGGTCGGGCGCCGATCGACCTCGCCGCCGCGTCGCTGCACGATCTCGAGGACGTCCGGGCCGAAGCCGGCAAGCTCGGCCTGCCATGGTGGGGCATCACCGCCCTGACCTCCGACGACCCGGATACCGTCGCGAGCGACTTCGAGGCGGCGCGCAGCTACCGCGGTGACACCGAGGCCGCACTCGACGACCTGCGGCAGTGGACGCGCGCGGGTTGGCGAGTCGCGCTCGTGTTCGACGGGCACGGGTCGGCGAGCCGGGCGGCCGAGCGCATGGGCGCCGCCGAGATCCCGGCCCGGCTGGTCGCCGACGCCACTGGCGACCCCGGCGTCGTCGACATCACGACCGGGCGCCTGCTCGGCGGCCTGGTGGCCCCAGCGCTGAAGTTGGCGTTTCTCACCGAGGCCGACCTCACCGGTCAACGCGGCTCGCTGACGAAAGACACGAGCCGGATGCCGTCGCGGCGGCGCAACGTCGTCGACCCGATCCAGCTCAAGTCGGGCGACTTCGTCGTCCACGAGCAGCACGGGGTCGGCAAGTACGTCGAGATGGTGCGCCGCACGATCAACGGCGGCGAGCGCGAGTACCTGATCATCGAGTACGCGCCGTCCAAGCGGGGGCAGCCCGGCGACCGTCTGTTCGTGCCCACCGATTCGCTCGACCAGGTGACCAAGTACGTCGGCGGCGAGTCCCCGGCGCTGAGCCGGCTCGGCGGCGCCGACTGGGCCAGGACGAAGGGCCGCGCGCGCAAGGCAGTCAAGGAGATCGCCGCCGAGCTGATCCGGCTCTACAGCGCGCGCATGGCCACGACGGGCCACGCTTTCGCCCCGGACACGCCGTGGCAGCGTGAGCTCGAGGACGCCTTCGCCTATGTCGAGACCCCCGACCAGCTCGCCGCGATCGACGAGGTCAAAGGCGACATGGAAAAGCCGCTGCCCATGGACCGCGTCATCTGCGGCGATGTCGGCTACGGCAAGACCGAAGTCGCCGTCCGCGCCGCCTTCAAGGCCGTGCAGGACGGCAAACAGGTCGCTGTTCTCGTGCCCACGACCCTGCTCGCGCACCAGCACCTGCAGACCTTCACCGAACGCATGGCGCAGTTCCCGGTCACGATCAAGGAACTGTCGCGGTTCACCCATGCCGCCGATGCGGACGAGGTAGGGAACGGCATCGTCGACGGTTCGGTCGACATCGTGGTCGGCACGCACCGTCTGTTGCAGCAGACCGTCCGCTTCAAAGATCTCGGCTTGGTGATCGTCGACGAGGAACAGCGCTTCGGTGTCGAGCACAAGGAGTACCTCAAGGGGCTGCGCACCGCGGTCGACGTCCTGACCATGTCGGCCACCCCGATCCCGCGCACGCTCGAAATGTCGTTGACCGGCATCCGCGAGATGACGACGATCCTGACCCCGCCCGAGGAACGCCATCCGATCCTGACCTTCGTCGGCGCGTACGACGCCCGGCAGGTCGGTGCCGCGATCCGGCGCGAGCTGCTGCGCGACGGTCAGGTGTTCTACATCCACAACCGCGTCGAGTCGATCAACCGCGCCGCGGCCAAGCTGGCCGAGATCGTGCCCGAGGCCCGCATCGCCGTCGCCCACGGGCAGATGGGCGAGGGTCAGCTCGAGCAGATCATGCTCGGCTTCTGGGAGAAGCGCTACGACGTCCTCGTCGCCACGACGATCGTCGAATCAGGGCTGGATATCCCGAACGCCAACACCCTCGTCGTCGACCGGGCCGACATGTTCGGCCTGTCGCAGCTGCACCAGCTGCGCGGGCGGGTCGGCCGCGCCCGCGAACGCGGCTACGCCTACTTCACGTACCCGCCGGAACGGCCGCTCACCGAGACGGCCTACGACCGGCTCGCCACGATCGCGCAGCACACCGAAATGGGCGCGGGCATGGCCGTCGCGATGAAGGACCTCGAAATTCGGGGCTCCGGGAACCTGCTGGGCGGCGAGCAGTCCGGGCACATCGCCGGCGTGGGTTTCGATCTCTATGTGCGCCTCGTCGGCGAGGCCGTGGCCGATTTCCGTGGTGAGCACACCGGGCCCGAGGAACGCGAGGTCAAGGTCGACCTGCCCGTGGACGCCAACCTGCCGGCCGATTACCTGCCGGGCGAGCGGCTGCGGCTCGAGGCTTACCGGGCACTCGCGTCGGCCACGACAGACGAGGCGGTCGACGGCGTACGGGCCGAACTCGTCGACCGCTACGGCCCGGTACCGCCGCAGGTCGAGAACCTGCTGGCCGTCGCGCGGTTCAAGGTGTTGTGCCGCAGGCACGGGGTCACCGAGATCTCCCTGCAGGGGCCGTCGGTGCGTTTCTCGCCGCTCGACCTGCCCGAGTCGGCGCAGCTCCGGCTCCAGCGGCTCTATGACAAGTCGCTGTACAAGCACACCGTCGGCACCATGTCGGTGCCCCGGCCCAAGGAGTCGACGGTCGGGTCACAAGCTCCCCAGCGAAGCGAGCCCCTGCGCGACATCGCGTTGTTGACGTGGTGTGCCGACGTCCTCGACACCGTCGCGCCCGTGCCGGTGCCGGTATGACCGCTCGCCCATGACAAACTTGGGCGACCGATCCGGACCAGGGGAGCACCGATCATCGTGAGACGCCGCATGCTCGGTGCCGCCGCCGTCGTCGTTCTCGCCGCCGCAACGCTGACCGCCTGCCGCACCAACGTCGGCTTCGCAGTGGACGTCGACGGCCGCAGCTACAGCGAGTCGGACATCGCCGGCTACATCACGCCCGAGGCGCAGCCGGTCAAGGAGCAGATCAGCCAGACCGAGACGTTGGCGGTCCCGCCGCGGTCCTACGTCGTCGAGACGATGATCTTGAGCCGGCTGGAGAAGCGCGTCCTCGATGCGTTGCCCGGCCCGGCGCCCGCCGCAGGCGAGCTTGCCACCGTCGAGCGGACGGTGCGCGGGGGCGCCTCGCCGAAGGCCTTCGCCGAGAAGTCCGGCGTCCACGGGTACTCCTCGTCGTTCGTACCGCTCTATGTCCGGGCCAGAACGTACTCCGCCCTGCTTCAGGCGGTCGCTCAGAACGCTCAGCAGCAGGGTGGGCAGGTCGATCTGGGCGGCATCGCTCGACGGATCGATATGAAGGTCAAGGTCAATCCGCGCTACGGCGCGTGGGACGCCCAGAACCTGAGCTTCGACTCGTCCACCGGTGCGACGGTGCCGGCGTTTCTCAAGCTGAAGTCGAAGGCGTCCGCGAGCACAGAGACCCCGCAGCCGGTTCGGTGACCGACCCGTCGGGGGCACCGCTGCAGCGAGCGGTGCAGGTCATGGACCGGTTGCGTTCGCGCGGCGGTTGTGCGTGGGACGCCGAGCAGACGCACGAGTCGCTGGCGCGCTACTTGATCGAGGAGTGCTACGAGGTTCTCGAGGCCATCGAGACCGGCGACGTTCCGCTGCTGCGCGAGGAACTCGGCGATCTGCTGCTGCAGGTGCTCTTCCACGCCCGCATCGCCCGGGAGCTGCCGGACAATCTGTCCTTCGGGATCGACGAGGTCGCAAGCGATCTCGTGGACAAGCTGATCCGGCGGCACCCGCACGTATTCGCAGCCGACGGGGCGCCCGGAGCGAGTGCGGCAGAGCTGAACGAGGCGTGGGAGCGAAGCAAGATTGCCGAGAAGGGGCGCACCTCGGCCGTCGACGGTGTGCCGATCTCGCAACCAGCCCTCGCGCTGGCCGCCAAGCTGGTGTCCCGTGCGCGCCGAGCAGGGTTGCCGATCGAGACGTCGCCGATCGAAACGTCGCCGATCGAGACGTCGCCGATCGAGACGTCGCCGCCTGTCGGAACCTCCGCACGGGACGCGATCGGGGACCGGCTACTGGCGGTGGTGCAGGATGCGGTGGCGGCGGGGGTCGATCCGGAGACTGCACTGCGCCGGCGGGCGCGGGCGCTGCGCGAGTCGATCATGGCTGCAGAGTCGCGCTGAGCCACTACCGGCGACGTCGGCTTCACCGAGGCAAAGCAGAGCCCCGGACGGGAGTACGGGGGGAACTACCGGCCGGGGCGTAAAATCAGCATATCGCTGCGTAACCAAATTCCACAATGGGTCGCATGCCACCGCTCGGATCCTCGCGTGCTCCACGGCGAGTCCGGCGAATTTCCGCAATCGCAGTCAGCGACCCGGCTAGGGTTTCATTCGACTGTGGCCGTCCCGACAAGGAGACTCTCTGTGGCGAGCATCGACGCGGTTGGCGCGCGCGAGATCCTTGATTCCCGCGGCAACCCCACTGTCGAGGTCGAGGTCGCTCTCGATGACGGGACGCTCTCGCGTGCCGCCGTGCCGAGTGGGGCGTCCACCGGGGCCTTCGAGGCCGTCGAGCTTCGTGACGGCGGCTCGCGGTACGGCGGTAAGGGCGTCGAAAAGGCCGTCACCGCGGTGCTCGACACCATCGGCCCGGAAGTCTTGGGTTTCGAGGCCAGCGAGCAGCGCATTCTCGACCAGGCGCTGCGCGATCTCGACGGCACCCCCGACAAGAGCCGGCTCGGGGCCAACGCGATCCTCGGCGTCTCCCTCGCGGTTGCCAAGGCAGCGGCAGCCTCGGCCGAACTGCCGCTGTTCCGCTACGTCGGCGGTCCGAACGCCTACCTGCTGCCCGTGCCGATGATGAACATCCTCAACGGTGGCGCGCACGCGGACTCCAACGTCGACGTCCAGGAGTTCATGATCGCCCCGATCGGGGCGCCGACCTTCGTCGAGGCGCTGCGGCAGGGCGCTGAGGTCTATCACGCGCTGAAATCGGTGCTGAAGGCCAAGGGGCTCGCGACCGGTCTTGGCGACGAGGGCGGCTTCGCGCCGAACCTGGACTCGAACCGGGCCGCGCTGGACCTCATCACCGAGGCGATCGAGCAGGCCGGGTTCGTGCCCGGGACGGACATCGCGTTCGCTCTGGACGTTGCGGCCACCGAATTCCACGAGGACGGCAGCTATCAGTTCGAAGGCGCGGCCAAGTCCGCCGAGGAGATGATCGAGTATTACGTCTCGCTGGTCGAGAACTATCCGATTGTCTCGCTCGAGGACCCTCTCGACGAGCAGGACTGGGTCGGCTGGGGGGCGCTGACCGGCCAGCTCGACGAGCGAGTGCAGCTCGTCGGCGACGACCTATTCGTCACGAACCCCGAGCGGCTCGCCCGCGGTATCGAGGAGGGCGCCGCCAATGCCCTGCTCGTCAAGGTCAACCAGATCGGCACGCTCACCGAGACCCTTGACGCCGTCGACCTCGCGCACCGGCACGGATATCGCTGCATGATGAGCCACCGTTCGGGCGAGACCGAGGACACCACGATCGCCGATCTCGCCGTCGCCACGAACTGTGGGCAGATCAAGGCCGGCGCCCCGGCACGTAGCGAGCGGGTGGCCAAATACAACCAACTGCTGCGCATCGAGGACGAGCTCGACGACGCCGCCCGCTACGCCGGTGCCGGCGCGTTCCCGCGCTTCCTGTCCGCCGAGGCCGTGGACGCCACCGTCGATGAGGACTGACCGATGCTCCTACGGCCGGACACGAGCGACGCTCGCCGAGCAACCAGCGGCAGCCGTGTCTCGGCATACCCGAACGGAGTGAGAGGATGAGCCGCGCCCGCCCGGTACTGACCGGCCGGGCGCTGGGTCTAGGCGCACTTGTCGTGCTGCTCGTGGTGGTGCTGGCCTCGCCCGTCCATCGCTATCTGGCCAGCCGCTCAGACGTGACCAGCGCGGCTCGTCAGCTGCATGAAGACCGCCAGCAACTCGCCGAGCTGACGAAGCAGAAGGCGCTCTACAGCGACCCAGGGTTCATCCAGCAACAAGCTCGTAAGCGGCTGTCGTTCGCAATGCCGGGCGACACTGTCTTCGTCGTCGTCGACAAGGGCTCGAAGACCGAGATCGAGAAGACCCGAGACAAGTCGACGGCAGGCAAGGTCACCGGCCCATGGAACGACCGGTTGTGGAACAGCGTCCGCGCCGCGGGTAGATGACCATCGAGGATTTGCCACCCGCCGACGACCGCGATCGCAGTGTGGTCGCAGCCCAGCTGGGACGCCCGCCGAGGGCCATTCGCGCTGTGGCACATCGCTGCCCCTGCGGCAATCCCGACGTCATCGAGACGTCCCCACGACTCGCCGACAGCACCCCGTTCCCGACCCTGTACTACCTCACCTGCCCACGAGCCGCAGCCGCGATCGGAACGCTCGAGGCGAGCGGCCTGATGCGGGAGATGACCGCCCGGCTCAGCAGCGAGGACGAACTCGCCGCGAAGTACCAGGCCGCACACGAGTCGTATCTCGCCCGACGCGAGCAGATCGCGCACGTGGACGAGATCGCGGGGATCAGTGCCGGCGGGATGCCCCACCGCGTCAAGTGCCTGCACGTCCTGGTCGGCCACGCACTGGCCGCCGGCCCCGGTGTCAACCCGCTCGGCGACGAGGCGCTCGCCGCGACGCCGGACTGGTGGACCGCGGGGCCGTGCGTCGAATGACAGAGGGAAAATGGGCATCGTCGGGTGCAGCACCGGGTCGGCGACCGACGAACGAGAGAGCATGACCCGCGTCGCCGCGATCGACTGCGGCACAAACTCGATCCGGCTGCTCATTGCCGACGTCATCGACGGGCAACTCACCGACGTCGTCCGCGAACTACAGATAGTGCGCCTCGGGCAGGACGTCGACCGCACCGGTCGCCTTGCCGCCGGCGCGCTCGAGCGCACCCGGCTCGCGTTGGCCGATTACGCCGAGAGCATCCGGACGCACGGCGCCGAGCGCGTCCGAATGGTCGCCACCAGCGCCACTCGCGACGCCGAGAACCGCGCGGACTTCGTCGAGATGGTGCAGGGTGAACTGGGGGTCGAGCCCGAGGTCATCAGCGGCCACGACGAGGCGGCGCTCTCGTTCGCGGGCGCGGTCAGCGTGCTGCCCGCCGATCCCGGTGTCCTGCTCGTCGCCGATATCGGCGGAGGCTCGACCGAACTCGTGCGCGGCGGTGACGGACCGATACGCGCGCACAGCATGAACGTCGGCTGCGTGCGGCTGACCGAACGGCATCTGCACGACGACCCACCGACGCCGACCCAGATCGAGGCGGTCGTGGCCGACGTCGAGACCGCGATCGTCGTGGCCCGCAGCGACGTCCGGCTCGAAGCAGGCGTGCCCTTCGTCGGTGTAGCCGGCACCGTGACCACCGTGGTCGGGATCGCGCTGGGTCTACCGGCCTACGATTCCGCCGTCATCCACGGCGCCCGGATCACGGCGGCTCAGATCGAGGACGTCGTAGACCGCCTGTCGCGCATGACGCGGGCCGAGCGTGCGGCTCTGCCGGTCATGCATCCAGGACGGGTCGACGTCGTCGTCGGCGGGGCGCTGGTGCTGCGGACGCTCGTGCGACAGATCGGTGTGCACGAGGTCGTGGCGAGCGAGCACGACATCCTCGACGGTATCGCCCTCGCAGCGGCCAGCGAGCGCGAGGCGGCGCACGCGGTCAGTCGTCGGCGGTGACCTTTGACTTCTCGCTGGCCAGCGCGAGCTTCTTCGACGGCTTGGCCGGCTTGGCCGCCGGGGGCTCGCTGCCGGTGATCTTGCGGAACGCGAGCTCGGTACTGCGGCGCGTCGCGAGGTCTGCGGTCACGATGCCGACCGCCGACAATGCCGCCCAGCCGATCGCGTCCCTCCAGGCCACATCAGCCTCGGTCGCCTTGCGCGGCGGGTCGCCCGGCCGCGCGGCGACCCACGCCCGCTCAACGATCTTCTTGGTCACGATCCCCACGGGGATGCCGATGGCGATGCTGATCACTTTCATCCCGATCTTCGCGGCTACAGCCATCACGTCTCCTCGTCCGATGCTGATCGATTCGACCCTACCCAGGTTCGGCCTCCGTTGACTCGTGCCTCGCCTGCCAAGCTGGGCGGCATGAGCGTGCCGCCGGGGACGGGCTGGCCGGGCGATCCGGCGACACGATGTACTCCGGTGGCCCGCTCAGCGGCTGAGGTGGTGACCTCGGCAGCGTCGGCCACGACCATGCAGGACCTGTCGGCCCGGGTGACCGTGTGCCGAGCGTGTCCGCGCCTCGTCGAGTGGCGCGAGGACGTCGCGCAACAGAAGCGGCGATCCTTCGCCGAGCAGATCTACTGGGGACGTCCGGTGCCCGGTTTCGGCGCAGCCGATCCGCGCCTGCTGATCGTCGGCCTGGCCCCCGCCGCGCACGGCGCCAACCGCACCGGGCGCATGTTCACCGGCGACGAGTCCGGCCGCTGGCTCTACCGCGCGCTTTGGCGGGCGGGGTTCGCGACGCAGGCGGAGGCCGTGCGAAAGGGGGACGGCCTACAGCTCCGCGACTGCTTCGTGAGCGCCGCCGTGCGCTGCGCGCCGCCCGACAACCGGCCGACGCCCACCGAGCGCGGGAACTGTCGCCCGTGGCTCGAGGCCGAAATCGACCTGCTGCCGCGGCTGGCTGTCGTGGTGGCGCTCGGCGGCTTCGCGTGGGACCAGGCGCTGCGCGTCTGGCGCGGCCGCGGGCACGCGGTTCCGGTTCCCAAGCCGCGGTTCGGGCACGGGGTCGAGGTGCCGCTGGGCGCGGGAGGCCCGATCCTCGTCGCCTCGTACCACCCATCGCAGCAGAACACCTTCACTGGCGTCCTCACCGAGGCGGCCTTCGACGCCATATTCGCCCGGGTGCGGGAGCTGCTCGCCGGCTGAGAAGCCGCTGCTCGCGCCCGGCGACATCCCCTCGGCTCGCTATTCCAATCGATTTACAGAGGGGGGAGCGGGGGTGTGCCCGGTGTTCGGCGCAGTTCGCCGCACCTCAGTCCGCGCCGCGGAACCGCACCTCAGCCGCCGTCCCGCTTCAACTCGTGCTTCTCGATCTTCTTGTACAGGTGCGAGCGCTGCATGCCGAGCTTGCGGGCGGTCTCGGAGACGTTCCAGTCGTTCTCGTCGAGCTTGCGCGCGAGGAACGCCTTCTCGGCCGCGTCGCGGTAGTCGGTGAACGAGGAGTGGCGCTCGATCAGGTCCGCGCTCCCCTCGCCCGCCCCCGCGCGCGGGCCCGACAACGCGTCGACGTCGGCAGCCGAAACCGTGTCGCCGGG
>JBPCOE010000093.1:0-11000 GCA_051000605.1 Jatrophihabitans sp.
CCGGACACACTATGCAGGTTTCTTCGACCCCGGCTTCGGATATGACCCGACCAGTCAATTCAGGGGTTCGACGGCAGCCCTGGAGGTTCGCGCGCACGACGTTCCGTTCATGATCGAACACGGCCAGCAGGTCTGCAAGCTGACCTTCGAGCGCATGCTCGAGCCGCCAACTCTGCTTTACGGGCAGCGCATCGGATCGAACTACCAACAGCAGACCGAGACCTTGGGTAAGCATTTCCGCCGACGCCGCGACGGTGCCGGCCCGGTGCCTGCCTCCGCTCGCGGCGGCCCCGAAGACAGCCAGCAACTTGATCTCTACGACCCGTAGGGGCCAACACCGGCTGCGCGGTCCGGACTGAGTGCGTTCGCGGCACGCAGGGGTGCCGATCGGCGGAGGATATGGGATTTGAACCCATGAGGGGTTGCCCCCAACCCGCGTTCCAGGCGAGCGCCATAGGCCACTAGGCGAATCCTCCGTGGACGAGGATACGACCAGCGCGTTGCCGGTTCGAACAGCCCGCCTAGACTCGGAGTCCGACCCCCCGTGCGGCGCTCACCCTGCGAACCTCCCCAGGGCCGGAAGGCAGCAAGGATAAGCAGGCTCTGGCGGGTGCGCGGGGGGTCCTCCCTATTCTCGGCTGCGCCGTGCGCTGCCTCCGGACGCAGCGGATGACCAGGTTCGTGGGTCTAGGGCCGCTACGCCGATGGAATGACCACTCGGCATGAAACTTGATCGTCAGCGCGGCGGACGGGCGGACGTGCACGTGGCGGACCGGCGAGTCAGTGGAATGCACCCGAGCGCGGTGGCGAGCTGTCGGTGCCGCTCGTTAGGGTCGTCGGATGACCGCCGCCGCGACCTCTGGCAGCCGTGGAAGTTCAGCGACCTCTGCGAGCAACCTTGCGCTCTACCGCAAGTACCGCTCGGCCACCTTCGCCGAGGTCATCGGTCAGGAGCACGTCACCGAACCGTTGCGCGCTGCGCTGGCGGCCCGACGGATCAACCACGCCTACCTGTTCAGCGGGCCGCGCGGATGCGGCAAGACGTCGAGCGCCCGCATCCTGGCCCGGAGCTTGAACTGCGCGCAGGGCCCGACACCTGATCCGTGCGGGGTCTGCGACTCGTGCAAGGAACTCGCGCCGAACGGCCCGGGTTCGATCGACGTCATCGAGATCGACGCCGCGAGCCACAACGGTGTCGACGACGCCCGTGACCTGCGCGAGCGCGCATTCTTCGCCCCGGTGCGCGACCGCTACAAGGTCTACATCATCGACGAGGCGCACATGGTGACGACGGCGGCGTTCAACGCGCTGCTCAAGCTCGTCGAGGAGCCGCCGGACTTCCTGGTCTTCGTCTTTGCCACGACCGAGCCCGACAAGGTGCTTACGACCATCCGGTCGCGGACGCACCATTACCCGTTCCGGCTGATCCCGCCTGCGGCTCTGCGCGCGCACCTCGAGCACATCACCTCGCTCGAGGGCATCGCCGTAGAGCCTGCGGTCCTGCCGCTGGTCGTGCGGGCCGGCGGCGGATCGGCGCGCGATTCGCTGTCGATCCTCGACCAGCTACTGGCCGGAGCGGGGCCGGACGGCGTCACCTACGCGCGCGCCGTCTCGCTGCTCGGCGTCACCGACGGCGCATTGCTCGACGACATGGTCGACGCGCTCGCGGCCGGCGACGCAGCCGGGGTCTACGGCACGGTCGACCGCGTCGTCGAGGCCGGGCACGACCCGCGGCGATTCTCCGTCGATCTGCTCGACCGGGTCCGCGACCTCATCCTGCTCGACGCAGTGCCCGACGCCGCCGAGCGCGGGCTGATCGACGTCCCGCAGGATCAGCTCGCGCACATGGCCGACCAGGCACTGCGCCTCGGCGGGGCGACACTGACCCGCTACGCCGAGATCGTGCACACAGCGCTGATCGAGATGCGGGGCACGACGTCGCCGCGGCTCGTGCTCGAACTGCTGTGCGCGCGGATGATGCTGCCCGACGCTGCCACCGACTCGGCGGCTCTTCTGCAGCGCCTGGAACGGCTAGAGCGACGGCTGTCAGCCGGTGGCGCTGCACCGGCCGGCGGTGCCGAACCGGTCGAACCGCGGGCGGGGCACCAACCCGTCGATCAGCGTCTCGTCAAGCGGCAGGCCCCGGAGCCCCCCACGCACCGTCCAGTCGCGGTCGAGCGAACGGCGGACGAGCGAGCGGCGACCGAGCAGGCGCACGCGACCCAGCCGACCGCGAGCCTGCAGCCCGTGGTCGAGGACCGCCCGGCCGCGTCCGTTCCCACCACGCCTCCGCCCGCCGCGAACGATGCTCAAGCAGGCGAAGCAGGGGCTGTTTCAGGTGCGCTCGGGGGGAACGACCTAAGACGCCTCTGGCCCGACATCATGTCCGAGATCGGCCGGTCGAGCAGGACGCTCTGGGCCATGCTCGAGGGCTCCCAGATCGTCGACGCGGCCGACGATCAGATTGCGCTTTCGGTCGCGCCCGGCCTCGCGGCCCGGCTCGCCGAGGATCGAAATGTTTCGGCCATCGGCGCAGCGGTCACCGCGCTCGTCGGCGGCACGTGGCGTATCGCAATCCGTGCCGGTGAGTCGAAGACCTCAAGGGAACCGGCATCCACCAATTCCGAACCCCTTCGCGCCAGAGGGTCGTCACCGCGTGAGGCCGATCCACGCGACGAGGGCGACTACGAATCCGAACCTCAGACTGACCTGCCGGCTCTCGTCGACCCCGACGCCGCTGCGATCAAGTTGCTCACCAGCGAGCTGGGGGCTCGCCCGCTCGACGGCCCCTGACCGCGATACAGGGAGCCAGCCATGCGGCGTTCGCGCCCTCACTCCGTCCGGACCGCACTAGGCGCCGTACCTCTTGTTCGCACCGCTTGCGCCACTCACAACCAGACCGTCGGTCGCGCCGGTTACCCTGAGGCGCAATCCGTGAACGGTGCGACAACCCAGTCGCAGCACCGAGTCAGCGACGAGTAGAGGAACACAGTTGAGCCAGGGCAGCGGAGGATTTCCAGGCGGCGGTCAGCCGAACATGCAGCAGCTGATGAAGCAGGCCCAGCAGATGCAGGAGCAGCTCGTGGCCGCGCAGTCCGAGCTGGCCGAGGCGCAGGTCACGGGCACGGCGGGCGGCGGCCTGGTCAGCGCCACGCTCTCCGGCGCCGGCGAGCTGCTGGCGATCACGATCGACCCGAAGGCCGTCGATCCGGACGACATGGAGACGTTGCAGGATCTCGTCGTCGCGGCGGTGCGCGACGCCAACCGGGGGGTCGCCGAGCTGGCGCAGGAGACGATGGGCCCGGTCACCGGTGCCCTCGGCGGCGGGCTCGGTGGGCTCGGCCTGCCCGGCCTGTAGTTGAACCTTCGCCGATGTACGAGGGCGCGGTCCAGGACCTCATCGACGAGCTCGGCCGGTTGCCGGGCGTCGGGCCCAAGAGCGCGCAGCGCATTGCCTTCCACCTGCTCGCCACCGAGGCAGTCGACGTCGAGCGGCTCGCCAGCACCCTGATCCGCGTCAAGAACGAGGTCAAGTTCTGCACGACCTGCGGCAACGTCTCGCAGGGCGATGTCTGCCGTATCTGCAATGACGACCGTCGCGACCCGGCGATCATCTGCGTCGTCGAAGAGCCCAAGGACGTCGTCGCCGTCGAACGCACCCGCGAGTTCCGCGGGCGTTACCACGTACTGGGCGGGGCGATCAGCCCGATCGACGGCGTCGGCCCGGACGACCTGCGCATCCGCGAGCTGCTGACCCGGCTGCGCGACGGCGTCGTCACCGAACTGATCCTGGCCACCGACCCCAACCTGGAGGGGGAGGCCACCGCCACGTACCTGGCGAGGTTGCTCAGTCCGATGGGGCTGACCGTGACCCGGCTGGCCAGCGGCCTGCCGGTAGGTGGCGATCTCGAGTACGCCGACGAAGTCACCCTCGGACGGGCGTTCAGCGGCCGCCGCCGGGTGGAGTAGCGGCTGCCGTGCTGACCGACCCGATCGTTGCGCCGCCTACGGCGGTGCCCGGGCCGCGCCGGCACCGCGCGGTGTTCTGGGGCGCCCTCGTCGTCGCCGTCGCTGTGCTCGCCGCAGGCGTGGTCATCGCGGTTGTCGGTTACATCGAGACGTCCGGACCGGCCGGCACAGTCCGCGGCTACTTCGCCGCCCTCGCGCGCAGCGACGCGCCGGCCGCACTGGCGTTCGGTCGGACACCGGCGGGCGAGCGGGAGCTCCTGACGTCCAGGGTGCTCGCCGAGCAGCAGCGGATCGCCCCGATCGGGGACGTCTCGATCGGCTCCGCGCGCCGCTCCGGAAACACCGCGCAGGTCGACGTCCACTACACCCTGCGGTTCTTCCACAAGCCGCAGAAGCTCACCGACACGATCGAAGTGCGTCAGCTCGGGGGTGACTGGCGGCTCGTCGCGACCGCCGTCGAGACCTCGATCGGCGTCGAGCAGGCGCCGCAGCGCGCGTCGATCCTCGGGGCCGCGGTCCCTAGGGGGAAGGTGCTGATGTTTCCCGGTGCGGTACCGATCCGGTTCGACTCCCCCTACCTGACGTTGAAGGCGTCCGACGACCTCGTGTCGTTCGCCAGCGGCCCGACCGCCGACGTGTATGTCGACGTGAGCGATGCCGGCGAGAAGGCGGTGATCACCGCACTGACCGCTGCGCTGCGGCCGTGCCTGACGGGCGGGAAGGACCCGCGCTGCCCCCAGCCGACCGGGCGGACGATCCCCGGAACCGTGAAGGCTGCGCCGGCCGGTCCCGTCGCGGACAAGCTGTCGGTCGACGTCGGGAACGACCCTGAGGGGACGCTCGACATCACCGGCACCGTCCACGTTACGGGGACATACCGCAGCCTCGGCTTCGACAACCGCACGAACACCAAGACCGGCGCGTTCGACGTGCCCGTGCACGCCACCGCCTACGCGGTCGCCCCGGTGCAGATCACCTGGGTGCGTGGCCCGTGAGCGACGCAAGCGGTGCGAACCATCGAGGTGGCGCCTTCGGTGTGAGGTCCCACGGCCGAGCCGCGCGGTGGCTCGCGGTGGCGGGCGGCGTGCTGGTTGCCGTGGTGATCCCGGCCGGTCCCGTAGCGGCTGCGCCGGGGCCGGCGAGCGCGCCGCAGTACTGGTTCGACGACTGGCACGTGTTCGACCTCTGGGGTGCCGGCGTGCGGGGCCAGGGCGTCAAGATCGCCGAGATCGACACAGGGGTCAACGCCGACCTACCTGACCTGAGCGGTCGCGTGCTGCCGGGCACCGACCTCGGCCAGACCGGCAACGGCGAGGTTGACCGCGACCGCGACCAGTTCGGCCACGGCACCGCCATGGCCTCGATCATGGTGGCGCGCCCGGGCAACTTCGGCATCACCGGTATGGCCCCCGGCGCGAAGGTGATCCCGATCGCCGTCCCGCTCAACGGGACCACTGACGCGGGCCGGCCGGATCGGCTGGCCGATGCCATCCGCTTCGGCGCCGATCACGGTGCCGACATCATCAGCATGTCGTTGGGGGGCAAGCGGTCCCCGACGACTGACACCACCTCGTGCCCGGACGACGAACAGACCGCCGTCTTCGACGCCATCCGCAAGGGCGCGATCGTCGTGGCGTCGGTCGGCAACACCGGGCCGACCAAGAACACGATCGAGGAGCCCGGCGTCTGTCTCGGCGTGGTGTCGGTCGGGGCGGTCGACGCGAACGGGAAGGTAGCCAGCTTCTCGGCCCGCCAACCGTATCTGAGCCTCGTCGCGCCCGGCGTCGGGATCGCGTCGATCGGCCGGGTCCAGGGCAGCGCCTACTCCGGTGACGGAACGAGCCAGGCGGCCGCGATCACTTCCGCAGCCCTGGCGCTCGTGTGGTCGAGGTACCCGAAGCTCACCGGACGCCAGGTGGTCACCCGCGCGCTCGCGACTCTCGATCACCGGGGCGGCAGCGCCCACAGCTCGGCCTACGGCTATGGCGAGATCAACGCCTATCAAGCCGTGACGAGGAAGGTCGACGTCAACGCGGCCAACCCGGTTTACGACGCCGCGGCGCCATTCCTCGCGCGGGACGCGGCGCTCGCCGGGGCACCGGTCGCCGGCAAAGCGCCCAAGCCCGTCGACACGACGAAGGGCAACCTCGGCCGGTACTCCGTCGGCTCGGCGCCAAGGGTCAGTCCGCAGGTCGCGCTCGGCCTCGGGCTGGCCGGTGCCGGGCTGCTGGCGCTGCTCGTGCTGGTCATGTTCGGGTGGCGCCGCCGCCGGGCCCGCGTCGCGACGCTTGCGACCGCGCCGTCGGCGCAGCCGTGGTCTCCCACCCCGTCCCAGGCCGCCGCGGCCCAACCAACCAGCGCCCCGGCACCGACCAGCGCCCCGGCACCGGCCAGCAGTCAGGCCGATCGCGGATCGCCACGCCGCCCACGCCCGTCCCCGCGCCCGGTGGACGAGCCGTAACCACTGCCGCCCATCCGGAGCGGCTCGATCTTGTGAAGGTACCCGCGCCGACGCGCGTCCAGCGGCACAAGATCCAGCATCGAGGCGGGCTCAGACCGTCCGCCGCGCCGCCCGATTCACCGCGCTGATGACCGCCCGCAACGACGCCTGGGTGGTGGACTCGCTGATCCCGACGCCCCACAGCACGTCCTCGCCGATCTCGATCTCGAGGTACGCGGCGGCCTCGGCGTCGCGGCCGGACGTCAGGGCGTGCTCGTGGTAGTCGAGTACCCGCACCGCCAGACCGCCCAGGCCGAGATCGACCCGCGACAGGGAGTCACAGAACGCCGACACCGGCCCGTTGCCGAGCCCGCTGATCTCGTGTTCGACGCCGTCGACGCGGACGGTGGCCGTCATGCGTTCCGTCCCCTCGTCGCTGGTCGACTTCGTGGTGACGAGCCCGACTGGGCCGCCGGACAGGTACTCGCCGGAGAAGATCTCCCACATGAGCCGGGCGTCCACCTCGCCGCCCTCGCCGTCGGCGTGCAGCTGAATGACGTGGCTGAACTCGATCTGCAGCCGGCGCGGCAGGTCCAGCTTGTGATCGGCCTTCATGATGTAGGCGACGCCGCCCTTGCCGGACTGCGAGTTCACCCGGATCACGGCCTCGTACGAGCGCCCGACGTCCTTCGGGTCGATCGGCAGGTACGGGATGTCCCACGGCAGCTCCCCGATCGGCCGGCCGGTCTGTGCGGCGGTCCGGGCCAGGTCGTCGAAGCCCTTCTTGATCGCGTCCTGGTGCGAGCCGGAGAAGGACGTGTAGACGAGGTCGCCGGCGTACGGGTGCCGCTCGTGGACGTCGATGCGGTTGCAGTACTCGACGGTGCGCCGGATCTCGTCGATGTCGGAGAAGTCGATCTGCGGGTCGATGCCCTGGCTGTAGAGATTCAGCCCGAGCGTCACCAGGTCGACGTTGCCGCTGCGCTCGCCGTTGCCGAACAGGCAGCCCTCGATGCGCTGCGCCCCCGCGAGCACGGCCAGCTCGGCGTCCGCGGTCGCCGTCCCGCGGTCGTTGTGGGTGTGGACGGACAGGCACACATGCTCGCGGCGTGAGAACGAGCGCGACATCCACTCGATCTGGTCCGCGTAGACATTCGGGGTCGACCGCTCGACCGTGCAGGGCAGGTTGATGACGATCTCGCGCTCGGCCGAGGGTTGCCACACGTCCATCACCCCCTCGCAGATCTCCAGGGAGAAGTCGAGCTCGGTGTCCATGAAGATCTCGGGGGAGTACTCCAGCCCGAAGGTCGTGCCGGCGAGGTGGATGTCGGCGTACTTCATGATCGCCTGGACGCCGTCGACGGCCACGGCGCGGCACTCGGCGCGGCCATCCCCTTCGAAGCCGAAGACCACGCGGCGAAAGACCGGAGCAGCGGCGTTGTACATATGGACGGTGGCGTTGTCGGCGCCGACCAGCGAGGTGATCGTGCGCTCGATGAGCTCCTCGCGGGCCTGGGTCAGGACCGAGATCCGGACATCGCCGGGGATGCGGCCACCCTCGATCAGGCTGCGGACGAAGTCGAAATCGGTCTGGGACGCGGCTGGGAACCCGACCTCGATCTCTTTGTAGCCCATGCGGACGAGCAGGTCGAACATCGCGTTCTTGCGCGCGTTGTTCATCGGGTCGATCAGGGCCTGGTTTCCGTCGCGCAGGTCGGTGGACAGCCAGCGGGGGGCGTGGGTGATCGAGCGCGACGGCCACTGCCGATCGGGCAGCTCGACGGCGGGGAATCTGCGGTAGCGGTGACACGGCATGCCCGAGGGCTGCTGCGGGCTGGGGATGCTGGTCGTGGTCATGACGGCTCCTGGATGAGATCGGGCAGGGAGCGGTCGGCGCAGTCCAGCGGCCCGCGACGAGGGGCCGACCCGGTTCGAGCTACTCGAAACCCAGTGCCTCGTCGCGGCCGCGAAGTAGCCGAACGTCGGCTGTCGCCGAGAGAAGCCGAACGTCGGCTGTCGCCGAGAGAAGCCGAACCTCGGCTGTCGGCGAGGGAAGCAGGGCCCGTGTCATGGTCCTTCGAGGCTAGCGCACCGCGTCATGATCTCGGCCGGACCTTGCGAATCTGCACGATTCGACCGAGATCATCAGCGCTCACGGGCGAGACGGGCGGCACCCGATCCAGGCTGCGGATTTCATCGACTCGCTGCCAGTCGACAACGAATTCCGTCGTTGTCGGACCACTTCACAGTGTGTAGCGTCGGCGATAACCCCTCAGCCGACCACAGGAGCGTGCCGTGACCCGGACCGTCCAGAACTTCATCGCCGGAGAGCTCACCGATGCTCTGGACGATCGCCGGAGCGACCTGATCGACCCATCCACCGGCGCGGTGTTCGGCAGCGCACCTGTGTCGGCCCCCGAGGACGTCGACCGCGCCTATACCGCGGCGGCGAAGGCGTTCGAGACCTGGCGGGACACGACACCCAGCGAGCGGCAGAAGGCGCTCCTGAAGTTCGCGGACGCCATGGAAGACCGCGCCGAGGATCTCATCGCCGCCGAGTGCGAGAACACCGGCAAGCCGATCGAGCTGACGCGCACCGAGGAGATCCCGCCGGCGCTCGACCAGATCCGCTTCTTCGCCGGCGCCGCGCGGGTGCTCGAGGGCCGCAGCGCGGGCGAGTACATGTCGGGCTTCACCTCCTACGTCCGGCGCGAGCCGATCGGTGTCGTCGGCCAGGTGACGCCCTGGAACTACCCGATGATGATGGCCGTCTGGAAGTTTGCGCCGGCGCTCGCCGCCGGCAACTGCGTCGTGCTCAAACCGAGCGACACCACGCCCGTCAGCACGTCGCTCATGGCCGAGATCGCGGCCGACTTCTTCCCGCCGGGCGTCTTCAACGTCATCTGTGGGGACCGGGACACCGGCCGCGCCCTGGTCGCCCACAAGACCCCGGCAATGGTGTCGATCACTGGCTCGGTCCGGGCCGGACGCGAGGTGGCGGTCGGTGGGGCCGAGGACCTCAAGCGGGTGCACCTCGAGCTGGGCGGCAAGGCGCCGGTGATCGTGTTCGACGACGCCGACATCGCCGATGCCGCCGAGAACATCGCGATCGCCGGGTACTTCAACGCTGGGCAGGACTGCACGGCGGCCACCAGGGTCCTGGTCGCCCCACGCGTTGCCGACGACTTCGCCGCCGCGCTCAGCGAGCAGGCACGGGGGACGAAGACCGGGCCGCCGAGCGACACGGACGCCCTCTACGGACCTCTCAACAATGCCGCGCAGTTCGACCGCGTCGGTGGCCTGATCGACCGCTTGCCCGACCACGCCCAGGTGCTGGCTGGGGGGCAGCGCCTGGGCGAGCGCGGGTACTTCTGGAACCCGACGGTCGTCAGCGGCCTGACGCAGGACGACGAGGTGAGCCAGTCCGAGATCTTCGGCCCGGTGATCACCGTCCAAAAATTCAGCGACGAGGACGAAGCCGTGCGCTGGGCCAACGGCGTCGAGTACGGGCTGTCGTCCTCGGTGTGGACGAAGGACCACGGGCGGGCGATGCGGATGACCCGACGCCTGGACTTCGGCTGCGTGTGGGTCAACTGCCACATTCCGCTGGTGGCCGAGATGCCGCACGGCGGGTTCAAGCACTCCGGCTACGGCAAGGACCTCTCGATCTACGGGCTCGAGGACTACACCCGCCTCAAGCACGTCATGCACAATATCGTGTAACTGATGCAACCTGAGCGATATGATGCAGTAGTGCGAACTACGATCGATTTCCCGGACGACCTGCTCGCGCAGTTGCGCGCCATCGCTCGTTCCAACGGCCAGACACTGAGTGCGTTGATCGCCGAACTGATGCGGCGCGAGCTTGATCCGCCTGAACCTGCGACGATCACCAAGGGACGACGCAGTGGATTTCCTATGTTGGCTGCCGTCGGGCGCACCATCACAACCGAAGACGTGCTGAGCCTCGAGGACGACGAATGACTGTTCTGCTCGATGCCAGCGTGCTCATCGCCGCAGCGTTCGAGGACCACGAGCACAACGACGCCGCGGACGGCTGGCTCGCTGACCTGGGCGACACCTACGCCACGTGTCCCATCACTCAGGGCGCTCTGGTCCGCACCGCAATTCGCAAGGGGTTCACCGCGTCGGACGCCATCGCGCTCTTGGGCCACATCCTCGCCGGCGATCGCCACGAATTCTGGCCGGACGACCTAGGCTTCGTCGACGTCTCGATGCACGGAGTGATCGGCCACAAGCAAGTCACCGATGCCTATCTTGCCGAGTTGGCGCGCGAGCGGCGTGGACGCATAGCTACCCTCGACCAAGGCCTCGTTGCCCTGCACTCCGACGTCGCAGACCTGGTGCCGACCTCGTGAGCCACGTCCTCGCGGCCGAGATGGTGGCCAGCGTCCATTCCGTGCAGGTGCGGGTCGGCGACACGGTGGCACCGGACACCATGGTCGTGCTGCTCGAGTCGATGAAGATGGAGATCCCCGTGCTCGCCGAGGTTGATGGCGTGGTGCGCGAGGTTCCCGTCGCACCTGGCGATTCGATCCAAGAGGGCGACGTCATCGCCGTGATCGAGGAA
>JBPCOE010000101.1:0-21569 GCA_051000605.1 Jatrophihabitans sp.
TCTGCGACTTCGCGATCACCTCCAGCGCCTCACGCTGGCCATCGGAAATCAACAAAGCGGCAGCAGGCGTCATCACTCATAGAGCTTATCCCAAAGTCTCTAGCTATTTAGGAGACACACCACTAGCTCCGCCGGATACCCACCGACGAGCGGCACGTCAGGCGTGGGAGCGACGGTCCTTGATCACCCGCGCGGGCACGCCCACCGAGACCGAGTACGGCGGCAGGTCGTGGGTCACGACGGCGTTGGCCCCGACCACGGCACCTTCGCCGATCACGACACCGCGCGTGACGGTGACTCTCGTGCCCAGCCATACGTCCGGCTCGATCCGCACCCGGGACTTGGCAATGCCCTGGTCCATGATCGGGACGTCGAGCGCGGCGAACTTGTGATCGAAGTCGGAGACGTAGATGTCGTCGGCGAACAGCGCCGACGCTCCCACCTCGACGTCCAGGAAGCAGTTGATGGAGACGTCGCGGCCGAGGACGACCTTGTCGCCCACGCTGAGCGTGCCCTCGTGGCAACGCAGTGCGGTGTGTGCGCCCAGATGGATCCATCGACCGAGGACGAGCCGACCGAAGCGACGGTCGGCGAACAGCTCGACCCCGCGGTCCATGAACACGAAGCCACGCACGATGACGTGCGGGTTGGCGAGCCTGAACCGCAGGAACCGCCAGTACCGGATCAGGTACCAGAGCGTCCAGGCTCGGTGGCGGACTATCCACCGCATCGAGGCCGGGGTCAGGAACCGCGCGCTGCGCAGGCCGGCGTCAGACACGCAGCTCCTCCAGTCCGAGCACCATGCCCAATTCGCGTGGTTCTGCGCAGATGAGCGCGGCCTGTGCATCAGCGAGTTCGCCCGGCACGCTGTAGCCCCACCCGGCGCCGATGCAGGCGATTCCGTGCTCACGCGCACCGATGACGTCATGCGACCGGTCCCCGACCATCAAGATCCTCGCGGGGTCGGGCCGGTCGAGCCGCCCGAGCACCTTGTCGATGACGAGCGCCTTGGTCGGCAGGGACCCGTCGAGTTCGTCACCACCGACGGTTTCGAAGTACTCGGCGAGTCCGAGGTACTCCACGATCGGAACGGCGTAGGGCTCGGGCTTGCTGGTCGCCACCGCGAGCCGGATGCCGCTCGCATACGCCCCCGCCACCACCTCGACAATGCCGTCGTACGCGACCGCGTCGTACATGCCGCCGGCGCTGTAGTGCGCGCGGTAGGACGCGATGATCGCCGGCAACCGATCTACGCCGCCGATCAGCGGCGGCAGCGACTCGTAGAACGGCGGCCCGAGCAGTGCCTTCTCGGCCTCGGGATCGAGCTGCGGCAGCCCTTTCTCGGCAAACGCGTGCCGCAGCGCGGCCAGGATTCCTGGTGCGGAGTCCGAGATCGTCCCGTCGAGGTCGAACAGGACGACCTGCAGAGGCCTTCCCGCGGCGACTTGGCTGGCGGTCATCGGCCGGTGGTGTGGCATTTCGGATGCCAGCGCGGGACGACCCGCGTGTTCGGGCGAGAGATTTGAATCGCTGCCGCCGCCGACCGCTCGCTGTCGTCCCAGATCACGGTGTGGAGTCTGCCAGCGTCACTCTTCAGGCGTCGAAAGGTACTTCGGCAGCCGGATCGACGTGGGGACAAGGCTCGGTACGTTCGAGCCAACGTGAATCCGGAGCTCAGGGTTTGGTGCCGGTGATCTCGGCGTTGTAGAACAAGCCGCGCGGGATGATCGCCTCGAGCCGCCGGTCGAAACCCGACAACCGCTGCCACCCCTTGAGCGCGAAGACAGCCCAGCGCATGCCGAGCTTCTCCTTGGGCACCGCGCACTCGAAGGTGCGCACCGGCCAGCCGAACCACGACGCGAGCAGCTCGGAGGTCACGACCCAGACGTCGACCGCCCCGGCGCGCCGGCCGACAGCCTCGAGGGCGGCGGGGTCGAAGGTGTGGATGTCGACGACGGCCTCGAGCGCGGCAGCTCGTGAGGACTCGTCGAGCTCGACCTGCGGACGACGCCACGACGAGAGCACCGGCAGCCGGGTGACGCGGGTAGCTGCCCACCAGGTGAACCGCGAGAGCCGCCGGGCGACGTAGTCGCCGTGTTCGGTCGGCTCGCCGGCGAACACGAAGCGGCCACCGGGCTTGAGCACGCGCATGATCTCGCGGAAGGCGAGGTCGAGGTCGGGGATGTGGTGCAGCACCGCGTGACCGATGACGATGTCGAACGAGTCATCGGGGTAGGGCAACGCTTCGGCGTCGGCGACCTTGCCCGCGACCTCGAAGCCGAGCCCGCGTGCATTGCGTTGCGCGACCTCGACCATGCCCGGGCTGAGATCTGTGACGTGCCCTTCCTCGATCACGCCGGCGAGCTTCAGGTTCAGGGTGAAAAAGCCCGTGCCGCAGCCGAGTTCGAGCGACTTGCCGTAGGGCCAGCCGTCGGTGCCGGCGACGTGCTCGAACCGCTCGCGGGCGTAATCGACGCACCGCTCGTCGAACGAGATCGACCACTTCTCGTCGTAGGTGCCGGCTTCCCAGTCGTGGTACAGGATGTTGGCCAACTTCTTGTCGGCCCACGCGGCCTCGACCTGTTCGGCACTGGCATGCGGGTTCGGGACGGCCGCAGTGGTCACGCCCTCATCCGTTCGGAACGTTCATGGCACCGACCTATGACTCGCTCCGCGTCGCTCGATCGAACATGGTTCGCTCCGCAAGCGTCGCTCATTCGAACATGGTTCGCTCCGCAAGCGTCGCTCATTCGAACTGCGCCTTCCCCGGGCCGTTCTCGATGAACGAGTTCATGCCGATCGTGCGGTCCGGCGTCGCGAACAGCGACGCGAACAGGTACGACTCGAGCCGCAGCCCGGTCGCGAGGTCCCCGTCGAGGCCGCCGTCGATCGCTTGCTTGGCCGCCGCGAGGGCCAGCGCCGGACCCGTCGCGAACTTCGCAGCCATGCCCAGCGCGGTCGCGTAGACGTCCTGCTTGGGCACGATCGCGTCGACCAGGCCGATCTCGAGTGCCTCGGCAGCGTCGACGAAACGTCCCGTGTAGACGAGGTCCTTGGCCTTCGCCGGGCCGATCAGCCGGGCCAGGCGCTGGGTGCCGCCGGCGCCGGGGATTATGCCGAGCAGGATCTCGGGCTGACCCCACCTGGCGTTGTCGGCGCAGACCCGGAAGTCGGCCGTGAGCGCCAGCTCGCAGCCGCCGCCGAGCGCGTAACCGGTGACCGCCGCGATGACCGGCTTCGGTATGCGGGCCAGTGCGTCGAGCGCGGACGTGAGCCGGTGCGCGTCGCGCGCCATGTAGGCGTGGTCCTGGCCGGCGAACTCCTTGACGTCGGCGCCCGCGGCGAAGACCTTCTCCCCGCCGTAGAGCACGACGGCCCGGATCGTGTCGTCGTCTGCGACCTGCGCCGCCGCCGCCCGCAGTTGCTCCTGCAGTGCGGTGTTCAACGCGTTCATCGGCGGGCGTTGGAGGCGGATCGTCGCCACCCCAGCCGGCGAGCCGTCCGATCCGTCGCCGGTCTCCACAACCACAAGCTCGTCGCTCATCCGCGCCTCCTCCGTATCGCCGTCGGACCGTCGAAAGCCTACGGTGTAGTTCGACCGAGGGAGTCGTCGCATGAATCTCACCAAGCTCGAAACGATGCCGGCCGTGCGGACGGTCGGCATCCAGGCATTGAAGGTGCACCAGTTCGTCTACGAGCGCAGCGGCGGACGGATCGGGCACCGGCTCGCCGGCACCCGCAACCTGCTGCTTCGCACAGTTGGCGCCAAGAGCGGTCAGCAACGGACGAACGCGCTGAGCTACGCACGGGACGGAGGTGACTTCGTGGTCGTGGCGTCGATGGGCGGCGCGCCTCGCTCCCCCGGCTGGTATCACAACCTGCGCGCGAACCCGGACGTGGAGATCCAGGTCGGCACCGAACGCATCCCGGTGGCAGCGCGCCCCGTGCTGCCTGGTGACCCCGAGCGGGACCGTCTCTGGACGCTCGCCGACCGCAACAACAGCGGGCGCTACACCCAATATCAGAAGGCGACGACGCGGGTGATCCCGGTCGTGGTACTCAGCCCTCGTTGACCGCCCTGCGCGCTGAGTTCACCGGGCCCGCGCGTACCAGCGGCCGTCGCGCCGTTCCACCTCGAGCGCCAGCCCGAACGTCTCGGACAACGGCTCGGCGGTCAGCACGTCCCGCGCCAACCCGGACGTGACGATGCAGCCCCCGCGCAGCAGCAGGGCGTGCGTGATACCCGGCGGCAGCTCCTCGACGTGATGGGTGACGAGCACGGAGGCAGCGGCGTCCGGGTCATCGGCGAGGCGCGTGAGCCGGCGCAGCAGATCCTCCCGGCCGCCGAGATCCATGCCGGCCGCCGGCTCGTCCAGCAGCAGCAGTTCGGGATCGGTCATCAGGGCGCGCGCGATCTGCACGCGCGCACGTTCGCCCTGGCTCAACGTCCCATAGGTGCGATCGCCCAGACCGCCGACCCCGAGCCGCTCGAGCAGCCCTTGGGCGCGGCGGGCGTCGAGGCGTCCGTACGCCTCGCGCCATCGTCCGATCACCGAATAACCGGCGCTCACCACGACGTCGCTGACGAGTTCGGCACCCGGGATGCGGTCGGCAAGCGCCGCGCTCGCAAGCCCGATCCGCGGCCGCAGTTCGAAGACGTCGACCCGCCCGAGTCGCTCCCCGAACACCCATGCCGCCCCGGACGAAGGGTGGATGCTCGCCGACGCGATCTGCAGCAAGGTGGTCTTCCCGGCGCCGTTGGGCCCGAGCACCGCCCAGCGCTCGTCCTCCTCGACCGTCCAGTCGATGCGATCGAGTAACGCCTTGCCACCACGCCGGACGGTCACCTCGGCGAACTGCAGGACAGCGTCGGGATTGAACTCGGTGCTGGACTCGGGCACGTCTTCATCAAAGCGCACGAGCGCCCACCAAGGTGACGGACACCCGGGCGGGCTCTGCTCGCGCCGCGACAGAACTCAGTCGGCCGGACCGGTGGCGAGGGTGACGGTGGCGGTCTGCGAGCGGCCGGACGGATCGGTCCAGGTGACCGTGACCTTCGCTCCGGGGCCGTGGCCGACCAGCAGGGCCCGCAGCGACTGCGGGGACGTGACCGACTTGCCGTCGACCGCGGTGATCACCGAGCGAGGGGTGATTCCGGCCGCGCCGGCGGGGCCACCGTCGAGCAGCCCCGAGACCAGGGCACCCGCCCCGCCATCCGGCCTGGTGCCGACCCCCAGGAAGCCCGGAAGACCCTGGTGGATCGACGCCGTCTGGACGCCGGACTCGATCTGATCGGCGATGCCGATGGCCTGGTCGATCGGAATCGCGTAGGCCGACGAGTTGGCAGTGGTGCGAACGGCCGAGGCTGCCGTGTCGATCCCGATGATCTTGCCGACGGAGTCGTAGAGCGGGCCACCCGAATCGCCGGCGATGATCTTGGCACTGATCTGGATGAGACCGGTGAGCCGCTCGGGATCCTGACCGGCCTGGTCGGCGGCCGTGATGGACTGGTTGAGCGCCGTGATCTTGCCTGCGGCGGCGGTGAGGTTGCCGGTGCCGCCGGCGTTGCCGACGCCGACGACGGTGTCCCCGACGTGTACGTCGTTCGAGTTCGCCTTCGCGGCGAGGTCGGCTTGCCGTAGACCCGACGCGTTGCGCAGTTTCAGCACGGCGACGTCCGAGGTCGGCGCGGTGCCGACGACGTCCGCGCGATAGGACGTGCCGGTCGACTCGACGGTCACGACGATGCTGGTCGCGCCGTTGATGACGTGGTTGTTCGTGAGGATCTCGCCGTCGGACGACAGCACCATCCCGGTGCCGGCGCTCTGCGCCTGCTGGTACTTCAGGGTCGACACGACGGTGACGACGCCGACCTGCTGGCTGGCTGTCGCGATACCGCTCCGAGCGGTCGTCCGATGGCTCGTACCGCCGGTGCCGGGCGTGGTGGACCCGCTGCCCGGGCTGCCGCCACCGGGCGTGACGGGCCGGAGATCGGTGATCGAGCCCGAGCCGGCGACCGTGGACGAGCCGCCCGAGTTGACCACCGCGACACCGCCGACGACGAGAGCCGCAGCGATCGCGGCGCTGCCGAGGCCGAACAGCAGACCGCGGCGCTTGGGTGCAGGCGCCGCGGACGCTGCCGATGGTGCCGGTTGCGGGGCTGGGGGCGGGACCGGCTCGTAACGGTAGGGGTACTGATCTGTCATGTCCATCAGACAACTCTGCCCAGCCAGACATTCCCTGAGCTCCTCCCATGAGGAATGTGAGAACGGCTGCCCGATGACGATCCACTACAGTCGCGCGGATGCGGCCTGAGCAACTGACCGCGGCCGCTGGGGCTATGGCCGTTCGGCTCGACCGCGCCTGGCCGGGCACCCCGTTCCCGCTTGGCGCGAGCTGGGACGGCGAGGGGACGAACTTCGCACTGTGGTCCACGACGGCCACCGCGGTCTCGGTGTGCCTGTTCGACCAGTCGGGTCTCGAGTCCTTGATCCCGCTCGACGAGCGGACCTATCACGTGTGGCACGGCTACGTCCCCGGCATTGCGCCAGGCCAACGCTACGGCTTCCGCGTCGAGGGCCCCTTCGACCCTGGCCGAGGGCTGTTCCACAACCCCGCCAAATTGCTGGTCGACCCGTATGCGCGGGCGATGGAAGGCGACTTCGTCGACGACCCGTCGGTGTATCCGGGCAGCGGCGCCGATTCCGCCGCCTGCGTCCCGCGCTCGGTCATCGTCCACGACGCGTTTCCGTGGGGCGACGATCACCGCCCGAACATCCCGTGGGACGACACGGTCATCTACGAGCTGCACGTCCGCGGCTTCACGAAGCGGCATGCCGGCATTCCCGCCGAGCTCCGCGGCACCTACGCGGGCCTCGCCCATCCGGCGGTGATCGAGCACCTGCGTTCGATCGGGGTCACCGCGGTCGAACTGCTGCCGATCCATCACTTCGCCTCCGAGGCGCAGCTGCAACGGCGCGGCAAGCGCAACTATTGGGGTTACAACTCGCTCGGATTCTTCGCCCCGCACGCCGCCTACGCCTCGAAGGCCGGCGACGCCGGCGAGGTAGTGCGTGAGGTCAAGGCGATGGTCCGCGCACTGCACGTGGCTGGCATCGAGGGGATCCGCGACGTCGTCTACAACCACACGGCCGAAGGCGCCCCGGACGGCCCGATGCTGTCGTTCCGGGGCATCGACAACGGCTCGTACTACCGCTTGGCCGACGGTGATCCGTCCCGCTATGTCGACTACACCGGCTGCGGCAACACCTTTGACGCCCGCCGGGCCTTTCCGCTGCAGTTGATCACCGATTCGCTGCGCTACTGGATCACTGAGATGCACGTGGACGGATTCCGCTTCGACCTCGCGTCGGCGCTGGCCCGTTCGCTGCACGATGTCGACAAGCTCTCGTCGTTTTTCGACACGATCCATCAGGACCCGGTGATCTCGCAGGTCAAGCTCATCGCCGAACCGTGGGACATCGGCGACGGCGGGTACCAGGTCGGCGAGTTCCCGCCGCTGTGGACGGAGTGGAACGGCATGTACCGCGACACCGTCCGCTCCTTCTGGGCGCACGGCGTCGACGGGGTGCGCGATCTCGCGTCGCGGCTGTCCGGGTCGTCCGACCTCTACGCTGACGACGGCCGGCTGCCCATCGCGTCGATCAACTTCGTCACCGCGCACGACGGGTTCACGATGCGCGATCTCGTTTCCTACGAGCACAAGCACAACGAGGCCAACGGCGAGCTCAACCGCGACGGCACCGACGACAACCGTTCGTTCAACTGTGGTGTCGAAGGCGATCCAGCTACTGATGCCGTGGTCGCGCTGCGGCGGCGGCAGGTACGCAACCTGCTCACGACGCTGCTGTTGTCGACGGGCGCGCCGATGCTGGTGGCCGGCGACGAGATGTGGCGCACGCAGGGCGGCAACAACAACGCCTACGTCCAGGACAACGAGGTCTCGTGGGTCGACTGGTCCGGCGGTCCGGACGCCGAGGACATGCTCGGGCTCGTGCGACGTCTGCTGGAGCTACGGCGGCGGCATCCCGTGCTGCGCCAGAGTGCCTTCTTCGACGGGCGGACGATCGAATCGGCAGACGGCTCGCCGCCCACGAAGGACCTGGCGTGGTTCCACCCCGCCGGGCGGGAACTCGCCGGCGACGACTGGTACGACTCCGGGCTCCGCTCGATCGGCATGTATTTGGACGGACGGCGACTACGGCACCGCAGCCGACGCGGCGAGCCGATCATCGACGAGTCATTCCTGCTGTTGCTGCACTCCGGCGACGACGGCGGCATGTTCCACCTGCCCGCTGAACCGTGGGCGTCGGCGTACGAGCCGGTCGTGGATACGACGCAGGTATCCGGAATCGCCGACGCGACGGCCGTCGTGCCCGGCGGCAGCACGTTGCCGATGGCCGGCCGGTCGGTCGTGCTGCTTCGCGTTGTGCACGCGGGTGACTCTGACTTCGCGTCGCCGCTGGGTCACCGTTCCACCACGGGGTTGCCCGACAGTGCAACGCGCCAGCTTCGGTGAAGGCGCACAGTGCCTGTGTGGAGATGATCGACGAGGTTGCTGAGGATCTTGTCGTGCCTGTGCCAGGGCTCGTCGAGGTGGACTGCTGGCTGCGCAAGCTCTACGGACCACACCCGTGGCGGACCTTCGTAGAGGACGTCGCCCGCGACGCGTACCGCCTGCACCCACAATCTTCACGATCTCTCGGTCGTTCAGCCTTCGCATAGTGATCGGCTTACGCTGTTGCCAAGTCAGTCATCGATTCCGACTGGGTAGCTCCGCGACAACCCCACGCACAGCAGCGTCGAGTTCATCCCCGCGGCCTCGGCGTGCGCATCGTGGAACAAGGCTTGACCAGCACACCCCTGTAGGGCCATCGGACCGCGGGCAGCCGGGTATCAGCCGCACTGCCAGACTGACCCCATGCGCGCCCCGACCGAGTGCTGGCTCAGCGATATGGACGGCGTCCTCGTCCGCGAGGAACACGCAGTGCCTGGGGCCACCGACTTCCTGGCCCGGCTCGTCCAGAAGCAACGTCGGTTCCTCGTCCTGACGAACAACTCGATCTTCACGCCGCGGGATCTCTCGGCCCGCCTGGCGCGATTGGGGCTCGACGTGCCCGAGAAGGCGATCTGGACGTCGGCGCTCGCAACCGCTACGTTCGTCGCCGATCAACTACCCGGCGGTTCGGCGTATGTGATCGGCGAGGCAGGCATGACCACCGCGTTGCACGAGGTCGGGTACACCCTGACCGATCGGGATCCGGACTTCGTGGTGCTGGGCGAGACCCGGACGTACTCGTTCGAGGCCATCACGCGCGCGATCCGGTTGATCGATGCCGGGGCGCGATTCATCGCGACCAACCCCGACGTGACCGGCCCGTCCGCCCAAGGACCGTTGCCTGCGACCGGGTCGGTGGCGGCGCTGATCACGAAAGCGACCGGGCGCGACCCCTACTTCGTCGGCAAGCCGAATCCGATGATGCTGCGCAGTGCTCTGAACAAGGTCGAGGCGCATTCGGAGAACACCGTGATGGTGGGCGATCGCATGGATACCGACGTGGTCGCCGGCATCGAGGCGGGTCTCGACACGATTCTGGTGCTCACCGGCTCAACGCGCCGCGTCGACATCGAACGGTTCCCGTGGCGGCCGGGCCGGGTGCTCGAATCGATCGCCGACGCGGTCGAACTCGTTTAATTCCGTCGCCCGAGAGCGAACGGCCGGGAATTCTGTCGGTGCCGGACCATAGGCTCACGGAGCAAGCAGCATTGCCATGACATCATATGTGATGTCATGCTGATGTCATCCCTAGCAGAGCACACAGGTTGGAGCCTTCGATGACCGACGTCATCCGCGCGCAGCGACTCGTCAAGACCTACGGCGACGTCCATGCGCTCGACGGGTTGGATCTCGCCGTGCCCGAGGGGACGGTCCTCGGGCTGCTCGGGCCGAACGGCGCGGGCAAGACCACAGCCGTCCGGATCCTTACCACCTTGCTCGAACCCGACGGCGGCACAGCCGAAGTGGCTGGCATCGACGTCGCCCGGAACCCCGCCGCCGTCCGAGCGCACATCGGCCTGTCCGGCCAGTACGCCGCGGTGGACGAGTACCTCACCGGCTACGAGAACTTGCACATGATCGCGCGGCTGTACGGCTACAGCGGCAAGGTGGCCAAGGCGCGGGCCCGCGAGCTGCTCGAGCGATTCGCCCTCGCCGATGCCGGCGATCGGCCGGTGAAGACGTACTCCGGCGGCATGCGTCGGCGCCTGGATCTCGCCGGCTCGTTGGTGGCCGCTCCCCCGGTGCTGTTCCTGGACGAGCCGACGACCGGGCTCGACCCGCGCAGCCGCATCGACATGTGGGAGGTCATCGTCGAGCTGGTCAAGGGCGGCACGACCTTGCTGCTGACCACGCAGTACCTGGAAGAAGCCGACCGGCTGGCCGACAACATCGTCGTGATCGACCACGGCAAGTCTATCGCCGAGGGCACCGCCGACCAGCTCAAGGCGCAGGTTGGCGGCGAACGGATCGAGATCGTGGTCGCCACCCCGGCCGGCGTGCCCGAGGCCCGGCGGATCCTGAGCGGCCTGTCCGACGCCGGTGCCGTCGAGGTTGACGAGCACACCCGCCGGCTCACCGCACCGGTGTCCGGTGGCGCGGCGGTACTCACCGAGGCTCTCCGCCACCTGGACGCCGGCGGCGTGGCTCTGCACGACGTCGCCCTGCGCCGCCCCACCCTCGACGACGTCTTCCTGACACTGACCGGCCACGCCGCCGAAGTAGCCGTCGAACCCGACACCGAGCCACAGCTCGCGGAGGTCACATCATGACAACGCTTACGCCTGACGCACCGGTGAGTGCCCAGCCCGTCCGGTCCGGCTTCCTGAAGACGCTGACCGATGGTGCCATCGTCGCGAAGCGCAACCTCATCAAGATCAAGCGTGTGCCCGACCTGCTGGTGTTCACCACGATCTCGCCGATCATGTTCATCCTGCTGTTTGCCTATGTACTCGGCAGCGCGATCGGCTCACCGACGCCGGGCGTCGGCTATCGGGAGTTCCTGATCCCCGGCATCTTCGCGCAGACGGTGATCTTCGGCGCCACGCTCACCGGCGCGGGCTTGGCCGAGGACATGCAGAAGGGAATCATCGACCGGTTTCGCTCGCTGCCGATGTCGCGGTCGGCGGTCCTCGTCGGCCGGACGACCAGCGACGTGCTCAACAACGTGCTGGTCATCCTCGTCATGTCGGCCACCGGCCTGCTCGTGGGCTGGCGGATCCGGACATCCGTCGGCGAGGCGATCGGTGGGTTCCTGCTGCTACTCGCCTTCGCCTACGCCATTTCGTGGATCATGGCGCTCCTCGGGCTGATCGTGCCCAGCCCGGAAGTGCTCAACAACGCCGCCTTCATAGTGATCTTCCCGCTCACGTTCATCGCGAACACATTCGTCCCAACAAGGGGCTTCCCGAGCGTGCTTCGCACGATCGCGAACTGGAATCCGGTGTCATCGGTGACCCAGGCGTCGCGTCAACTGTTCGGCAACACCGGCACCGCACCGTTGCCGACCGATCCGTGGTCGCTGCACCACCCGATCATCTACACACTGCTGTGGATCGTCGGTATCCTGGTCGTGTTCATCCCGCTGTCGGTGCGGCAGTACAAGCGGGCCGCGAGTCGCTGACCCCGACCGCCTCCATCACAACCGCGACGTGACCACCCGGACCGCCGCCGGAGCGACTTCGAGGCTCACCGGCAACGTGCCCAGCACCTCGCCGTCGACCGCTACCTCCTGGTTCTGTGCCCCGTTCGTCCCGGTGACCCGTAGCGTTCGCACCCGCATCGCATGCACGCCGTGCACCGGGCGGTGGCGGCCCACCAACGTGTCGGCCACGGCCAGGGCGAGCCGCGCGAGTGACAGCCGTTCGACGATGATCACATCGAGCAGGCCGTCGTTGATGCTCGCGCCGGGCACCCGCATGCCGAACAGTCCGCCGAACACCGGCGCGTTGCTGACCGACAGATGCACGACCCGATACGTCTGCGTGCGGCCGTCGTGCTCGACCTCGCAGTCGAAGGGTTCGTAACCACGCACGGCCCGGGCAGCGGCGATGGGATAGGTCAGCCCGCCGAAGCGGTCGCGCATCGACGCGCTTGTCGCCAGTTCGGCGAAGGCCACGTTGAGTCCGACGGTCGTCGCGTTGAGGAACGTGCACGACTTCCGGCCGTCTACCTCGACCCGGCCGGCATCGATCGCGCAGACGCGGTAGCCGGCCAATCCCTGGGCGGCCTCGACCGCGTCAGGGGGCAGCCCGAGCGACCGCGCGACGTCGTTGGACGTGCCGAGCGGCAGCGCGAACAGGATCGCGGACGTCCCCGCGATCGCGCCGGCCGCGAGCCCGACCGTGCCGTCGCCGCCGGCGGCAATGACCAGCGGCGGCTCGTCGCCCCGCGCTGCCGCCGCGACCTCGGCCATGTCGTGCACGGTGAAGTCGCCGACGATCTCGATACCTGCGTCGACGAGCGCCGCGCGGGCGGCGGGGAGATCCGCGTGAGCGCCTGCGCCGGGGCTGACGAGCAGAAGGGCGCGGCGTGGGATCGCGACGGCGAGACTCGGCGCGCTCGGGCGGTGCACCGACGACGCCCGCACCTGCTTGACGATGCGTGCAGCCACCAGGCCGGACGCGATACCCACCCCGACCCCGACCGCGACGTCGCTCGGGTAGTGGACGCCTGTGTGCACGCGGGAGTAGGCGACCGCCCCGGCCAGCGGCAGCGCCACCGGCCCGGCCGCCGGCAGGGTACTGGTCACACCGGCGGCGAACGCCATCGCCGAGGCCGCGTGCCCGGACGGGAACGAGAACGTCCGAGGCAGCGGCAGCAGCGGCGCGACATCGACCGGCGGCCGGTCGCGGCGCCAGGCGAACTTGAGGGGGCCGTTCACCAGCGTCGCGGCGAATCCGATCCCGAGCAGGCCGCTCGCCGCGGCCGACCGAGGGCGGCGCCGACCCGTCGCGGTCAGCACTGCCGCGAATCCCACCCACAACATCGACCGGTTGGCCGCGGTGCTCACCGTCGTCATCGCGTCGTCGAGCGACGGAGAGCGGTGCGCGACCGCGCCCGCGAGCAGGCGACGGTCTAGACGGGACAAACGGGCCTGGGCCCGGCGCACCTGCCGCGTCGAGCGGTGACGACTGATGCCGGCCCGATCAGGCCGGATCCCGCCTTCGATCACGTGCGGGCAGCGTCAACGAACGGGCGCATCGCCGCCGGGTTCGTCAACGCCCCGGCACTGACCGCCTTCTCGAGCGGCGTCCCCATGAGGACCCGCTTGACCGGTACCTCGCACTTCTTGCCGTTGAGGGTCCGTGGCACCTCGGCGATGGCGGCGATCTCGTCCGGCACGTGCCGGGGCGAGAGGTTCGTACGGACGGCGCGGCGCAGCTCGTCGCGCACGTCGTCGAGCGCAATGCCGTCGGCGAGTACGACGTAGAGCAGCACCTTGCCCTCGCCGGTCGCGCCCGACGTGTCGATGACGAGCGAGTCGGCGACACCGGCCACGTCCTCGACCACCCGGTAGAACTCAGCCGTGCCCATACGTACGCCGCCACGGTTGAGGGTCGAGTCCGAGCGCCCGTAGATGACGCAGGCACCCCGCTCGGTGATCTTGATCCAGTCACCGTGGCGCCACACGCCGGGATACGTGTCGTAATAGGCCTCGCGCAGGCGGGCACCGTCGTCGTCGCCCCAGAATCCCACCGGCATCGATGGCATGGGCTCGGTGATCACGAGCTCACCCACCTCCCCCACCACCGGGCGGCCCTCGGCGTCGAAGGCCTCCACCGCGCACGCCAGCATGCGGCACGGGATCTCGCCGGCCCGTACGGGCAGCGTCGGCGCCCCCCCGACGAAGGCAGTACACACATCGGTCCCGCCGGACATCGACCCGAGCAGCAGGTCTCGTCCGATCTCGTCGTAGACCCAGGCGAAGCCTTCGGGAGGCAACGGCGCGCCGGTGGAACCGACCGTGCGCAGGGCAGACAGGTCGAAGTTCGCACCCGGGTGGACGTCGCTCTTCATGCCCGCCTGGAGGAACGGCGCGGACACCCCGAGGCAGCTGAGGCGGGTATCGGCCGCGAAGCGCCACAGCGAATCTGGCGCGGGGTAGGCGGGGTTGCCGTCGAATAGGACGATCGTCGAGCCGACGACGAGGCCGGACACGAGCAGGTTCCACATCATCCAGCCCGTGGTGCTGAACCAGAAGAAGCGATCGCCGGGCCCGAGGTCGAGATGCAGGGCAAGCTGTTTGGCATGCTCGAGCAGGATGCCGCCCTGGCCGTGCACGATCGGCTTGGGTAGCCCCGTGGTGCCCGACGAGTACAGGATCCACATCGGCGCGGCGAACGGGACCGGCTCGAACGCGAGCTCACCCACGGTCGCGAGGACGTCGGGCCACGAGACGGTATCGGGCATCGTCGCCGCCTCGTCGAGGTAGGGGACGAGCACCGTCGTGCGCACCGTCGGCAACTCCGCTCGCAACGCATCGACGGTCGGGCGGATGTCGAACTGCTTGCCGCCGTATCGGTAGCCGTCAACGACGAAAAGGACGACCGGCTCGATCTGGGTGAACCGGTCGGCCACCGCTCGCGGGCCGAAGTCCGGCGAGCACGACGACCAGACTGCGCCGAGCGACACGGTGGCCAGCATCGCCACCAGCGCCTGGGGGTTGTTCGGGACGAGCGCGGCCACCCGGTCGCCGCGGGTGACCCCCCGCGCCACGAGCAGGCTGCGCACCGAGGCCACCTGCGAGCGGAGCGTCGCCCAGGTCAGCTCGTTCGTGCGGCCGTCCTCGCGACCGAACACCACGGCCACGGCGTCGTCGGCCACCGCGGCCGGCGGGAACAGCGCGTGCTCCGCGTAGTTGAGAGTCGCCTCCGGGAACCACACCGCACCGGGCATCCGCGCATCGGCGAGCGCGGCCGTGGGGCGGTTATGCCACCGGACGCCGTACCAGCGCGCGAACGCCGACCAGAACGCGTCGAGATCGGCGACGGACCACTGCCACAATTCGTCGTAACTGCCGACCGTCACGCCACCGTGCTCGGCGAGCCAGCGCCCGAACTCGGTTATCCGCGCCGCGGCGATCCGATCGGCGTCCGGTTCCCAGAGCAGCTCGCCTTCGGCAGTCATGCCCTCTCCTTCGTCGGTCGCTGACTCGGTGCTGCGCTCATGATGACCTCGCAAGCTCGCTCATGGCCGCAACCTACCGAGCGCCGTGCAGACGGTCTTCGAACCGTCGCCCGACGATGCCGGCACTCGAAAAGCGATCTTGGGTGTGGCGTACCTCACCGATCGGGTTTAGCGTCGAGGCGGACGACATCGACACGGACGAGACCGACGCGCCGCCGGCCCCAGCCCCGCCGGCGTCGCCCCGCGGCCAGCGTGGTCGCAGCTGCACTGATCGAGCACGTCGACAGGATCGAGGAAGCGAAATGTGTCTAGCAGTGCCGGGCAGGGTCGTCGACGTCTGGGACGCCGATACGACACGCATGGCGAAGGTCGACTTCGGCGGGATCGAGAAAGAGGTCAGCGTCGCGTTCGTCCCCGACATCAGGATCGGCGAGTACACGATCGTGCACGTCGGCTTCGCGTTGCAGCGCCTGGACGAGAAGTCCGCACTGGAGACGCTCGAGAACTTCAAGAAGATGGGCGAGCTCGACATGGAGTTCGGCGACGCGTGGGCACGCGCCGCCGCTGAGGCTGGGATGGAGAGCACAAAATGAAGTACCTCGACGAGTTCAACGATCCCGAGCTGGCCAAGCGGCTGCTCGACGACATCCACGCCACCGTCACCCGCCCGTGGGCGCTGATGGAGGTCTGCGGCGGGCAGACACACTCGATCATCCGCCATGGCATCGACCAGCTGATCCCCGACCAGGTCGAGATGATCCACGGGCCGGGCTGCCCGGTTTGCGTCACGCCGCTGGAACTGATCGACAAGGCGATGGAGATCGCCTCGCGCCCGGGTGTCATCTTCTGCTCCTTCGGTGACATGCTGCGCGTGCCCGGTAGCGGTCGCGACCTGTTCCAGATCAAGAGCACGGGTGGGGACGTTCGCGTCGTCTACTCCCCCATGGACGCCCTGGCGATCGCGCGCCAGAACCCGGACAAGGAGGTCGTGTTCTTCGGCATCGGCTTCGAGACCACGGCACCGCCGAACGCGATGACCGTGTTCCAGGCCAACAAGATGGGCGTACGCAACTTCAGCATGCTCGTCTCGCATGTCCGGGTGCCCCCGGCGATCGCAGCGATCATGGATTCGCCCAACTGCCGGGTACAGGCCTTCTTGGCCGCCGGTCACGTCTGCAGCGTGATGGGGACCTCGGAGTACCCAGGACTGGTCGACAAGTACCGCATCCCGATCGTGGTCACCGGGTTCGAGCCGCTCGACATCCTCGAGGGCATCCGCCGCACCGTGCACCAGCTCGAGGCCGGTGAGGCGCGCCTGGACAACGCCTACGGTCGAGCTGTGCCGCCTGAGGGCAACCCCGCGGCGCGGGCATTGCTCGACGACGTCTTCGAGGTGACCGACCGCGGCTGGCGCGGCATCGGGGTCATCCCCGACAGCGGCTGGCAGCTCGCGCCGAAGTACCGCGAGTTCGACGCGCAACACCGCTTCGACGTGACCGGCATCGACACCGCGGAGTCATCGGTGTGCCGCAGTGGTGAGGTGCTGCAGGGCTTCATCAAGCCGCACGAGTGCGCGGCGTTCGGCAAGGAATGCACCCCTCGCAACCCGCTGGGCGCGACCATGGTGTCCAGCGAGGGCGCCTGCGCCGCGTACTACCTGTACCGGCGCCTCGAGTCGACTCCGCGGGCCGACGGACGGCGGGAGGTCGCATCCATTGGCTGACACCGCGGCATCGGATCAGATTGCGGCGGCGCTCGACTTCGACGGCTGGACGTGCCCGGTCCCGCTGCGCGACAGCCCGACGATCGTCATGGGCCACGGTGGCGGCGGGCAGCTGTCCGCCGAGCTGATCGAGCACCTGTTCGTGCCGGCGTTTGCGTCCTCCGGCGACCCCGTCCCGCTCGGCGACTCGGCGGTCGTCGCGATGGGTGGGGCCCGCATCGCGTTGTCGACCGACACGTTCGTGGTGCGTCCGCTGTTCTTCCCCGGTGGCTCGATCGGTCACCTGGCTGTGAACGGCACGGTGAACGACCTGGCCATGAGCGGGGCCACCCCGGCGTACCTGACCTGCGGCGTCGTGCTCGAAGAGGGCACCGAGGTCTCGGTGGTCGGCCGCGTGGCGCAGGACATGGGCGCCGCTGCCCGTGTGGCCGGCGTGCGGATCGTCACCGGCGACACCAAGGTCGTCGACGCCGGTCATGGCGACCAGATCTTCGTCAACACGGCCGGAATCGGTCTCGTTCCCGACGGCGTCGACATTCGTCCCGACCGTGCCGAGGTCGGCGACGTCGTGATCGTCAGCGGCGCAATCGGCGTCCACGGCATCGCGATCATGAGTGTGCGCGAAGGGCTCGAGTTCGGCTCGGAGATCCGCACCGACTCCGCGGCTCTGCATCCCCTGGTAGCGGCGATGCTGGCCGTGACGCCCGATCTGCACGTACTGCGCGACCCCACCCGCGGCGGGCTCGCCACCTCGCTGAACGAGATCGCGTCCAGCTCGCGCGTCGGGGTGCGGCTCGTCGAGCGTGACATCCCGGTGCCGGGAGATGTCGCAAGTGCGTGCGCCCTGCTCGGACTCGATCCGATGTACGTCGCCAACGAGGGCAAGCTGGTCGCGTTCGTCCCACGATCCTCGGCGGACGAGGTCCTCGCTGCGATGCGCGCGCACCCTTTGGGCGCGCAGGCCGCAGTGATCGGCGAATGCGTCGACGAGCACCCGGGCATGGTGGTGGCGACGACGACCTTCGGCGGCAACCGCGTGGTCGACGTGCCCCTCGGCGAGCAGCTGCCCCGGATCTGCTGAACCTCGTCGGTAGCCTCGGAGCATGCACGAGCTGAGCCTCTGCGGCTCGATCGAAGCCGTCGTGCGCAAGCACGCGGGCCAACGACCGGTCGACACGATCTACCTGCGCGTCGGGCAGCTGCGGCAGGTGGTGCCCGACACGCTCGTCCACTGCTGGGCGCTAGTGACCGCCGAGACCGCGCTGGACGGCTCGCTGCTCGAGATCGAGTCGGTACCGGCGCGCGTCCGCTGCCGCAGCTGTGAGGCGGAAGGCCTGATGGGCGCGGTCGCGAACTTTGCCTGCGCAGCTTGCGGTTCGGTCACCGTTCAAGTGCTGGCCGGCGAGGAGTTCTTGATCACGGCGATGGACGTCCGCTGACCTTACGTTTATCCGTGGATCTTGCGTTTCGCATTGACCCTTTCCCATGATCGGCGTAGGAACGTGAGCAGGGTCACTTACGACCTGCCGAACACCAGCGTTTGGGAGCGGCTATGCCGACCGATGCAGCGATCAAGGCAGAAGACACCCTCATCCACGTGCTGTGGATCAACGCGGGCCTCAGTTGTGACGGTGATTCCGTCGCCCTGACCGCAGCCACGCAACCCACGATCGAAGAGATCGCGTTGGGTGCGTTGCCGGGCCTGCCGAAAGTCGCGGTGCACTGGCCGCTGATCGACTTCGAGTGCGGCCCCAACGGCGGCGCCGACGACTTCCTCGAATGGTTCTTCAAGGCCGATCGTGGCGAGCTCGACCCGTTCGTGCTCGTCGTCGAGGGTTCGATCCCGAACGAGAAGCTGCACGAACCCGGCGGCTACTGGTGCGGTTTCGGCAACAACCCCGACACCGACCAGCCGATGACGACGAGCGAGTGGCTCGACCGCCTGGCCCCCAAGGCGACCGCCATCGTCGCGGCCGGCACGTGCGCCACCTACGGCGGCATCCACGCCATGGAGGGCAACCCCACCGGGGCCATGGGCGTGCCGGACTACCTCGGGTGGGACTGGAAATCCAAGGCCGGCATCCCGATCGTCTGCGTGCCGGGGTGTCCGATCCAGCCCGACAACCTGTCCGAGACCCTGACCTACCTGCTCTACATGGCCACCGACCAGGCGCCGATGATTCCGCTCGACGACGCGCTGCGCCCGACCTGGCTGTTCGGCAAGACGGTGCACGAGGGCTGCGACCGCGCGGGCTACTACGAGCAGGGCGACTTCGCCACCGAATACGGCTCACCCAAGTGCATCGTCAAGCTCGGCTGCTGGGGCCCGGTCGTGAAGTGCAACGTCCCCAAGCGCGGGTGGATGAACGGCATCGGCGGCTGCCCCAACGTGGGCGGTATCTGCATCGGCTGCACGATGCCCGGTTTCCCGGACAAGTTCATGCCCTTCATGGACGAGCCGCCCGGCGGCAAGCTGTCCACCACGGCGTCGAGTGCGTACGGCGGCGTGATCCGCAACCTGCGGCACATCACGACCAAGACGCTCGACAAGGAACCCAAGTGGCGACACAAGGGCAGGCAACTCACCACCGGCGCCAAACGCACGTGGTAGCTCCGCCCACCGTCCATTCCTCCTTCCGCTGCGCACCTTCTCAACCTCGAGAGCGAGTACCCCGATGACTGCAGTCCACCCCCGCCCGGACGCCAAGCACTCCCGCTTCGAGGTCAACGAAGACATCGTGGAGATGGCCTGGGACCCCATCACCCGCATCGTCGGCAGTCTCGGCATCTACACGAAGATCGACTTCAAGCAGAAGGTCGTCAAGGAGTGCCACAGCACCTCGTCGATCTTCCGCGGTTACTCGATCTTCATGAAGGGCAAGGACCCCCGCGACGCGCACTTCATCACCAGCCGCATCTGCGGGATCTGCGGGGACAACCACGCCACCTGCTCGTGCTACGCGCAGAACATGGCCTATGGCGTCAAACCGCCGAACCTGGGCGAGTGGATCGTCAACCTGGGCGAGGCCGCGGAGTACATGTTCGACCACAACATCTTCCAGGAGAACCTGGTGATGGTCGACTACTGCGAGAAGATGGTCGCCGAGACGAACCCCGGCGTACTCGAGCGGGCCAACCAGACCGAGGCCCCGCACGCCGGCGAGCACGGCATGCGCACCATCGGCGACATCATGCGCACCCTGAACCCGTTCACCGGCGAGCTCTACCGCGAGGCGTTGCAGGTCAGCCGCTACACGCGCGAGATGTTCTGCCTGATGGAGGGCCGCCACGTCCACCCGTCCACGCTGTACCCCGGTGGCGTGGGCACGGTCGCGACCATCCAGCTGATGACCGACTACATCTCACGGCTCATGCGCTATGTCGAGTTCATGAAGAAGATGGTGCCGCTGCACGACGACCTGTTCAACTTCATGTATGAGGCGCTGCCCGGCTACGAGCAGGTCGGCCTGCGCCGCACGCTGCTCGGCTGCTGGGGTGCGTTCCAGGACCCGGAGCACTGCAACTTCGAATACAAGGACATGACGAACTGGGGACGCAAGATGTTCGTCACCCCTGGCGTCGTCGTCGACGGCAAGCTGGTGACGACCGACCTCGTCGACATCAATCTCGGCATCCGGATCCTGCTTGGCAGTTCGTACTACGAGGACTGGGCCGGGCAGGAGACGTTCGTCAAGAACGACCCGCTCGGCAACCCGGTCGACGCTCGGCATCCGTGGAACCAGCACACCAGCCCCCGCCCGCAGAAGCGCGACTTCGACGAAAAGTACAGCTGGGTGATGTCACCGCGGTGGTACGACGGCAAGGACTACCTGGCCCTCGACACCGGCGGCGGCCCGCTGGCCCGGCTCTGGTCCACCGCGTTGGCCGGCCTGGTCGACGTCGGCTACATCAAGGCGACCGGCAACAGCGTGCAGATCAACCTGCCCAAGACGGCGCTGAAGGGGCCGGTCAGCCTCGAGTGGAACATCCCGGTACACGGCAGCAACACCATCGAGCGCAACCGCGCCCGGAGCTACTTCCAGGCCTACGCCGCCGCGTGCGCGCTGCATTTCGCCGAGAAGGCGCTGGAAGAGATCCGCGCTGGCCACACCAAGACCTGGGAGAAGTTCGAGGTACCTGAAGAGGGCGTCGGGTGCGGGTTCACCGAGGCGGTCCGAGGCGTGCTCAGCCACCACATGGTCATCAAGGACGGCAAGATCGCGAACTACCATCCCTACCCCCCGACGCCGTGGAACGCCAGCCCGCGCGACTCCTACGGCACGCCCGGCCCGTACGAGGACGCGGTGCAGGACCAGCCGATCTTCGAGGAGAACGACAGGGAGCACTTCAAGGGCATCGACATCATGCGCACCGTGCGCAGCTTCGACCCATGCCTGCCCTGCGGGGTGCACATGTACCTCGGCGAGGGTAAGGAGCTGCGGACGCTGCACTCGCCCACGCAGTCGGTCACCGGCGAGTGAGCGCCGCGCAGCCGGGCGCGGAGGGGGCCGCCTCGGCCGATCGGATGCACCAGACGGCTGCGCGGATCGAGTCACTGCTCGAGGCGAGCGCCACCGCGGGCCCGGGGGCGCAAGCTCGTGTCGAAGGTCTGGTCGGGTGCGTGTCCGGGCTCCACGGAGC
>JBPCOE010000130.1:0-3176 GCA_051000605.1 Jatrophihabitans sp.
AGGTGTGGTTCACCGCCGCGTTGTTTGCCGAGTTCGCCGCCCCTCCTGCCCTTTTCGTCCTCCCCCCTCCCCCCGCCGGCCCCGGCCGCGACATCATGACCGCACTGCTCGAACTGCGTCCGCGAGCCATCGGCTACGTCGCCTGCGATCCGGCCGCCCTGGCCCGCGACGTCGCGACGGCGATCGCCGCCGGATGGGAGCTAAACGCCCTGCGGGCCTTCGACGCGTTCCCGATGACCCACCACGTCGAATGCGTGGCCCTGCTCGAGCCCGCAGGCGCGCGCGGTGTCGAACCGGCGCAGACAGGGCGGAGAACGTAGGATCGGCAGCGTGACACGCGTACTGGACGGGCTCGCGGAACCAGCCGATCTGCGCCGCCTCGCGGCCGACGACCTCATCTTGCTCGCGGCCGAGATCCGGGATCTACTCGTCCAGACCGTGGCGCGCACAAGTGGGCACCTTGGCCCCAACCTCGGGGCCGTCGAGCTAACCATGGCGCTGCACCGGGTCTTCGACTCACCGACCGAGCCGATCCTGTTCGACGTCGGGCACCAGTCCTACGTCCACAAGATTCTCACGGGCCGGGCCGCGCTGATGCCGACCCTCCGCCAGACCGGGGGACTGTCGGGCTACCCCAGCCGGGCGGAGAGCCCGCACGACTGGATCGAGAACTCACACGCATCGACCGCGCTGTCCTACGCCGACGGGTTGGCCAAGGCCTATGAGGTCCGCGGCGAGCGCCGGCCAGTCGTCGCCGTCGTCGGCGACGGCGCTCTCACCGGCGGCATGTGCTGGGAGGCTCTGAACAACATCGCCGCCAGCCATCGGCCGGTCATCGTCGTCGTGAACGACAACGGGCGCTCTTACTCCCCGACGGTTGGCGGCTTCGCCGAGCACCTCGCCGGCCTGCGGTTGCGACCGGGGTACGAGCGCATGCTCGGGCAGGTCAAGGGCGCGCTCGGCCGAACACCGGTCGTCGGCCAGCCGATCTACGACACCCTGCACGGGGTCAAGCGGGGGCTCAAGGACCTGCTGCAGCCGCAGGGCATGTTCGAAGATCTGGGGCTGAAATACTTCGGTCCCGTCGACGGACACGACGTGCCCTCGCTCGAGCAGGCCTTCCGGCTGGCCCGGCGCTTCGACGGACCGGTCGTGGTCCACTGCGTCACCCGCAAGGGTTACGGGTACGCACCGGCCGAGAACGACGAGGCCGACCAGATGCACCAGTCGGGCGGCTTCGATCCGGCCACGGGGCTGGCTCGGCCGACCACCGGCAAGTCGTGGACCGGCGTGTTCGGCGACGAGCTCGTGCGCATCGCCGAGCGGCGCGACGACGTCGTCGCCGTCACCGCCGCCATGTGCAACCCGGTCGGACTCACCGAGTTCATCCGACGCTTCCCCGGACGCAGCTACGACGTCGGCATCGCCGAGCAGCATGCGATGACCTCGGCCGCCGGGCTGGCCTCGGGCGGCCTGCATCCGGTGGTAGCGCTGTACGCGACCTTCCTCAACCGCGCGTTCGACCAGTTGCTCATGGACGTCGCGTTGCACCGGCTGCCGGTCACGGTTGTGCTCGACCGGGCCGGCATCACCGGTCAGGACGGCCCCAGCCACAACGGGATGTGGGACCTCGCCCTGCTGGGCATGGTGCCGGGGCTCCGGATCGCCGCACCGCGCGATGAGCCCACGCTGCGCGAGCTGCTGCGCGAGGCCGTCGAACTGTCCGACGGCCCGACCGTCCTGCGTTATCCGAAGACGCCGCTGGGCGCCGACCTACCCGCGCTGCGCTCGGTCGGCGTCGTGGACGTCCTGGCCGAACCGGCGCCCGACGCCGACGTCGACGTGCTGCTCGTCGCTGTCGGGTCCCTCGCCGCCGATGCGCTCGCGACCGCGCAGGCGGTGGGCCGGGCCGGCTACTCGGTGCGGGTCGTTTCGCCGCGCTGGGTCACCCCCGTCGACCCGGCAATCCTCGAGCTGGCCGACCGGGCCGCGCTGGTCGTCACCGTCGAGGACGGCGTCGAGCTGGGCGGCGTCGGCTCACGGGTGGCGCAGACTCTCCGCGCGGCGGGCCGAGACGTTCCCACCCGTGAGATCGGCATACCGGTACGGTTCCTCGAACACGGCAGTGTGGCGGACGTGCGCGCGGCCATCGGGCTCACCGTCCAGGACATCGGACGGCGCATCGTCGAATGGGCGACTCTCACGTCGCCGGTCGGCGAGTCGGGCGATCATCGCCCGAGCCACGACACCGATGTCGCAACGACGCGACGCCATGGTGAGCACGGGGGACAGTGACCGAGCAGCGGGAGGCCGAGGATGCGGATCCTCGTCGTTGAGGACGAAGTACAGCTGGCGGAGGCAGTAGCCCGCGGTCTGCGCCGCGAGGGCATGGCCGTTGACGTCGCCACGGACGGTGACGAGGGGTACCGCAAGGCCGCGTTGACCCGCTATGACGTCGTTGTCCTCGACCGGGATCTGCCCGGCATGACCGGCGACGAGATCTGCCGGCGGCTGACCGACGAGGGTGTGCTGACGCGAGTCATGATGCTGACGGCGAGCGGCACCGTCGAGGACAAGGTGTCCGGGCTCGCGCTCGGCGCCGACGACTATCTCGCCAAGCCGTTCGCCTTCGCCGAGCTGGTGGCCAGGGTGCGGGCTCTCGGACGACGCACGACTCCGGCCGCACCGCCGGTACTGTCCGCCGCTGGCATCGAACTCGACTCCGCCAAACGCACCGTCACCCGAGGGGGCGAACTGGTCGATCTCACGCGCAAGGAGTTCGGGGTCCTCGAGACGCTGATGATGGCGATGGGTGCCGTCGTCAGCAGCGAGGAGCTGCTCGACCGGGTGTGGGACGAGAACGCGGACCCATTCACCACGACCGTCCGGGTGACGATGATGACGCTGCGCCGCAAACTCGGCGAGCCCGCGATCATCGACACCGTCGTCGGTTCCGGTTACCGGATCGATCCCCACGTCCTCGGCGTAAGCGGTGAAGGAGCCGGGACGGGCCAGTGAGTGACGCTTGCCGACCGAACCGAGGGCATGGCGCCCTTCGGCGGTCCGAGCGGAGTGAGGGCGTGAGCGACGCTTGCGGAGCGAACCGAGGGCATGGCGCCTTCGGCGGTCCGAGCGGAGTGAGGGCGTGAGCGACGCTTGCGGAGCGAACCGAGGGC
>JBPCOE010000139.1:0-18056 GCA_051000605.1 Jatrophihabitans sp.
CTGCTCATCGATCGCGTCCAACGAAGCGTCCTCGGCAGGGAAATCTCGGGTCTCGCTGCGCTCTGTCACTCCAGTCACAAGTGCCTCCTACGTCTCAGGAGTTACACCGTTGAATTTACAGTCCCCGTCATCAGCTGGGCATGTCCGCGAAGCGGCTGTACCGACCCTGGAAGGCGACGGCGACGGTAGCGGTGGGGCCGTTGCGGTGCTTGGCGATGATGAGGTCCGCCTCGCCGGCCCGTTCGGTTTCGGGCTCGTAGAGGTCGGGACGGTGCACGAGCAGCACCATGTCGGAGTCCTGCTCGATCGAGCCGGACTCGCGCAGGTCGGACAGCAGCGGCTTCTTGTCGGTGCGCTGCTCGGAGCTTCGGTTGAGCTGGGAGAGCACGACCACGGGGACGTCGAGTTCCTTGGCCAGCAGCTTCGTGGCGCGGGAGAATTCCGAGACCTCCTGCTGGCGCGACTCGACGCGCTTGCCGCTCGTCATCAACTGCAAGTAGTCGATGACGATGAGCTGGAGGTCGTGGCGCTGCTTGAGCCGGCGGGCCTTCGCCCGGATCTCCATCATCGTCAGGTTCGGGGAGTCGTCGATGTACAGCGGTGCCTCGGCGAGCTCGGACGAGCGGCGCGCGAGACGCGTCCAGTCCTGGTCGCTCATGTGCCCGGAACGCATGTTCTGCAGCGCGACCCCGGCCTCGGCCGAGAAGAGCCGCATCATGATCTCGATCTTGCCCATCTCGAGGGAGAAGATGGCCGTCGGCTTCTGGTGCTTGACCGCCGCCGACCGGGCGATGTCGAGCGCGAGCGTCGACTTGCCCGAACCCGGACGGCCGGCCACGGTGACCATCTGCCCGGGGTGCAGGCCGTTCGTGATCTCGTCCAACTGCTGGAAGCCGGTCGGGATGCCTGTGCCGATACCGCCCGTGGCCGAGATGCGCTCGATTTCGTCGAGCGTGCCCTCGAGGAGCGTCCCGATATGGACGTAGTCCTCGGTTGTACGGCGTTCGGTGACGTCGTAGATCTCGACCTGCGCGCGGTCGACGACGTCGTCGATGTTGCCGATCATGTCGTTGGCGCCGCTGCCCGACGACGCGTCGTAGCCCATCTGGACGATGCGGGTGCCCGCGGTGACAAGGCGGCGCAGGGTGGCGCGGTCGGCCACGATCGCGGCGTAGTAACCGGCGTTCGCGGCCGTCGGAACCATCGAGATGAGCGTGTGCAGGTACGGGGCACCACCCACCCGCGCGAGCTGGCCGGCGCGGGTGAGTTCAGCGGAGACGGTGACCGCGTCGGCGGGCTCGCCACGCGAGTAGAGATCGAGCACGGCGTCGTAGACCTGCTGGTGCGCGGGCCGGTAGAAGTCACCGGGACGGATGACCTCGATGACGTCGGCGATCGCGTCCTTGCTCAGCATCATCGCCCCGAGCACGGACTGCTCGGCCTCGACGGCCTGCGGAGGTGTCCGGTCGAAGGCCGCCCCGCCCGCACCGGGGCCACGCGTGTCGTCAAGCAGCGTCATCGACGCAGCCCTCCCCACCGAGTTCCCTACCGTTTCGCACGCGCATACGATTACCGGATGGGTCCGACAATTACGGGCGGGACCGTGCGGGAAGCGGTGCGTGCGCACGCTATGGCCAGACTCGGGCCTCGCACAACTGGACGGGGGGAGAGGCCTGTGCGTGACCGGTGGGAAACGCCGAGACCGCCGGTGGACAACCGGTGGACGACGCTGGGGACGAAAATCGGGCGATCGCCCGCGGCCGAGCATCTGCGCGGGTCACACTGCGGCGGCCCTGTGGGGGACCAGGTAATTTCGCGAGTGGCCGAAACCCGCTAGCCAGTCTGAGACCACGACGCGGTCTCCCCACGAGCGAGACGGGGCCTGACGACCTAGTCGAACGACCCGTCACTCGCCAAGGGTGCGATGAAACACGCTCGGCGACGATCGGTGCCGAGTCTCTCTGCTGTGTCTACCCGTTACGAGTGACCGAAGGCCCGCAGATCAGGGTCTGCGGGCCTTCGGGGAACAAGCTGCTATACCGCCGTCACGACCACGGGGACGGAGGCGATGACGTCCGGATGCAGGTCGACGGTCACGGTGTGAGTGCCCGTCGACTTGATGTGGCCGTCGATCTGGATCCGTTTGCGGTCCAACACCGGGCCACCAGCACTCTTGACGGCCGACGCGACGTCGGCCGTCGTGATGGAGCCGAACAGCCGGCCGTCGCGGCCGGCGCGGGCGTCCAGCGAGATCGACAGCTTCTCGAGGTCGGCCTTGATCTCGCGGGCGTGGCCGAGGTCGCGGATCTCGCGGGCGTCACGCGACCGCTTGATCTGCGAGATCTGCTTCTCCGCGCCCTTGGACCAGGAGATGGCTGCGCCGCGGGGGACGAGGAAGTTGCGGCCGTAGCCGTCGGCGACCTCGACGATGTCGCCGGCGAGACCGAGCCCGGCGACCTCACGGGTGAGGATCAGTTTCATGGTGGTCTCCTTGGCTCAGCGCGCGGTGGACGTGTACGGCAGCAGCGCCATCTCGCGGGCGTTCTTGATCGCCTTGGCGATCTGTCGCTGCTGCTGTGCGCTGACCCCCGTGACCCGGCGCGCGCGGATCTTGCCACGGTCGGAGATGAACTTGCGGAGCAGGTTCGTGTCCTTGTAGTCGATGTAGGTGATCTTCGCCGCGGCGAGGGGGTTTCCCTTTTTCTTCGGCTTGCGAATGGGTGGCTTGGGCATATCCGTGTCTCCGTTGATCTGTGTTCGGTTGGATCTTCATGCGCCGACGTGCTCTCTGGGGTGCGTCCGGCATGAAGATCGGAAAGGTTAGAAGGGGGGCTCGTCCGAGAATCCGCTGCCGCCGGACGATGACGGGGCCGAGCCCCATGGGTCGTCGGCCGCACCCCCAGCGCCGCCGCCGCCCGCGGACCCGCCGGAGCCGCTCTGGTCAGAGCCGCCCGACGAGCCGAACCCGCCGCCGCCGGAGCCGCGCGTGGTGCGGTTCACCTTGGCAGTCGCGTACTTCAACGACGGACCGACCTCGTCGACGTCGAGTTCGATGACGGTGCGCTTCTCACCCTCACGCGTCTCGAAGGAGCGCTGCTTTAGCCGGCCCTGCGCGACGACCCGCATCCCACGCTGCAGGCTCTCGGCACAGTTCTCGGCTGCCTGCCGCCAGATGGAGCAGCGCAGGAAAAGCGCCTCGCCGTCCTTCCACTCGTTGGTGTTGCGATCGAACTGACGAGGGGTGGACGCGATCGTGAACGACGCGACGGCCGCGCCGGACGGGGTGAATCGAAGTTCGGGGTCGGCGGTCAGGTTGCCTACGACGGTAATGACGGTTTCGCCTGCCATGACTTACCGCTCGTCCGGGCGCAGGACCTTGGTCCGCAGCACCGACTCGTTGAGGTTGAGTTGGCGGTCGAGCTCCTGGACCGCGGCGGGGTTGGCCTGCAGGTCGACGATGGCGTAGATGCCCTCGGCGTGCTTGTCGATCTCGTAGGACATCCGGCGGCGGCCCCATACGTCGACCTTGTCGACGGTGCCGCCGTCGTTCTTCACCACCGAGAGGAACGTGTCGAGCGACGGAGCGATCGTGCGCTCCTCGAGGGTGGGGTCGAGGATGACCATGACTTCGTAATGGCGCATGGGTATGCGAGTCCTCCTGTGGACTGGTCGGCCGCGGACGGTCCGCGGCAGGAGGCGGTCGTGCACCGACGGCGATCGGCGGCTCATAGGCAACCGCCGATCAGGGTGGACGAACCTCGCCACCCTACGCGAGGCGGTCGCCCAACCTGAAATCGTGGGCACAACCGCGGCTTGCCTGCGGCGGTCGCGCGCTGCAGCTATGGACGCACGACAGTTGCAGGGTCGCCGTCGCGCGAAGCGGGCGGCTACTGCTGCTTGCGCATGAGGAACAGCCGCGCGTATGTGCCGGCGACGAGCGCCAACGCGATGATCGCCAGGATTGCGAGCACGATCGGAACCTGGCTGGACGGCGAACCGTTGCGCGAGGCAACATCGACCGCCTTGCCCTTGGCCGCCGTGCTGTTCGGCGTCGCCTGACCACCGGCGACGGCACTGACCGGGTTGGAACCGTTCGCGAGGTTCTGCGTGAGGTTGGCGATCTGATTGGTGGTGTCGGGCAGCGAGCCATTGAAGAAGCCGCCGTTACCGCCCGCATAGACGGCGTTACCGCCGCCGTGCGGCACGACCATGTCTGGAACGGTCAACCCGGGCGGGGTGTAAGCGGGCGCTTTGACCGGCGGCGCCTTGGCCGGTGACTTCGCCGAGCCCGAGCCCGGCTTGCCGGGATTCAGGTTCGGCACGGCCAGCGGGATCGTCGGCGGCCGGATGCCCGGGATCGTGATCGTCGGCAGCTGGCCGAGCAACGGCAGGTTCGGAGCGAGCTTGACGGTGGGCAGCTGGATCCCGATACCGCCTGGGGGCGGGTTGTCGGCGACGACGATCGAGCCGATGTACTCGTTGGCGGCGTTGAGCTTGACGCCGGCCTGGTTCAGCTGGTTGCCGTCGAGGCTTATCGTCTGAGCACCACCGAGTAGCTGCAAACCCTGAATCGCATAGGTGAACGGGTAGGTGCCCTTGTGCGCGAAGGTCAACGACTTCGCCGCGTTCCCTTTGAGGATCGTGTGCGCAGAGCCGCCCGGCAGGTGGGAGAAGTCGGCCGCGGACTGGAAGCCGAGCACCCCGTTCAGCAGACCGCCGACGAGGTCGCCGAGGCCGAGCTTGTCCAGGCCGGCGGTCGGGGCGGACGAGGTGGTGAAGCTGATCGAGTCGCCAGGGTGGATGCCGATGATCGAACCACCGATCGGATTGTCCGCGCTGGCCACGCCGGTGAACGTGAGCTGCGCCTTGGTCGTGGACGCGGCGCCGGCGGGAGTCAGCGAGAAGAAGGTCAGGAAGGCGGCCAGCAGCGCGCCGACGCAGATGAGCCAGCGCGGCCGGACCCGATGGCCCAGACTGTGCTCATGACCTGACATCCGTGCTCCTCGATGAACGTGTCGTTACCGGACCGGCCCGGTACAGAGATGGTCCCAGCTTAACCCTCTGACAGCTGGATAAACGACCTCGGCACATTCTGGGATACGAGCGCCCTGTGCGCCACTTGGCCGCGGCATCTCACAGCGAGATCTCCGACGACGTCTCGGCAGCAGCGGCGGTGTCCGAGCCGGGCCGTACTGTGCGCGTCATGTCGAGTAAGACAGCGAACACGGCGTCTGAGACAGCGAGCACGGCGTCCATCGGCGCGCACGTGCGCACCGACGACGCGATCGCCTTCGCCGAGAGCACCGCTTCGGCGGCGATCCAGCTCTTCCTCACCGATCCGCAGGCCTGGAAGGCACCCGGTGCACACCCGCAGTCGGCGGCGATCCGCTCGAGCGGGCTGGCCGTCTACGTCCACGCCCCATACCGGATCAACGTGGCGACGACGAACAACCGGATCCGCGTGCCGAGCCGCAAGCTGCTCGCCCAGCACGCGAAGGCCGCGATCGAACTCGGTGCGAAAGGCATCATCGTGCACGGGGGCCACCTGGCCGAGACCGACGACCCGTCGGTCGGCGTCGAGAACTGGCGCAAGACCTTCGCCTACGCCCAGAACGACGGCGGCTTCGGTCTGCCGGTGCTCATCGAGAACACCGCCGGCGGCACCAACGCCGTCGCGCGACGGTTCGACCGGCTGGCCATGCTCTGGGACGCCGTGGGCGAGTTCGGCGCGGGCTTCTGTCTCGACACCTGCCACGCCTTCGCCGGCGGCGAGCAGCTCGACGACATCGTCGACCGGGTGCGCGGCATCACCGGGCGCATCGACCTGGTGCACGCCAATGACAGCCGCGACACCTTTGACTCCGGCGCCGACCGGCACGCCAATTTCGGCACGGGCACCATCGACGCGGCCACCATCGCCGACGTGTGCCGGGCAGCCGGCAGCGACGTCATCGTCGAGACACCTGCCGGCGGTCAGGCCGACGACGTCGCCTACCTGCGCACGTCGATCTGACCCTGGACCAACGGGGCGGTTGCGCTGAGCCTCCGCCAGCCGTCGGGCGCACCGTCGAAGACGCCGCCGCCCGGGTCGTCCGCGCCGTCGTTGCGGACGACGTCGAGCCACGGGCACCACATCTCGCGGATGACCAGGCCGGCGAGGGTGAGCAACAGGACGTCGCGGACAACGAGCATGAGCATGAGCCAGCCGTAGCTGATGCCGTGGGCGGGTACGGACAGCCCGAGCAGAACGGTCAGGGTCAGTAACCACACCACGATCTCGCTGAACTGCCACACGAGCGTCAACCGCCACCGGGGCCGGGCGAGCGCGATCAAAGGCACCAGCCACAGCGAGTACTGCGGGCTCCAGACCTTGGTCGTCAGCAGGAACGCCAGCACGCACAAGAAGGCCAGCTGCGCCAGCCGCGGACGGGTCGGCGCGGCCAACCCGACCCACGCCACGCCGGCCAGGGCGGCGATCAGCACGAGCGCGACCGCGGCACCCGGCGGAACCCAGGGCGGGGCGTCGGTCGCGCCCACCGAACCGTTCGTCAGCGTCCGGATCATCGCCCACACCGTCGAACGTTCGGTCACCCGGTCCACGCTGTTCTGATAGAACGTCCACCAGCCGCGGTGGTAGGCCAGGGCCACCGGGCCGTTCACGGCCAGCCAGACCAGCGCCGCCGAAGCGCAGGTGAACCCGGTATCTCGGTAGCGGCGGGTGCGGATGGCCAGGATCGCGATCGCGACCAGAAGGAAGACGGGATAGAGCTTGGCCGCCGTCCCGAGCCCGATCAACGCGCCGGCCAGCACCGGTCTGTTCCGGGCCCAGGCCCAAAGCGCCGCCGACGCGAACGCCATCGCCAGCAGATCCCAGTTGGAGAAGGCGTGAAAGACCAGCAACGGTGACAACGCGAAGATCGCCGCGTCATAGGGACGGCCGCGGGCGGTCTGCGCGGTCGCCGCCGTCACCACCAACCCGCATAACGCCAGCAGCAACGTCGTGAGGACCCCGAACACGACCAGCTGCGACCAGTTCGACGCAATGCTGTGTACGCCGCGGGTGAGGTCGGCGGTCAACCACATGAACGCGCCGGTCAGCACCGGGTACTCGACCCCGGTGTCGCGGTAGGGCACGGCACCGACGTCGAGACGCTCGTCGTGCCACAACGGGACGACGTCGGAGTAGCAGAAGTGCGTGTACTGCTTGCTGCCGTCCCAGTTACCGGTGACGCAGGGCGACTTCTGCAGAAATCCCAGGACGAGCGTCACCATCGTCATCGCGAGCAGCCAACGCAACGGCGTCCACCAGCTCCGGCGCGAGACTCCGGCGTGGCTGCCCCAGGAGCCGCCGAGGACGCGCACCGCGCGCCAGGCCATCGGGTCGGTGCGGCTGGGTAGCCGCGCCGGTGCGCGCTCGACGTGGGCGGCTGCGGGACCGGGGGCGGGGTCGCCCGCCGTCGTCGGGTCGGCGGCGCGGGTCACCGGGCCATCTTGGCATCCGCCCGGGGACGCGGATGATCTCGGCCGTCCCCGACATTCTCGTCAGGTATCACCGAGATCATCGCGCGGGCGGTCCGGTCAGCCGCCCGGCGACGGCGGGCAGGGCGGTCCCAGCAACCCGCCACAGTTCGTCGTCGGCGCCGGCGTCGGGGTGGGCGTCGCGGCCGGCGTCGACGACGGCAGCTGGGTGACCGGCGGAGCGCTGAGCGTCGGGACAGTCGACTTGACCGACGAGCTCGCCTTCGGGCTGCTCGACGGCTGGGGCACGTAGGTGTAGCTGTACGTGGGCGTGGGGGCGGGCTTGCTGCCGTCCTTGCTGATCTGCTGATCGGTCGCCATCGGCATCTTCTTGGCGCCGGCCAAGTACTTGTCCATGAACAACTTCCACGTACGCGCGGGCAGGTCCTTGCCGTACATGGTGCTGCCGTCGGAGTTGTAGATCGGCTTGCTGAGCCCGGTGCCGACCCATACCGCGGCGCTGACCTGCGGCGTGTAACCCACCATCCACGCGTCGCTGTTGTTCTGCGACTTGTAGATGCCCTCGGTGCCGGTCTTGGCCGCCGACTTCCGACCGTCGGCGAGGTCGGCGCCGGACACGCCCGCCACCGGTTTCAGGGTGAGGGTCACGTCGTTCGCCACGCGTTTGTCGATCGCCTGGGTCGACTTGCCCTGGTGCGAGTAGACGACCTCGCCGTCCGACGAGGTGGCCTTGGTGACGAAGTACGAGTCGTTGTGCTGGCCGTTGTTCTGCAGGGTCGCGAAGCCGTCGGCCTGGTCGATGACCGGCACCGGGTAGTCGCCGATGCCGATGCCGAAGTCGGTGACACCCTTGGCGTTGACGAGCAGCCGGTGCCCGAAGCTGTCCTTGGTGGCGATGCCGACGGCGTGCGCGGTCTTCGCAACCTGATCCGGCCCGGCCTCGACGGCGAGCTGGTCGAAGGTGGTGTTCAGCGAGTACTTCATCGCATGCGCGATGCTCACCTGCGAACCGCTGTACGGCCCGTCGCTCTGGTCGTTGCAGATCTTGGTGCCCTCGATCTTGCGGCACTGGCTGCCGTCGACCTGGCTCTGAATCGTGTAGTGCGCCTTGCCCTCGGTCTGCTTGATGGTCTGGGTTAGGACGGTCGCGAGCGTATAAGGCTTGAACGACGAGCCGGGCGGCCGGGCGCCGTCGCTGGCGTGGTCGTTGTAGTCGACCTTGCCGTCGTAGCCCTTCACGTCCGGGCCGGAACCGCCGTAATAGGCGAGCACTCCCCCGTCGCTCGGCCGGATCGCGACGAGCGCGTTCTTCAGGTCCTGCTGCTTCTTGGTCAGGCCCTTGAAGTTCGTGGTGATCGCGTCGAGCGCGGCGGACTGCGCTTTCTTGTCGATCGTCGTGCGGATCGTCAGCCCCTTGGCCGCGACCTCATCGGCGTTGATGCCGTGCGCGGCGAGCTCGGCGAGCACCCGGTTCTTGATCAGGTACTTCCAGCCGGTCGTCCCGATGCCCGTGCCCCGGATCGGCTTGGTGGCCGGGAACTTCATCGCCACTTCGTCCGCCGCGCTCAGGTGCTTAGTCTGCACCATCCCGGCCAGGACGTAGTGCCAGCGAGCCTGCGAGACCTGCTTGTCGGTGGCGGGGTCGTAGTAGCTGGGCGCCCGCAGCAACCCGGCGAGCAGCGCCCCCTGCGCCGTCGTCAGCTTCTCGACGTTCTCGCCGAAGAATGCCTGGGCTGCGGCCTGGATGCCATAGGCGCCGCGGCCGAAATAGACGGTGTTCAGGTAGAACTCGAGGATCTGGTCCTTGCTGTACTCGCGCGACAACTTGACCGCGATCATGAGTTCCTTGAGCTTGCGCGTCAGCGTCGGCGCATTGCTCAGGTAGGCGTTCTTCACGTACTGCTGGGTGATGCCCGAGCCGCCCTGACGATTGCCACCACTGACGTCGGACAACGCCGCGCGCAGCGTGCCGCGGAGCGACACCGCCGAGTCGGAGTAGAAGCTGCGGTCCTCAGCGGCGAGTACGGCCCAGCGGGTGCTCGGGGGCACCTGATCGAGACGGACGGTCGTCCGGTCGACGTTTCCGATCTTGGCCAGCGTGGAGCCGTCGGCGTACTGGATCGTCGCGACCTGCGGCAGGGGGAGGTCCTCGGGCCGCGGGATATCAGTCAGCGTGTAGAACAGCACGATCGCGGTGATCATCAGCCCGGCGAGCAGGCCAAGAAACCACGTGCCCGCGATCATCGAACGGCGCAGAACGCGCCGCGGGCGGGTCATCGCTGCGACCCTGACCTTCGTCTTGCGGCGGCGGACCTTGCGCTTGTGCCGCGCCCGTTGCAGCACGTTTGCCTGGTCGTAATCCGCGTCGTCCCATTCGTCCACGGGCGTCGGCGGTACGGGTCTGGGACGGGCGCGTCCGTGCCGCGGCTTGTCGTCGTCGCTCATCACTTCGCAGCCTCCACGGCCTCAACGCTAAGCCAGCAAAGTCTGGCGTCAGGTGTACAACTGGGCCGAACCTCAGGCGGTGGGAGCCGGTTGCGGGTCGGGTGTGGGCTCCGGATCCGGTTCGGGCTGCGGCTCCGGTTCCTCGGTTTTCGGCTCGTCGGGCGGCGGCGCGCCGAGAGACTGCTGCAGCAACTGCGCGACGTCGAGCACCTTGACGTCCTCGCGGGCCTCGCCCTCGCCGACCTTTTGCGCAACCGCGTCCGACAGCATCACCATGCAGAACGGGCACGCGGTCGAGATCACATCCGGGTCGAGGCCGAGGGCCTCTTCCGTGCGTTCGATGTTGATTCGCTTGCCGATCTTCTCCTCCATCCAGAAGCGTGCGCCGCCTGCACCGCAGCAGAAGCCGCGGTCCTTGCAGCGGTGCATCTCCTCCGAACGCAGGCCCTGGATGGCGCCGAGCACCTCACGCGGCGGCGTGTACACCTTGTTGTGCCGACCCAGGTAGCACGGGTCGTGGTAGGTGACGCTCTTGTCGATCGGCTCGACGGGGGTGAGCTTGCCGTCCTCGACGAGCTTGGCGAGCAACTGCGTGTGGTGTACGACCTCGTAGTGGCCACCCAGCTGCGGGTACTCGTTGCCCAGGGTGTTGAAGCAGTGCGGGCACGTCGCGACGATCTTCAACGGTCCCGCGCGTTCGATCGAGTTCAGCGTCTCGACGTTCTGCATGCCCTGCATCTGGAACAGAAACTCGTTGCCGAGGCGACGGGCGGGGTCACCGGTGCAGGACTCGCCCTGCCCCAGGACCGCGAACTCGACGCCCGCCGTGTGCAGCAGTTCGGCGAAGGCGACGGTGACCTTTTTTGAACGATCCTCGAGCGCGCCGGCGCAGCCCACCCAGAACAGGTACTCGATGTCGGCGTCGAGCTTGGTGCCCGGGTCGGCCTGGCGGACCTCGAAGGACAGGTCGTTGAACCACTCAGAACGCCCGCTGTTGGCCATTCCCCACGGGTTGCCCTTGTTCTCGATGTTGCGCAGCATGACGCCGGCCTCGGACGGGAAGGCGGACTCGATCAACACCTGGTAGCGGCGCATGTCGACGATGTGGTCGATGTGTTCGATGTCGACGGGGCACTGCTCGACGCAGGCGCCGCAGGTGGTGCAGGACCACAACACGTCCGGGTCGATGACGCCGCCCTGTTCGGCGGTGCCGACGAGCGGGCGCAGCGCCTGCTCGACGCCGGAGCCTTGCACCCGCTCGAACCCGGATTCGGGCACGCCGTGGACGTGCTCGACGCCCTCGTCGGAGAAGTTCGGTTCGGAGCCCTCGGGAACCTCCTGGCCGAAGATGTACGGCGCCTTCGCAAACAGGTGGTCGCGCAGGTTCATGATCACGAGCTTCGGCGACAGCGGCTTGTCGGTGTTCCAGGCCGGGCACTGCGACTGGCAACGTCCGCACTCGGTACAGGTGGCAAAGTCGAGATAGCCCTTCCAGGTGAAGTCCTCGATCTTGCCCTTGCCGAACACGGTGTCCTCGGACAGGTTCTCAGCGTCGGCGAAGTCGATGGGCTTGCCGTCGTCGTCGGTGACGGGCAGCAGGGCACCGAGTGCGTTGGGCTCGCGCTTGGTCAGGACGTTCAACGGCGCCGTGCCGATGTGCAGGTGCTTCGAATACACGACCAGCACCGTGAAAGCGAAGATGACGGCCATCTGGGCCAGGAGCCAGAACGTCTCGAAGCCGGTGAGGTAGGCACCGGACGGGAGTGCCTTGCCGATGAGCCAGGACGCGAACGGAGCCTTCGAGTCACCCCACGGGAAATGTCCGGTGGCCGACTGCGCACCGCGGTACATCAACAGCGTGACGACGACCAGGAAGATGAAGCCGAGCACCAGCCACGCCGGCCCATTGTGCGAGCCGTAGAAGCGGCTGGCCCGCTTCTTGCGCTCGGGAGCGTTTCGCAGGCGGTTGATGGCGAAATAGGCGATGCCGACCAGGACGGCGAGAGCGAAGAAGTCCTCGAGGAACCCGAGCCACCGGGCCCGGCCCAGGATCGGGAAGGCGAAGTCGCGGCTGATCACCAGCGCGCCGAAGGCCTCGACGATCGTCAGCCCCAGGATGACGAAGCCCCAGAAGGTGAGGAAGTGTGCGATGCCGGGCGCGGTCCACTTGAGCAGCTTGCGCTGGCCGAAGACCTCGATCAGCTCATCCTTGGCCCGCAGCTCGATCCCCTCGAGCCGGGTCCGGTCCTGCTTGCCCGAGCGGATGAGCTTGACCAGCCAGCGGATACGCCGGCCGGCGATCGCGGCGGTGACCACGAGCATCGCGATGGCCAGACCGATCCGGACCCAACCGGGGCTGGCGTACTCCCAGTCGGCGAACCAGTTCTCCGCCATAACGGTGTGCTGCACTCGCGTCTCCTTGCACTGGACGTACCGACAACTGACTGAGACTATTCGTTATTACCGGTCAGTAACCAAAGCAGGGCCGCGATGTGGCCCTGCCCACGCCGTCGTTTCGTGGTCCGGGGACGTCGTCGATGCGCACCCCTCCCACCGTCCGTGTCGACATCGGAGGGCGAAACGGCTATGAATCTCGCGTGGCAAAAAAGCCGGAGACCTCCCGAGTCCCGTCTGCCGTCGGCGCAATCCCGCTCGTCGGGGATCTGGTGAAGTCCGCCGAGTCTCAGGCGCAGTGGATGCAGGACATGCTCGAGCAGAACGCCCGCCTAGTCGGACAGTTCCCGGCGACGATGAAGTCCTTCAACGACGCGATCGAGCGGTTCAATCAAACGATCGGCCGTCTCGACCGGGCGGTCGGGCGCATCGAGACGGCCAGCAAGAACCTGGCGGGGCCGCTGGAGAAGGTGACCGGCGCCCTCGATCCGACGGCGTTGCGGGAGCTGCCCGCCGCGCTCGATGCGCTGCGCACCGAGGCCCTGCCGGCGCTGCGGGCGGCCACCGACACTCAGCGTCAGGTCGCGCTGCTGCAGTTGACGGTCGACCGCGTGATGGCGGTGGTGGGCGAACTGCCCGGTGCGGGCATCGTGCGCCGCATGGCGGCCGGGCGCGAAGACACCGGGCGCGATGACGGTGTGGGACATTCGCAGGACGCCGCACGCCCGGCGCAGCGCACCCGCAAGCCCGAACGCTGAGGAAACCGACGGCTGACCGTCCCCGATTGTGGGACCATTCGGAGCTGTGAGCGAGCGGGCGAGCGAACCGATGTCATCGGCTTCGCCAGGCGCACGCTTTCCAGCGCCTGTGAGCGTCGTGGATCGGGTTGAGATAGCGGAACCGACTGGGCCCTCCCGTCCCCACGTCGACCGCCCGCTTCAGCGGGTGTGGTCGCGGTGGCAACCGTTGGTGGCCACCGCCGTCGCGATCGTCGGTGCCGTCGCCTTCGCCGCGGTACGTCCCAACGTCGGTGATCTGCAGGCCGCCCTGGCCCGTGAATCCGCGGCCCGGCACGGGGTCGGCCTCACCTACTGGTACGGCTGGTTCGGCGGCGGGTCGACCCCTGGTAACTACTCGGTCATCGTGCCCACTCTGACGGCCTGGTTCGGGACCGTGCTGCTCGGTGTGCTCGCAACCGTCGCCATCACTCCGCTCGCCTGGCTGGCATTGGCCCGGTTGCCGTACCGCGTCGCCGGCACGTGGGTGGCGACCATCGTGGCCGGCTTCAACCTGTGGTCCGGGCGCATCCCGTTCGCGCTCGGTTGCGCCGTGGGCATCGTCGCCCTCATGGCGGCTCGCGAGCGCTGGAACGGGCTTACCGTCGGCGCGACCATCGTGTCCAGCCTGTGCTCCCCGGTCACTGGCCTGTTCGTCGCCGTCGGATTGTTCGCCACCTTCCTCGTCCGACCCGAGAACCGACGCACGATGCTGGTGGGGTGCGGCGCCTGCCTGTCGACGCTGCTGCTTGTCGCTCTGGTGTTCACCACGCCCGGACCGCAGCCCTACACCTATGCATCGGCCGCCCTCACCGCCGGCAGCGCGCTGGCGATGCTCTACGCCAAGCCGAACCAGGTCGTGCGAGCCACGATCTGGTGCACAGCTCTCGCGGCGCCGGTGATCGCGACGATCCCGAACGGATTGGGCTCCAACCTCGTGCGCCTGCCGTGGATCTGCCTGCCTGCGGTCGCGGTGGCCACGGCGAACGCGCTACCGAAGTGGCGGATCCTGGTCGCTGTCCTGCCGGCCCTGGCCCTGTGTGCGAACGCAACCGTCGCCGACATCGGCCGCGCCGACGTGCCGTCGGCGTCGCCGTCCTACTACCAGGGTCTCATCGGGCAGCTCAAGCCCCTGCCGAACCTCGCCAACTCCCGTCTCGAGGTTGTCGGCAATCCGCGGGTGCACACCGCCGCATTCGTGCTGCTGGGCCACGCAGCTCTGGCCGGCGGATACGAGACGCAGGAGCAGAACGAGCTCAACGCGATCCTGAGCAACCGCGCGGGGCTCGACGACGTCAGCTACAAGGTGTGGCTGGACAACAACGCAGTCGGTTATGTGGCCCTCGACCGCGCGCCGGCCGCGAACTATGCCGAATACGACCTCGTGTCCTCCGGACGGGTTCCGTACCTGACCAAGGTCAGCCAGAGCAAGGAATGGGTGCTCTACCGCGTCGGCGATGCAACACCGATCGTCCCCCGACCGCAACGCCTGTTGCAGGTCAGCCAGTCCGAGATGCGCATCCAGGTGCCGTGCGCCTGCTCGTTCTACGTCCGCATCCGGTATTCGAAGTTCCTTCGGGCCACCGCGCACGCGACCGACAGTTCCGCCACCGCCACGCTCGCCGACGACGGGAACGGATGGACGATCGTGACCGCACCCCGTGCTGGCGTGTACGTGCTCGACGGCGATCTCACGCGGTCGCTGAAGTGACGCGCTGGCTTGACGCTAGACATCGCGGGCATGGCCCCGGTACAGGTAGGTTTCTGCCGTGAGTCGAACCGGCCGATCGGACCCCCATAGCGCGTCAGATGAGCCGGCGCGCCAGTCATCTGCTGAACCAGCGGCAGGTGATTCGGACGCCGCTGCCCGTGACCCCCGCGGCGGTGGGCCTAGCTCGGACGAAGCCGGTGCTCCCGACGCGCTCGCCGAAGAAGGTCGTCCAGACGTCCCTCTCAATCCGGCGCGACCATGGTTGCGCGGGCGCACTGGAAGTCCCAGTCCCAGCGCCAGCGAATCGCGCGAACGGGCCAAGCACCGTATCGCCGACCCGGAACATCCGACGCTCGGGGACGGCCGGCTCCGTCCGACGGACCCTGGGACCGTCCTGCGCCCGCTCGCGGCGGAACTCGGCGGTGACGCCGAACCAGCGGCGAGCACCACGGAAAAGTCTGGGTCGGCGACCGCCCCGACCTGGCGTCGCGGCCGTTTCGGACGTTCCTCCGATGACCGCGCCGCCGCGCTGAGAGCGAAACTCGAGGCGCAACGGTCTGAGGTCGCGACGCGGCAGGCGGATGTCGAGACGCAACGCGCGGAGCTCGCAGCGAGAAGCGCGAACAACGACACCCAACACGCCGAGCTCGAGACGCAACGCGCCGAGCTCGAGACGCAACGCGCGGAACTCGAGGCGCGACGCGCGGACTTCGAGGCTCAGCGCGGGCAGCGGCACGACAAGTCCGCGGCCGCACTCGAAGCGCAACAGGCCGAATCTGCGGCCGCACTCGAAGCGCAACGCGCCGAATCGGCGACCGCTCTGGCGGCGGTCCAAGCGACCGCTGAAAACCGGGTGCGCGTCGCAGAGGAAAAGGCCGCAGCGCATGCCGCGCGCGCGTTTGCAGCCAAACAGAATCGGCAAGCGCGGCGCGAGGCGGGACCTGCGGCCGACGATGACTACGTCAACGAATTGTGGCAGGGCCTGACTGACGCGCAAACCCAGCTCGAAGAGCTCGCCGATCGGCTCGCCGACAACGAACGAGCGGCCGCTGAGCGAATCGCCGTCGCGGAGGCCGCCCGGAACGACTCCGAACAAGGGGCGGCCGCTCTGGCCGAGGCGCTGGTGGAACGGACCGACGTACTGCAGGCGCACGCCGACTCGCTGCAGAGCCAGCTCGACGACCAGCGCACCGAGTTCGTCGAGAGACTGCAAATTGAGCGCGGCGAAGTCGATCAACGAGTGCAGGCAGCGCTCGAAACGCGAGATGCGGAAACTGCACGGGCCGACGCCGAGATGCAACGGGCCGATTTGGCGCTCGCGCAGGCCGCAGACGCACAGGAACGCGCGGACGCCGCGCAGCTGCTGGCGGTCGAAGCGCAGCACCGCGCAGATGACGCAGCACTGCAGGCGGCTGCCGCAGCCGAGCTGACCGAGTCCGGTTCGCGGCGAACCGAAGCCGACGCCACGCGGATCGCAACCTTGGAACGACAGGTCGCTGACGCCGAGCGAACGTCTACCGCTGCTCGTCAGGAGATCGTCGCAGTCAACACGGCCGCAGATGAGCGGGCCGCTGAGTTCCAGCGTCGCCTCGAGCTCCAGCAGTCCGAGTTCGCCAAGACCCTCGAACAGGAACGCGCCGATGCCGGCCAACGCATCGAATCCCTGCAGCGCGGCGAGAAAGATGCCGCCGAGCAGCTGCGCACCGCCCAAGCCGAATTCGCGGAGATACTCCATCAGGAACGCTCCGCCGCCGAGGAGCGCATCGCCGCCGCCCAAACCGAAACCGACCACCAACTCCGAACCGTCCAAGCCGAATTCGCCGACACCCTTCAGTACGAACGAAACGACGCCGAGGCGCGCCTCCACGCCGCGGAGGCGGACGCGGATAGGCGCGCGCGGTCCGCCCGTGACAAGTCAGACCAACAGTTGGCCGACCTACGCAGCCGACTCAATGAGCAGCGAAGCGTCTACGACGAGACGCTGAATCGCGAGCGCGTCGACGCCGCAAACAAGCTGCAGGTCGCAGCGGAGGCGCACGCGGTCGAAACCGAGCGGGCGGAGTCGCTCAACCGACGGATCGTGGAGCTCGAGCAGCAGCTGGCCGGCCTCGAGCGGACATCCGCGCAGGACCTCGACACCTCACAGCGTGCGCACGGTGAGGCGATCAACCGGGTCGCCGGCCTCCAGGCTCGCGTCAACGAGCAGCAGGCTGAGTTCGCGCAGGCTCTCGAACAAGAACGCATCGACTTCCAGGAAGAACTGGAGAACCTCCGCGCCGAAGCCGACGCACGTGCCACGGAACTCGAGAACCGTGTCGACGATCAGCAAGCCTCGTTCACCGAAGCCCTCGACCAGGAACGCGCCGACTCCGAACGTCAACGGAGTGAACTCGTCGCGGAACTCGATGAGGTGAAGCCGCGCCTGGCGGCTGCGGAGGCGCGACTGAAGCAGGCCGATCGGCACGTCCACACCGCGCAGGTCGAGTTGAGCGATGCTCAGCGGGTATTCGACGAGACTGTAGAGCGCGAACGGGCCGATGCGGCGAACAAGTTGCAAATGGCGCAGGATGCGCAGGCCGCCGACCGCGACCGCGCTGACGCCGCTGCAGCGCAGGTTGCCGACCTGACGCGGGCGCGAGCCGAGCTCGAGCGCAGGCTCGCCGCATCCGAGGAGTCCGTGGCCGATCACCGGTCCGCCGCCGAAGCTGCCACCCGCCGCGCCGCCGAACTCGAGCACGAAGTCGAGCAGCAACGCGGCGAGTTCGCCGACGCCCTCGACCAGGAACGCACCGCTGCCGAGCGACACGCGACGGATCTAGAGAGCCAACTCGACGACCTGCAAAGCCAGTTTTCCGAAGAACTCGAACACGAACGCAGCCAACACCAACAACAGCTCACCGCAGCAGCCGACCAAGCCACCGCTGAGGCCGCGAAGCAACGCGACCAGGCCGGCGCCGAGGCCGCGAAACAACGCGACCAAGCCGCTACCGAAGCCGCGAGACAACGAGAACAGGCCGCCGCTGAAGCCGCGCAGCAACGCGACCGAGCCGCCGCCGACGCGCGCGACAAGGATCGGACGATCACCGAGCTACACACCCAACTCGACGACCTGCAAAGCCAGCTCACCGAAGAACTCGAACACGAACGCAGCCAACACCAACAACAGCTCACCGCAGCAGCCGACCAAGCCACCGCCGACGCCACCAGACAACGAGAACAAGCCGCCGCCGAAACCGCGAAACAACGAGAAC
>JBPCOE010000011.1:0-11999 GCA_051000605.1 Jatrophihabitans sp.
TCCCGGCCCCGACCCCCCCCGCAACGCCCCGCTGCCGCTCTACCCCCCCCCCCCCCCCCCCCCCCCCACGTTTCATGAGAGGACTCGCATGAGCTCTGAACCACTTCTGCGACTGCGCGGTGTCGACAAGCGCTTCGGCCCCGTCGAGGTACTCCGCGGTGTCGACTTCGACGCACGCCCCGGCGAGGTCATCGCCCTGGTCGGCGACAACGGCGCGGGCAAGTCGACGCTCGTGAAATGCATCGGCGGGACCTACACCTTCGACGCCGGTGAGTACCTGTTCGAGAACCACCCGGTGTCGGTGCACAGCCCGCGTGACGCCGCCGCCCTCGGACTGTCGATCGTGTACCAGGACCTCGCACTGTGCGACAACCTCGACATCGTGCAGAACATGTTCCTCGGCCGCGAACGTAGCGCCGGGGTCATCCTCGACGAGCCGTCGATGGAGCGGGCTGCGCGCGAAACCTTGGACTCACTGTCCGTGCGCACGGTCGCGTCGGTACGCCAGCGGGTGTCGAGCCTCAGCGGTGGGCAGCGCCAGACCGTGGCGATCGCCAAGTCCGTGCTGTGGAAGTCGAAGGTCGTACTGCTCGACGAACCGACGGCAGCGCTCGGCGTCGCCCAGACCGAGCAGGTGCTCTCCCTCGTGCGGCGGCTGGCCGAACAGGGCGTCGCCGTCGTGCTGATCTCGCACAACATGAACGACGTGCTGCAGGTGGCGGACCGCATCGCCGTGCTCTATCTCGGGGAGATGGTCGCGCTTGTCGACCGCGCCGAGGTCGATCAGACCCAGCTCGTCGAGCTCATCACCACAGGACGATCCGGAAACCTCGGCCGCCGCGCCGAGCCGGCGGAGGTTTCATCATGAGCGACCTGACGAAGACCCCTCCTCCGCCGGCCAACACGCCGGTGACGCCCGGACTCGCGGCGGTCACCAACGCTCCGGTCGAGGGTGGACTCCAGGTCTACCTGCGGGGATATTTGCAGCGGGTGCGCGGCGGCGAGCTCGGCTCGTTACCCGCGGCGTCCGGGCTCGTCGTGCTCATCATCCTGTTCTGGGCCGTCCACCCCTCGTTCGGTTCCCTGGGCAACATCGAGAGCCTCATCGACGAGGCGGCGCCGACGATCCTGCTGGCAATGGGGCTGATCTTCGTCCTCCTCCTGGGCGAGATCGACCTTGCGGCCGGTACCACCGCCGGCGTGTCGGCCGCGGTCATGGCCCGGATCTCGACCGGGTATGCGATCGCCTGGCCGTGGGCGATCATCGGTGCCATCGCTACCGGTGTCGTGATCGGGATTCTGACCGGCGTGCTGCGCGCGAAGGTGAAGATTCCCTCCTTCGTGCTGACGCTCGGGATCTTCCTCGCCCTGCAGGGAGTGATCCTGGTCGTGTTGAACAACGGCAAGGGCATCAAGGGAACCGACGTCCCGATCAACGACGGGTTCCTCAATGCACTGGAGAACGGCGACATGCCCACCTGGCTCGGCTGGGTCGTGGCCGTGGCCGCGATCCTCGCCTACGCCGCGAGCAAGCTCTATGACACGGTCAAACGCTCTCGCGCCGGGCTCGTGACCGAACCGGCCATCCTGTTGGCGATCAAGATCGGCCTGCTCACGATCGGTGCCCTGGTCCTGGTGTACGCCCTCAACCAGAACCGGGCGGTCAATCAGGGCTCGACGATCGGCGTCGACCCGAAGACCGGCAAGCAGGTGGTGATCCACGCGCCGACCCTCCAAGGCGTGCCGTGGGCGGTCCTGGTCGTCCTGGCGATCTTCGCGATCTGGACGTTCGTCCTCGGCCGGACCCGTTACGGCCGGCACATCTATGCCGTGGGCGGCAATGACGAGGCCGCGCGCCGGGCCGGCATTCCGACCGACCGGATCCGGCTGTCGGTGTTCGTCATCTGCTCGACGATGGGCGCGGTCGCGGGCATCATGCTGGCCTCCTACATCCAGACCGTGAACTCCACGCTCGGCAACGGGCAGGGCGTCGGTTCCGGCGGCAACACGCTACTGCTCGCCGTCGGCGCCGCGGTCATCGGCGGGACCAGCCTGTTCGGCGGCCGTGGACGCATGATCGACGGCGTGTTGGGCGGATTGGTCGTGGCGGTCATCGGCAACGGCATGAGCGACCTGATCCACGGCAAGAACAACACGTCGATCCAGCCGATCGTCACCGGCGTGGTGCTGTTGCTGGCGGCTGCGGTCGACGCGCTGTCCCGCCGGCGGGCCGGTTCGTCCGGGCTGGCGTAGGCGCCTCCCGGACCACGACATGGTTGCCTCCCCCGCGGCGCGTCCGGATGCGATTCGCCGACACAACCTCGCGCTCGTCCTCGGGCACATCCATCTCGACGGCGCGCTCACCAGGGCCGAGTTGACCCAACGGCTGAAGGTCAGCCGGTCGACGATGGGCGCGCTCGTGGCCGACCTCATCGAGCTCGGTCTGGTCGCTGAGGTCGTGCCCACCGGCGGCTCCAGCGTCGGCCGGCCTTCCCACGTCGTGGGCCCGCACGACGCCGGGCCGTTCGTCGTTGCGGTCGACATCGACGTCACGCACGTGGTCACGGCCGCGGTCGGCATCGGCGGCGACGTACTGGCGCGTCACGTCATGACGCCGGTTGAGAACTCCGGCTCACCCGCTGCAGTGGCTGATCTCGTCGTGGAAGCGGTCGCCCGGGTATCGGCCGACACGGGCCGTTCCCAGCGGCCCCTGGCGATCGGAGTCAGCGTGCCTGGGACGGTCGACCGATCCAGCGGGCAGGTCAAGGTCGCGCCGAACCTGGATTGGCACGATGTCGCCTTCGGCGCCCTGCTCGCCGAGCGGTTGCCCGAGCGCGCGCGGGTCGTGGTCGGCAACGACGCCGACCTCGCGGTGCTCGCCGAACACCGGCGCGGGACGGCCCGCGGTTTCGACGACGTCGTGTACCTACTCGGCCGCGTCGGTGTCGGCGCCGGGATCATCGTGAACGGCAATCCCCTGCGCGGGCACGACGGCCACGCCGGCGAGATCGGGCACAACGTCCTGGATCCCGCCGGACCGCGGTGTCACTGCGGCAAGAACGGCTGCACCGAGACCTTCGTCGGGGAGGGGGCGCTGCTCACCCGCGCCGGTCGTGCCCTGCCGCCGACCGACGAGGTCGTCGCCGAGGTCTTCGCGGCCGCCTGCGCCGGGGATGCAACGGCGCTGGCCGCCGTGCGGGGCATCGCCGAACCCCTCGGCCGGGCGATCGGCAACCTGGTCAACACGCTCAACCCCCAGCGGGTGCTGATGGGCGGCACGCTGTCACTGGTCCTCGACCTTGCCGGTCCGGAGATCCGGGCGTCGCTGGAACACAACGCCCTAGAGGCTCCCGCGCGCAGCGTCGAGCTGATCCAGCCCGCCTTCGGCTCGGATTCCCCCTTGGTGGGGGCGGCCGAGATCGCTTTCGCCGCCCTGCTGGACGATCCGCTCGGCGCACCCGGATGAGGCGCACGCGCGCGGGAACGGCGGCCATGATGGTGCCGCGGCCAGCTGGAACCAGGGCATGGCTTGCAGCTGCTGCCTGACCGAGGCCGGTAGCGCTGAGCTCACGCACCGGGTTGATGTCGTGAGCGTGATCGCCCGAAGCGTACCCGTCCAGGCGTACAGCACTGTTCGCCACAAGGAAAGAGGCCCTTGTGGCGGTCCGCGTCATCCGACGAGACTGGGCCGAAACGGGCAGGTCAAGGAGGCGGCTCGATGGCTATGGTGGCGACGGTCCGAGGGCCGGTGGACGTCGATGCGCTCGGCACGACACTGATGCACGAGCACGTGTTCGTCCTGACCCCGGACGTCATGCAGAACTACGGGCACGAGTGGTGGGACGAGGAAGAACGGGTCGCCGACGCGGTGGTGCAGTTGCAGACGCTCAAGGACGCCGGCATCGACACCATCGTCGATCCGACGGTGGTCGGCTTGGGCCGCTACGTCCCGCGGGTGCAGCGGGTCAACGAGCAGGTCGACATCAACATCGTGGTGGCAACCGGGCTGTACACCTTCGACGAGATCCCGCACTACTTCCACTACCGGGGCCCGGGCACGATCCTGGACGGTCCGGAGCTGATGACCGAGATGTTCGTCCGCGACATTCGGGAGGGCATCGGTGGCACGGGCATCCGGGCGGCGTTCCTCAAGGGCGTCGTGGAGGAGCGCGGACTTACGCCGGACCAGACACGGGTGCAGGCCGCGATCTGCGGCGCGCATCAGGAGACCGGGGTACCGATCACCGTCCACACCAATGGTGCACATCAGACCGGCCGCCTCGCGTTGGACTTCTACCGGGAGCACGGTGTCGACCTCACCAAGGTCGTCGTGGGACACGCCGGCGACTCCAACGACCTCGACTATCTCAAGTGGATCATGGACAGCGGCGCGACGATCGGCTGCGACCGCTTCGGCCTGGACATGTACAACCCGACGGAGGACCGCGTACGCGCCATCGTCGAACTCTGCGCGCAGGGTTACGCCGACCGGATCGTGCTCAGTCACGACGCGTCCTGCTATATGGATTTCTTCTCCGGCGAGGCGTCGCAGCAGATGCTGCGGCAGGCGGCACCGAACTGGCACTTCCTGCACATCTCCCACGACGTACTGCCCGCGCTGCGCGCGGGCGGTGTCTCCGACGAGCAGATCACGACGATGCTCGTCGACAACCCGCGCCGCTACTTCACCGCGGCGGCGTGATCGCGATGGTCGAGCCGCAGCCGAGGGGCCGCGCACCGTTCGACACGTCCGGCGTCGTGCGTGACGAGCACGACATCGCACACTATGAATCGCTGGCCCCGTCGCTGGTGGCGATGCTGCGCGCGACCGTCGAGGCGCACGGCGACAGCGAGGCACTGGTCGAGGTGGCCGGCCGGCGCTATACGTACACCCAGCTATGGGACCACGCCGCGGCCGTCGCCGGTGGGCTCCGCGAGGCCGGCGTGCAGCGCGGCGACCGGGTCGGCAACCTGCTGGCCGCCGGTAATGACTGGGTGGTCGCGCTGTTCGGCACACTGCTCGCGGGCGCGGTCGCGGTGCCGGTCAACACCCGCTTCGCGGAACCGGAGGTCGAGTACGTCCTGCGCGATTCCGGTGTCGTCCGCACGTTCCGTCCGGGCGAGCCGCTTCCCTCCGGCGCGCCGTTCGCCGTCGACGATCTTGCGCCGGACGATCTCGCGGCGATCTTCTACACGAGCGGCACCACTGGGTTCCCCAAGGGTGCCATGACCTCGCACGAGAACTTCCTGTCCAACGTCGAGACGGCAATCCGGGTGATCGAGATCGACCGTGCGGACGGTCCGTCGCTGCGCAATCTGGTCTCCGTGCCGCTGTTCCACGTGACCGGCTGCAACAGTCAGCTGCTCGTGCAACTCGCGCTCGGGGGCGCCACGGTGATACTGCCCGCCTTCGACGTGCAGGCGTTCCTGAGCACGATCGTCGACGAGCGGATCAACCTGCTCGTCAGCGTCCCCGCGATCTACGCCCTCGCGCTCGCGCAGCCGAACCTCGGTGACTTCGACGTCAGCGGCGTCGCCCGGATTTCCTACGGCGGCGCGCCGATCTCGCCGGCGCTCGTCGAACGCATCAAGGACCAATTCCCCCAGGCCCGCGTCGGCAACGGCTTCGGGCTCACCGAGACGTCGTCGATCGCGACGTTCCTGCCGCACGAGCAGGCCGCCGAGCACGCCGACTCGGTGGGCTTCGCCGTACCGGTCGTCGATCTGGCCCTTGACGAACCCGATCCCGGTACGGGAGTCGGCGAGCTCTTGATCCGCGGCGCCAACGTGGTGTCCGGCTACTGGAACAAGCCGGAGGCGACGGCCGCCACTTTCATCGACGGTTGGCTGCACACCGGCGACCTCGCGCGCATCGACGCGGACGGGCTCGTCTACATCGTCGACCGCGCCAAGGACATGATCAATCGAGGCGGCGAGAACGTCTACTCGGTCGAGGTGGAGAACGCGCTCGCCGGCGCACCCGGCGTCGCCGACGCGGCAGTGATCGGCGTGCCTGACGACGTGATGGGCGAGAAGGTCGGCGCCGTGATCGTCCCGACGGGCGCCGGGATCGACGTCCCAGCAGTGATCGGCTACCTCGAACAGCGGCTGGCCGACTTCAAGGTCCCTCAGTTCGTCGCGGTCCGTACCGACCCTCTGCCCCGCAATCCCGGCGGCAAGCTGCTCAAGCGTGAGCTACGCGAACGGACTGAGTGGGGCCGGCCGGTGCGCGGGCGCTGAGTCGATCGTCCTCTCCCGACAACTGCGATCCGGAACCCTGATGTCCGAAGCCGAGCACAAGCTGTCTCGAGGCGACGCGCGACGCTCGTTGTGCGCGCGCAGTTGCGGGACAGCCCGCCCCCGACCGATCTGCTCGACGTGGTGCGCCGACTGACTCTCCTGCAGCTCGACCCCGACCGCCGCTACCGCGCCGAACGCGGACCTCGTGGATGTGGAGTCGGCTCGGCTCGTCGTATTCGCCGACTGAGTTGGCGGCCGCGCTGGAGAACGAAACACTGATCGAACCGCGGGCGATGGTCCGGCCCGTGCGAGATCTCCCGTAACGCCGCTCAGCTGCTCGAGTTCATGGTCCTCCGGGGCGAGGCCGCGGGCGGGACGGTCGAGGGCGTGAAAAAGACCTGGCCGAGTGGTCTCGGCCTCGACCTGGCCCTGCCGGGAGAGCGGTGCGTCCGGTGCCGCGAGTTCGTGCGCTCACCTCACGCTCAGTCGACGGCTGCGGCCTGCCGCTCGAACTGGGTGCGATACAGCTCGGCGTACAACCCGTCCCGGGCGAGCAGGTCCGCGTGCCGTCCGGTCTCGACCACTCGACCGTCCTCGAGCACCACGACGCGGTCGGCGTTCTGGATCGTCGACAGCCGGTGGGCGATGACCAGCGACGTCCGGCCCACGAGCGCACGCGACAACGCTCGCTGCACCGCGACCTCGCTCTCGCTGTCGAGGTGGGCCGTCGCTTCGTCCAAGATCACGATCGCCGGTGCCTTGAGCAGCAGGCGCGCTATGGCCAGGCGAGCCTTCTCCCCACCCGACAGCCGATAACCCCGATCCCCGACGACCGTCTCCAGCCGGTCGGGTAACGACCGCACGAGAGGTGCGATCTGCGCGGCTTCGAGCGCTTCCCAGATGTGCTCGTCGGTCGCGTCCGGGGTGCCGTAGACGAGGTTGGCCCGGATGGTGTCGTGGAACATGTGGGCGTCCTGGCTGACGACGCCGATCCGGTCGTGCAGCGACTGCTGGGTAACGCCGCGGACGTCGTACCCGCCCACCAGCACCTGCCCGCCGGTCACGTCGTAGATGCGCGGGAGCAGCTGGCTGATCGTCGTCTTGCCCGCGCCGGACGGGCCGACGAGCGCCACCATCTGCCCGGGCTCGGCCTGGAACGAGACGCCATGCAACACCTCGGGGCTGACGGCCGCGTCGAGCACCGCGACGTCCTCGAGGGAGGCCAGCGACACCTCCGCCGCGCTGGGATAGGCGAAGCGCACGTCGGCGAACTCGATACCGCTGGCGTCGACTGGAAGTTCCGCGGCACCTGGCGCGTCGGCGATCATCGGCTCGAGATCGAGCACCTCGAAGACGCGGTCGAAACTGACCAGCGCGCTCATGACGTCGACACGCGCGTTCGACAGCGCGGTCAGCGGCCCGTAAAGGCGGGAGAGCAACAGCGCGAGGGTGACGACCGTCCCGGCCGACAGGCGGCCGTCGATGGCGAGGTAGCCGCCGAAGCCGTACACCAGCGCCTGGGCGAGCGCCGCGACCAGGGTCAGCGCGACGAAGAATGCGCGTCCGTACATCGCCGAGGTGACCCCGATGTCGCGAACCCGCTCAGCTCGCGCCCGGAACGATGCGTCCTCCCGGTCCGGACGACCGAACAGCTTGACGAGCAGGGCGCCGGCGACGTTGAAGCGCTCGGTCATGGTGTTGTTCATCGAGGCGTTGAGGTTGTACGACTCGCGGGTGATGTCCTGCAGGCGGGCGCCGATCCGGCGGGCCGGAAAGACGAAGACCGGCAGCATCACCACCGAGATCAAGGTGATCTGCCAGGACAGCGTGAACATGACCGCGGCGGTCAGCACGAGACCCACGATGTTTGAGACCAGGCCCGACAACGTCGAGGTGAACGCTTGCTGGGCGCCCAGCACGTCGTTGTTCAACCGGCTGACGAGCGCTCCGGTCTGCGTCCGGGTGAAGAACGCGAGCGGCATGCGTTGGACGTGGTCGAACACCGCCGTGCGCATGTCGTAGATCAGGCCCTCGCCGATGCGCGCGGAGTACCAGCGTTGCGTGAAGGACAGGATCGCGTCGACGACTGCGAGCCCGGCGATCACCAAGGCGATCTCGATCACCGTGCGGGCCGCGGCGTGCGAGGTGATGTCGTTGATGACGCGACCCGCCAGGACGGGTGTCCCGACTCCGATGAGCGCGCTGCCCGTGATGATGGCGAGAAAGACGACGAGCTGCGGACGATAGGGCGCGGCGAACGCGAAAACCCGCTGCCAGGTGCCTTTCGGCAACTTCCTCTCCGCGGCCTTGTTGCGACGCGAACTCATCGAACTCATCGCGCTGTGATGCTGCATCGACATACCGGCACTCCACCTCACGACGTGGCGAAATCACTGGCGACCTGCCAGGTTGACTGGTGACTTTCGACTGACTGGTGATCTCGACGTCGCCAATCAGCGCCCAGACCGCCAGTCAACGACGAACGTCGCCAGTGAAATTCCCCTGACCCCGGTCAGTCCTCCGCATCCAGGCCGGCGAGTGTGCGCAGCCGACGGTACTGCGCCTCGCGTTCTGCGGCCTGCTGATCGGCCTGGGTGCGCGTCGACGCCGATTGCAGCAGCGCCTTCGTCTCGGCGGCGGCGTCGCGCTCGACAGCCAGCAGGGCGTCGACGGTCCGTTGCACCGCGGTGTCGAGGTCGGTGCGCGCCACGACGTGCGAGGCGAGGCCGATACGCAGCGATTCGGCGGCGTCGATGCGGCGGCTGGTCAGGCAGATCTCGGCGGCCCGGGAGTACCCAACGAGGTCGACGAGGCGCTTGGTGCCCCCGAGGTCGGGCACGATGCCGATCTTGGGCTCGGCCATGCAGAACAGGACGTCATCGGCGACGATCCGGATGTCGGCGCCCAACGCAAGCTGGAACCCGCCGCCGATCGCGTGGCCCTGCACGGCTGCGACACTGACAAGGTCCGGGCGCGAGGTCCAGTCGAACGCCTGCTGCCACTGCTCGATCCTCGCGCCGGCCTCGTCCTGGGAAAGGTGCGGCAGGTGCAGGATGCCCTGCGGATGGTCGGGCGACATCAGGTTGCGGTCGAGCCCGGCGGAGAACGCGCGCCCCTCGCCGCGCAGGACGACCACCCGGACGGTGCCTGGCAGTTCATGACGGACTCGGACCAGTTCGTGCCACATGCTCGGGCCCTGGCAGTTGAGCCGGTCCGCACGATCCAACGTGATCGTGGCCAGGGCGTCACGGACCTCGACCCGGAAGCCTGCCTCGGGGTCGACGTCGAACGATGCGCTGGCGATACGGCAGAGCCTAGTGTTACTTCGCCCTGGCCTTGCCCGCGGCGCCCTTCGCGCGGGTGGCACCGCCGCGGCCGCGCAGGGTGACGCCAGACTCGGACAGCACGCGGTGCACGAAGCCGTACGAGCGGCCGTGCGTCTCGGCCAACTCGCGGATGCTGCGGCCCTTGTCGTAGGCCTTCTTCAGTTCGGACGCGAGCTTGTTGCGCTCGGCGCCGGTGATTCGCGCGCCCTTCTTCAAGACGTTCATGAGCAGTCCCTTCGCGTGCTGTACACGACACCCGGTCGGCTAGCTGCTGGTGCGGCCACCGCGATCTTGGCTGATTGTTAGCAGCGCTGCGGGACGCCCGCAAGATCCACTCGACGCGCAAACTCCGGGTCGCCGACCGGCGGGAACCCATATCCGGTATTAGGGTCACCGTGCGCCACGCACCCGGCTATTCCGTGCCACCCGACGCCGGCCGCGCCCACGCTCGAAGGAGTCCCGCTGTCAGGCCAGCGCGACGAGGTCGGAGAGATCGGAGCTCCACTGGTCCTCGACACCGTCGGGCAGCAGAATCACCTTCTCCGGAGCGAGCGCTTCGACCGCACCCTCGTCGTGGGTCACCAGCACGATCGCGCCGACGAACGTGCGCAGCGCGTCGAGCACCTGATCGCGGCTGACCGGGTCGAGGTTGTTAGTCGGCTCGTCCAAGAGCAGGACGTTCGCAGCGCTCGTCACCAGCATCGCCAGGGCCAGGCGGGTCTTCTCCCCACCCGACAACACGCCGGCGGGCTTCTCTACGTCGTCCCCGGTGAACAGGAACGCGCCGAGGATCTTTCGCAGGTCGGTGTCGTTGAGGTCGTGTCGCGGTCCTCCTTCCGACGAGCCCTCGCGCGAGGAGCGTGTCGCAGACGCCGAGGTGCGCATGTTCTCAAGGATCGTTCGTTTGTGATCAAGTGTCTCGCGCTCCTGTGCGTAGTAGCCCAGGCGCAGCCCGTACCCCGGAACGACCTCGCCGGTATCCGCGGGTTCGACACCGGAGAGCAGTCGCAGCAGGGTGGTCTTTCCCGCACCGTTGAGACCGAGCACGACGACCCGCGCTCCTCGGTCGATGGCAAGGTCGACGTCGGCGAACACCTCCAGCGAGCCGTAGGACTTCGAAAGCCCTTCGGCGGTGAGCGGAGTGCGGCCACAGGGCGCAGGCGTGGGGAACCGTAGCCGCGCCACCTTGTCCTGCACCCGCACGTCGGCCAGCCCCGCGGCCAGCGCTGCGGCGCGACGGTCCATCTGGTGGGCCGCGCGCGCTTTGGTCGCCTTGGCCCGCATCTTGTCGGCCTGCTTGGTCAAGGTTTCGATCTTGCGTTCGGCGTTGGCCCGCTCGCGATGGCGCCGTTTCTCGTCGGACTCACGCGCCTTCAGATACGTCTGCCAACCCAGGTTGTAGACGTCGATGGCCGAGCGATTCGCGTCGAGATACCAGACCTTGTTCACGACGGCGTCGAGCAGTGCGACGTCGTGACTGATCAGGACGAGCCCGCCGGTGTGCTGGCGCAGGAAGTCGCGCAGCCACGCGATCGAGTCGGCGTCGAGGTGGTTGGTCGGCTCGTCGAGCAGCATCGTGGTCGGCTCCGCGCCGGAATCGGCGAACAGGATGCGGGCGAGCTCCACGCGGCGGCGCTGGCCCCCGGACAACGTCGACAGCGGTTGGTCCAGTACCCGGTCGGGCAGGCCGAGATTGGCGCAGATGCGGGCGGCCTGGGGGGCGGGGGGGGGGGGGGGGGAGAGGGGGGGGAGGGGGGGGGGGGTGGGGGGGGGGGGGGGGAGGGGGGGGGGGGGGGGGGGGGGGGGGGGGGGGGGGGGGGGGGGGGGGGGGGGGGGGGGGGGGGGGGGGGGGGGGGGGGGGAGTGAAGGGCGGGGCGGTACTGCGCGGGGTTGCAGTCGCAGAGCCGGGCGGGCTCACCCGCGTGGACCTCGACGGCGGTGGTCACGTGCACGCCGTCGATCCGGGGACCGGGCGGGTCGCCGTCACCCTCCATCCCTGGGAGATCACCCTCGAGCCCCCGGACGCCGGCTCTGCCGGCTCGGCCCGCAACCGCCTCGCGGTCGAGGTCGTCGCGGTCACGGAGCTCGGCGCCCGGGCCCGGGTCGGTCTCCTCGCTCCGCAACCTCTGGCCGCCGAGGTGACCTCCGCCTCGGCGCGCGCGCTCGGCCTGTACCCCGGCGTCCGCGTGGTCGCCACGTGGAAGGCGGCCGCGACCCGCCTCGTCCCCGCGGGTTAGCGGGCGAGCCCGGTGAGCAGCCGCTCGAGGTCCGATCTGTCGTTCCACGCGCCGACCGAGGCGCGCAGCAGCGGCCGCCCCGGGAGGGGCCGGACGACCACCCCGTGCTCGACGAGCCGGGCGATCTCCCCCTCGGGATCGGGGGAGGAGAAGGCGACGAGGGTGGTGGGGCCGCGGGGGGCGACCGCCCGCCCGC
>JBPCOE010000075.1:0-5493 GCA_051000605.1 Jatrophihabitans sp.
CACAAGTCGGCGACGATGACCCTCGATCTCTACGGCCACCTCTTCGACGACCGCCTGGACGAAGTTGCCGACGCCCTCGACCGCGCGGCCCGGGCGAGCGCCCCGACCCGGGACAACGTCCTGACCCTGCCGAGTGCGGCCGCCTCGCCTGCTCGGCCGCGGGCATAACGCGGACTATGCGTCGCTTGCACGAGCCGCTCTAGTCCTGCTGAAGTGGGCGATATGCGCTTCCCAGGTCGGCCAACAACGTGAGGTTTCGTCGCGGGTCGAGACTTGTCACCGGGCGCCCCCAAGGTGCATGCGTGGGAGGACAGAGCAATGGCCGCGCGCGGCGCGCTCAGCGCGAACGCAACAAGGGAGCGCGGGCCCGGGCGCACCGAGAGAACGACGAGCAGGCGTACGACGAGGTCACGAGGCACACGATGCGCGGGCTGGCGTTACTCGAGCACTACCGCCGGACAACCTCGTCGCCGGAAGATGCCGAGAACGCGATACGGGCGGACATCGCTACCGGCGCCGCAGCGATTGTCGAAGCTGCAGCCGGCGCCAATGCCATCCATGCGGTTTCGGCGGCGTCGGTCGCGATGATGATGGGCGCAGCGGCCGGTGGACCCGAGTTCAGCGTCGCGCTTTTGGAGATCATCGCGCTGGCCGTACTGCTGTCACCGACTCCCCGCGCAGCCGACGACGGTCGAATGGCCGCGGACGACGCCGTTCAAGACGGGCCCGGCGAGCAAGACGGTTCAGCCGGCAACGGTCCGACCTTCAACCCGCCGCGGCTACTTGCCGGAGCGCAGATGGTGATGGACGTCGGCAGCATGCTGCCATTAGTGAGACTCGCGCCGCAGGCCGACTCGGAGATGACGTTCCGGACGCTTCAGCGCGAGATCTCGCTGCGAAACCCGATCTACCCACACATGCTGCTTCAGACGCTCCGCACTGTCTTCGACGACGACGCGGTATCGCAGGACACTCGAGAAGTACTCGGGTTCGCAGCCTGCGACGCGCTTGACGTGCTCGATGCGGTCCGGACCACTGTGCTCAAGAACCTCGGCGACCGCTGGGTCAGGATGGGCGCAGCACGCGACGCGTCATTGCCGATGCTGCGAGAAATGGACGGAGACGGTCGGCCGAGCGTCCCCGAGGCCGAGCAAGTCGTGCTCATGCGTGAGGTCTACGAAGCAAGCTGGGACCTGTCCACCGGCATCGACAGCGCCACCGTCATCGACATCGAGCAGGTCAGCAAACTCACTGGGCACCCTCGCAACACAGTCGCGGCTGTACTGGCCGCCTACACGGCAACGGACATTGATTCGACGGCATTCGACCGCTTCTTCAGTGGGGACAACCCGCTGCGCCCGACTCCGATCATCGATGACGGGACAGGCCGGTTGATGCTCATCCATGACACGCTCGCGCTTCCGGCGTTGCGCGAGGTCATTGAGCGGCGCCTCATCGCTGCCCGGAGGTACGAGAGGTACGCCAAGCACCGCGGCATGGTCGTCGAGCGCTTAGCCGTAGATCTTCTCGCGGCCGCGCTACCTGGTGCGGTGGTGTACCGGGACTTCAAGTACTTCATCCCGGACCCCCATGCCACGCGGCCGCAGGACCAACCGGAGTCGTTCACCAAGCGCGTTCAAGGCGACGGACTGCTACTCATCGACAATGTCGCACTCGTCATCGAGGTCAAGGCCGTCGCATTCACACCCGAGGCGCGCGCGGGCAACCCAGCCAAGCTGCGCGGCAAGCTCAACGACATCATCACCGTCGCCACCAAGCAAGCAGGCCGGCTACGGCGGCGAATCGTCACGGACCGGCGAATTCGCCTCGAGGACGGAGCGTGGATCGACGTCTCTGGCGTTCGCGAAGTGCACACGATCGCCGTCGGGCTCGACGACTTATCTGGCGTCAGCACCGCCACCGCGTCACTGATCGACGCCGGTCTGATCGACGCCGACGCGGTGCCATGGACAGTTTCGTTGCACGACTTACAAATCATCTGCGAACTCATGGAGCGCCCGGCAGAGCTGCTGTTCTACCTACGCCGGCGCACGAATCCCGACGCCACCCGCAGGTATTTCGCCGTCGATGAGCTCGACCTTTACCTACAAGCACTCGAGCGTGGACTGTACGTCGTCCCGGACCCAGATCGGCTAACTGAACGTTATCCGTGGAGAGGTGAGCCGAGCGTTGCCGACCGTCGGCGCTTCGCAGCACAACGCCCGGAGATCGTCGCGAGCCGTACCGACGCGCTCGATGACTACTACAACGCGCAGCTCGGTTACCTCGATGAGGTCGTGGATAAGCCCCGCCTGAAAATCGACCCTGCACTCGCCAGCATCATCGACGCAATGGCCGAGTTGGGGTCGCCGAGCTGGCTGTCAACGGCTACCGCCCTGCTTGAGCTCGACGGACGAGCCCAACATAGCTTCGCCCAACGGATCAGCGATATGGCGAGGCTCTCGCGTCGAGACGGCCAGTCGCACACGTTCACAACGGTGTCCCCGCAATTCGACGGCGACGAGCTCATCATCGTCGTCGCTACCGGCGGGCCCGGCCAGAAAGCTGACGACGTTGAGCACGCGAACTCGCTGCCGCTCTACCTCCGTGCAAAGAAGTTTCAGTTGGGGCTCGCGAGGGCGAGCGCTATTATTTTCGACTCAACCGGAACCAACCTGTTGCGCATGCTGTCGAACACGGACGCGAATCCAGAGTCTCCGGGCGCCGACCTCGCCGACGTCGTTTCGCGTTTAGTGCCGATCGAGCGAATGACTTCGCAAATTCCACGGCCTGGGAAAACGCCGCGCGGGTAGTACATACCCTGCCGGGCGGTGGAGTTCGAGTCGAGGAGCGGATCGTCGCCAGCACGCTTACCCCGGCAAATCCGGCATGGTCGCAGCGCGAGGGCGGCGATGATGTCGTACTAGCGATCAGGTTGGACAAGCGCGATTGGTCGGGGCTCATGTCCGGGCATGGTGCGCGCCTTGGCCGTAGCGGCAATCACCTGCCGCGCGTCCGCTGTCCGGCCGCCGCAACGGCGGTCGGGCGACGTCACGAATGCGTTTGCCGGGCCGTGGCATCGTCGACGGTCGGTGCCCATCGGGTGCCGCGCGGCCGGGAGGGGGAAGCGGTGTCCAGGAGCAAGCCGCAGAAGAGCGGGGCAGAGCGTGAGCGGCGGCGCCGGGTGAACTCGTCGCTTAGTGAGCACAAGCGCACGGGCAAGGTGCTGAAGTCGCCGATGAACGCCACCCTCGGCACGACACTGCGCGCGGTCGGCTGGGCGCGGGAAATCTTGCCGAACTACCTGTGGATCTGTCACCACATCAGCTCCGGCTCCCCCAACGACGGGCTACTACTTGTCGGGCATCTGCTGGACCGAATTCAGTCTTACCTCGACGGTGGGGAGTTTCCCGGGGCCGTCGAGCTGGTCTCCGGGCGCCTGACGGACTTCGAGGCGACGGCGGGGCCGGCCCGCGCCCGCATCCTTCAGGCACTGGCGAGCGATGGCCTGTATGAGGAGTGCGTACCGGAGGAGTTCGCTCACGCGCTGGGCATGTACCCGAGTGCGCCGGGTCGCTGGCTGATCCAGCCGTGGCTCGAAAGGGGCTTGTCGATCTCGCCGCAGATCGCCGAGGAGTCGCTCAGGGCGACGGTCGCACCGTCGCTCGACGGGCAGGGTGAGGTTTCGACGCGCGCCAAGTCCATCGCCATCCGGCACCTGATCTACCGGGGACGAATCCACCTGCCGCCCGGCGGTCTCGGTGATGCGCCAGGCCAGGACGGGGAGATGCTCAGCCGCTGGCCGGTACACACTAGCGCGGACGAAAACGCCCTGATTGAGCCGCTGCTGCGCTCGATGTTCGGAGCAGTCGAACAGCTCGAGGATGACGACACGAAGGCACGCGTCACGAGCTGGTGTCAGGACTTCTGGCGGTCGAACTGGAAGCTGTTCCTATGCGAGAGCCACCCCGGGTTTGCCCCGGGCACTCTCACTGACGCCGACGTGGAAGCCATCGGCAAGGCCGCCTCAACGTCGCAGGACGCGATGCGTGAGCTGTGGTCGCGATTCCGCAGCCTCGCCGGGCAGACGGACCCGGACCTGTTCAACCCGGACAGGTGCGAGGTCCTCACCGGGCTCGTTGGGCGGATTCTACGAGCAGCGACCGCGTTCGCCGAAGTTCCGGCGTTCTGGTCGATGGAGCACGGCGCGCCGCTAGTCCGCGCGGCCGTCGAGACCCGAATCATGATCAAGTACATCGAGCAGTCCCACGACCCCGCCGCGCTGTACTCGCGCTTCAAGGCGTACGGGCGCGGGCATCTCAAGCTGCTTAAGCTGCACCTGGAGCAATACACCGACGAAGAAGACAACCCGTCGCCAGAGACCGTTGCGTACCTGAAGTACCTGAACGCGCTTGTCAACCAGGACCTCATGGAGGAGTTTCAGGACATCGACATCGGTGGCAACTTCGCCGGCGTCGACCTGCGCAAGATGTCCGACACCGTCGGTATGGGACGCGAATACCGGCTGCTGTTCGCGCCAGCGAGCAGCAACGTGCACGGTGAATGGTCGGTCATCGACGAGCACGTGCTCGAACGCTGCGCCAACCCGCTCCATCTCGGGCACCGCATCCTCGCCTCTGAGGACGCCCGCCGGTTCGGACCCACCTTCATGGCGCAGGCACTCAGGTCCGCGCAGCAGGTCGTCGATGAGTACGCCGACGCCACCGCCACGCAGCGCGGGACCGCGCCGCCGCCGACCACTCCCCAGGGCAGCGACGCCGACGACAACGGGCAGGCGACTGAAACCGAACCTGGGCCGGCCAGATGCGCCGAACCCGGCACAGACTGCGCTGTAACACCCCAGAGCTGACGCCGCGGGAGTTCCCGCCGGCCACAGACATCCCCAGGCATCGGCTCGCGCGCTCCAGCGAGCACTGCCGCTCCTCCTGCAGACTCGCGACCTGCGCGGCCGAGCCCCGGACCCGCATCTGCCCGAGCCTGGTCTCGTCCGCAGCGAGGGCGACTGCGGTATGCGATGCCTTATGCGGGTCAATACCGATCATCACCACAGCCACGATGTCCTCCTCGAATTGGATGGACCGTGCGGGCATCCGATTTCGGATCGACCTGCGGTTCTCGCCTCTTTTGAGCCACGCCACGGAAAAGATACGACGAGCCGGCACCTCGATCTAAAGCCAGAGCCGGCAGGGCCGGCAGACGGTTCGCGAGCCAGCCCGTCGCACCTCATGGACGCTACGACTCACGCCGTATGCCCACCGTCGAGTCTCAATCAGACGGATATCGGGCCAGCGAGGTGGCTTGGATCGCTTCCCGTGAATCTCTGTGCAGAGTCCGCTGCACTCTGAGATGTGACTCACGGCGGTTGATGGCACGGTTGGCGCCGTTAGTTGGCAGGGTCGTTACGGCCCCGGCTCTCTCTCTCTCTGGACACGTTCCGAAGTCGTGAGGTGGGCGTACAAGGTTGATCTGGAT
>JBPCOE010000105.1:0-12510 GCA_051000605.1 Jatrophihabitans sp.
CACTCCGCGCTAGCCTATCGAACACCACACGAAGCCTACAGCGACTACATCAACAACCAACTCGGCCAATCAGCAGCATAGAAACACCCACTAATTACATGTCCGAAATTTGCGGGGCAGCCCAGCCGCCCCAGGCGGACGCGCCTATTTCACCGCCAGCGGCCAAGCCAGCGACGTGATTGACTTCCGCCCCGCCATCGGCCTTGGCCCAGGGATCAAGGTCGCATCGCCCAATGTCGCCCGCGAGACCTACACGATCGGCACAAGCGTCGCCGCCGCTCTGGCCAGCCGCCAAGCCGGCCGCCTCTACGACATCGTCGACCGAGCGACCACGGGGACTCAGATCACCAGACGCCAACGCGCCGCCGCCATCAAGGCGCTACTCGTCCACGGTGCCGCCGACTTCGAAGACCTGACCGCATCAGCGATCCCCCTCGAACGCGTCGTCGGTAACGGCATCCTCTTGCGTGATTTCTCGTCCGGCTGTGCCGCCAACGAAGCCGTGCTCCTGTTCCTCGGCCAGATCGGCGCGGCACAAGAGCAGGAGTTGACCGTCCCGCTCCCCGACGGTCTCAACGTGCGGGAAGCGAAGCGGATCGACGCCTCCCTCGCCTGGCTGTCGCCCATCAACTGGCGCCACCGTCAATACCGCCGTGCCGCGCTGTCTTTCGTGGCTCCGTCCGGCGCGGTGCCACCTCTCGGGACCGCCGCTGGCCTGTCCGCCGACGCCGCCAAGGGCGGAGCGACCACCGTGCAACATCAGAGCTGGGAGACTTACAAGGCGTTCGCCGAGGGCCAAGGCTCCAACATCACCATCCGCGTCAAGTGCTTCGAGCAAGCCGGCGGCCTTGCCGGAGAGATCATCGACTACGCGGCCGTCGTCTCGATTTGGGTCGCGCCGACGATCGGCGTCGATGTCTACACGCAAGTCCGCGACCAGATTCGGCCGCGCGTGCCCGTCCAGCCCGCGCCCTGACGCCCGCACGGGTAGGGCGCCTCTTGTCTGGCCGATGGACGATCGATCAGTGACGGGGCGGCGCGGGTGGCTCAGCGGGCGGCGTTGCCTGTCCCGGGCAAGCGGGCTGCGTCGGGAGATGGACGGCGACGACAGGAGGGGGCGTGCCTGTCCAGCGAAGCTCGGCCGTGGTACCACCCGGTGCTCGGACCAGCCCAGCACGGCGGCCAACTCGGCTGCTTCCTGCTTCCACGCGGGAACGATGTGGAACGAGGCCGTGTTCTGACCGTCCAGCAAGAACGAGATCCTTTGGGCTGCACCCTTGAGTTTGACTTCGCTCACCTGCACCTGACCTCGGGGTATCTCCGCGATCAGCTGGCTGTGGGCGGCGTTGAGCTGTCCCATGCTCAACAACAGCCAGCCGCCTGTCGGTGGCCGCGACGATGAATGGCTGCGCGACCATTGGGCCGAGCAAAGACACCAGCGCCATGTTCCCGCCCTGACCCCGCACATACACCGCAGCGAGGCGTTGCTCGCCTGGCTGGAGCGCAGCATCGACGCCGCGGTTCACTCGCGAAACGAAGCCCTTCTTGCCGAGCATGCATCCTCCTGAACTTGGTAGTTATCGACCTTTCGGTGTGCGGGGCCGTTCGGTGCCTCCGTCTCGGCGATCAGCAAACGATCACCAAGGATCATCGAATCGCGATCGAGTGTGGCCTGTACCACCCGCTCAGCGTCGAGGCCGTAGGCGACCCAATCGCTGCCGTAGTCCTGGCGGCTCCGAACGCTGTCTTCCGTTCGGGCACACCATCGGGCACAGTCAGTCCCAGGCGGAATCGGGGTGCAGACGGGCCACGTGTCCGGTACCGCGGCCCGTCCCACCCCGTATGCGTCAGGCGACGGCGAATGTCCCCATCAGCCCCGCCTTGAGATCGGCGCCGTTGCCCTCCGTCGAGAGGTACCCATACTTGCCCTTGCCTAGGGTGATGGTCAGGTACCCGGACTCACCGGTCTGGAGCGTGGTGATTCCACCGACGATCGTCCCCGAGCACTTGTCGATCGGGGTGCCCTTGCCGAAGCTTGCGCCCACGCATCGGAACAGGCCGGGCACTGTGAGCGATCCCAGCTTCGCGACCGCGAAGTCGTGCGCCTTCGTCCCGGTATTCGTGACCGCGAATGTGCCGCCCTTGCCGAAGGTCGACGGCAACGAGATGCCGGCGTCCTTGAGCTCGACCGTGCCGTCCGTCTTCGGTGCCGGTGCGGTTGCGGGGGCGCCGGCGACGGTGAACTCGGCGATCATGCCCATCGCCGCGTGCGGCATCCCGTGCGGGCCGGGTAGGAAGCAGGTGACGATGTAGTGCCCGGCCGCGAGCTTGGCGGTCACCGTCACCCTGTGGCTGGCGCCGGTGATCGCAGGTGAGGTGATCTCACTGTTCGGGTTCTGCAACAACGCGCCGGCCGCCTTCTCCGCGTTCGGGCCTGCCAGCGCCTTCTTCGCCTCGGCCAGCGTCTTGCCGGGCTTGAGCAGCGCGAGCGACATCTCGTGCGCGTCGTCTGCCCTGTTGTCGAACGTGATGGTCACCAGGCCCGGCTTGGGTGATCCGGTGATCTTGTACTTGTAGTCCAGCCCGACCACGTCGAGGGTGTTCGGCTGGACGGTCGGCGCTGCAGCAGTTGTCCGCGTCGACGTAGACGTGTCGGCCTTGCTCGCCTTCGGGATGTCGGACTTGGCCGCCGAACCCGTCGAGCTACTGCATGCCGCGGACACGAGCAGCGCGACAAGCACCACCGTCCCGGTGACCCCCTTCGCCGATCTGCGCGATCCATCGGCACCGCGCAGCCGGCCGGCTTCGGTGCTGAACATCTGAGCTCCCCTGATTCATGACGCCCGTGGCGGGCGGATTGCGCGTGAGTGACCACAATGGGGTCGCCGGTGCCTCGCGGTCATCATTCATTTGTGCCACCTTCATCCCCGAGGGCGTGAGGTTGGCAACGGCATGGACGAGCAAGAGCAGTTGGGAGGTAGGCCGATCTACGAGGGGACGGGGCCTGGGCGCGCGCCGCTGATCGTCGTCGAGCACCCGTCGGTGCACAGGGCGGTGGCAGACGAGGTCGTCGGCGCGGGTTGGGCGCTGCAACCGCCGGGCGGCCCGGTCGATCCGGCGTCGATCGTCTCGGCGGTCGTTGCGGACGGGTCCGACGCGCAGGCCGCGGTGCTTCTCGCCATCCGCGGTCGGGGCCTGTTGATCCGCGCTCGTGCCGAGCGCGGCGTGGTGGACGATCTCGTCGAGGATCTGAGCCGGATCGCTCCCGTGCTGTTCTTCGATGATGCATCAGCGATCCGGCTCGATCCCGATACCTGGCGGTTGCTGCACGCCCTGGCCGACGGTGTCACGGTCTCCGTTGCCGCGCGGACACTGCACCTCTCGATTCGCACGGCGAATCGCCGGATCACCGAGGCCCGGGACGTGATGGGAGCCCAGACCCGGGCGCAGTTGCTCCGCGCACTCACCTCCGCCGACCGAGTCCCCTCGGTCAAGGTCAGCCGCTAGCTGCCTGCCACCTCGTGCTCGCCCCACGACGTGCCCGCGCGGACGTGATCTGGGCCGCGACTGTGGACGGAGCAACTCCCAGCCGCGCTGCGATCGCCTCGGTGGAGAGACCCTCGGCCACGAGATCGAGCACCTCCCGCTCACGTGCGGTGAAGTCGCCCGCGCGCCCGCGGGGCGCCGCGCTGTGTACGCCGCGGGCGCGCAGCGATCGCCGTACCCGACCGAGCAGCGGAGCCAGTCCGGCGTCGGCAAGCTCCTGCTCCAACGAGACGAGGGCCTGACGAGCGGCGTCGGGGTCGCCGTCCAGGTCGGCCGCGAGCCACCGGCAGCGCAGCTCGCCGCGCCGGTGGTGCCCGGCCCACGCATCGGCGGCGCGCACGAAGAGCGCCGCTGCAGCAGCGTCGTCACCGCCGGACTGCGCGGCCAGGCCGGCGAGTTCGAGGGGCGCGCCCGCGAGCAGCGGAACGTGTGGCTCCGGCCAGGCCCGCACCTCGACCGGTTCATCCAACCGCACCTGGGCGTGGGCATGGGTGGTCAGCGCGAACAGGCTGTGGCCGTCCGGCGGGGTGAATTCGAGCGCGACGGTAGCCTCGTCGCGGGCCGCTGCGGGGTCGCCCGCCCACAGGTAGGCCTCGGCGCGGACCCAGTGCAGGTTGCCTCGCCCCGAATAGCCGTCGGCGCAGGTGGCCAGTGCGTCGAGCAGTCGTTCCAGGGCAACCTCGTGACGGCCGAGGTCGACCAGGACGAGCCCGAGGGTCACTTCCAACTGATCCCGGGTACGCCGGTCGAGAGCACCGGCGAGCAGCCTGGGTGTCTCGGACACGACGCGGTCGTAGTCACCGAGATGCATCCTGACGTTCAGGTCCATCGCCCGCATCTGCTGCTGCCACCCGCGCATGTGCAGCTGTTCGGCTCTGGCTGCGAAGCGGTCGGCGAGCGCTCCCGCGGTTTCGGCGCGGCCGGCGCTCTCGTGCACGGAGATGAGGTTGTTGGCCGACGTGAACTCGACCATGAGGTCACCGGCCTGTGCAGCCATCTCGATGGCCTGCGCGAGGTGGTCGCTGTCGCCCTCGATTCCGGCGAAGTACTCGGCGGTACCCAGGACAGCCAGCGTTCGCGGTTGCTCGCAACCGTGCCGGACGGCCTCGTCGTGGGCGGCGCGGGCGAGCGCGAGCCCCCGCGCTGCGTCGCCACGGCAGAGGAGCACGGCACGGGCGTACTCGGCTTGCAGCAGCACCGCGTCGCGCGTGCCCGGATGGGCGACGGCGAGGCCGGTCTCGAAGGCTGCCAAGGCCGCTTCGTCGTCACCGAGCTGCCAACGCACCCGTCCGACCAGGCCGAACCACTGCGCGCTGGCCAGGTCGGGCAGTTGCTCGAGCAGGTCGGCGGCCCGCGTGTAGTCACCGGCCGTGACGAGTTGCTCGACGGCATGCGCGGCGAGATCGGCCGACTGTGGTTCGTCCGCACAGCCGGCGGCCAGATGCAGCAGGCTGGCCCGCTCGCCGGGACGTTCGGTCGCCTCGGCTGCGCGGAGCGCGAATTCCAGGGCGCGGCTGCGGTCGCCGGCGGCAGCGAGATTGCGTGCGGCGAGGGCGAGGTGCCCGCTCCGCTCGGCGCGCCGGGCGAGTTCGAGTTGCAACCCCACCCGCTCGTCCGTGCGGCCGTCCGCGAGCTCGGCCGCCACCACCTCCGCGAGAAGCGGGTGACGCGGCTGCACCATGCCCTCGTACACGAGGGCGAAACCGACCGAAACCAGCGTCGAGGCCTCGGGCAACCAAGCCTCCGGCAACGGCTCGTCGGCGAGGGCCAGCAGCGCGAACCCCCGCCACGACTCGGCACCAAGGCGACGCAGCCGTCCGGTCACCGATCGACGCAGGCCGATCTTGGGCTCCGGGTCCGCACCGAGCTCCTGGATGAGCAGCGGATTGCCCCCGCACCGTTCGGCCAGGGCCCGGGCCTCCCCTCGACGCAGGCGAGGGTGCGCGAAGAGCGCAAGGTCTGTCGCATCGTCGGCACCGAGCGGGTCCAGGTCCAGGCGCTCCGCCCCGGCCTCGAGCGCAGCGTCCACGGCTGCCTCTGCCCCAGGTTCACCGAGGCGCACGGTCACGGCGAACGATGTGCTGCGGGGGAGCAACCGGACCACAGCCAGCGTCAACGGATCGGCCCACTGCAGGTCGTCCAGACGGAGCACCGCCTGCCGGCACGAGCGCACCACCCACTGTGCCGTCCACGCCGCGTCACCGGTCGGCATCGGTCGCCGCAACGCCTGCTGTAGCGGAAACCCGGCCGTCCACGCCAGCGACCGGAAGCACTGCCCCGGCATGACCAGGCGGTCAGTGGCACTGAGGGCTTCGGACAGCAGAGCGGTCTTGCCCGCACCCGCCTCCCCGGTTATGACCAGGCTTCCGTCACCGGCCAACGCACGAATGGCGCGAGCAAGTTCGTCCTCCCGTCCCACGAGCACCGGATCAGTGTGCATGATCACGCGGATCGGGACGAGGGGAGAACCGGACACGCCTCCACCTGCGCTCTCAGCAGGCCGACTCACCGTCGCGGCAAACGAGGCCGGGAATCGGCATAACGCCGGCGGCGCCAGGGTGAGCATGAATGTCGAGATCTGGTCCAACGTCGTCTGCCCGAAGTGCTGCATCGGTAAGCGCCGCTTCGCGGCGGCCTTGCGAGCTTCGAGCACCGCGACGACATGGAGCTGATCTGGCGCAGCTTCGAGCTCGATGTGGCGGCACCTGGGAGCGCTGTCGAGCACCCCGGTGATCAACGCTCGGTTCGGGCCCTCGATCCGCAGCGATTGGGCACCGGACGGAACTCGGACCGGGATCTCGTGGCTGAGCGAGGTCTTCCGACTATGCCGCGATAGCCGGGCACCGGCGGAGGATCCGCGCTTTCGGATGTGGCGCATTTAGGGGATGAGCGGACGAGCTCGCCGCGGCAACACTGTCGACAGCGGTTCCGAGGCGTTCGGGACCCGTGAAATGGGAGTGAGAATGCGCAAACCGTTAGCAAGGATCGCCACGGCAGCGACGGCGGCCGGTGTGATGGTGATCGGACTCGGGGCGACCGCGTCGGCTGCGAGCGCGCGAGCGGCGCCGGCCTCCGGTGGCCACGCCGTGCGCGTCACCAGTGACGCGCACAGTTTGCACTTCAGCACCACCCGGGTGCACGAGGGACGCATCAAGTTCCGGATCAGCACCACCAACAGCAACGGCATCGACCTCGTGATGTTCCGGCTGCATCGCGGGGTGAGCTTCGCGAAGTTGGATGCCGACCTGCAGGAGGAGTTCGACCCGGCTACCGCAGCGAAGGGCACCAGGGACCTCACCCGCGACGTGACCTTCTACGGCCTGGCCGACGCGCAGCCTGGCACACCAGTGACGGCGACCGTCAATCTGGAGGACGGGACCTACTACGCCACCGACACCAACTCACCAGCGCTGCCCACCGCACAGTCGGTGACCCGGCTGCACGTACTGGAGGGCGGCAACGAACGATCCGAGCGCGGCTTGGCCAGACACCACCTCGCGAGTGTCTCGATGACCTCGCGTGACCGGTTCGTGGTGCGGGGCCGCCTGCCCGCGCACGGCTCGGTTCTGGTGAAGAACGTGTCGGACACCATCCACTTCATGGACCTGCAGCGGGTCGCGGCAGGCACCACCGACGCGCAGGTACAGGCGTACTTCGATTCCGGTGTGGATAGCCCGCCCACCTTCGTCATGGACGGGCCGGGCGTGAGCACCGACGTGATGTCCCCGGGCAAGCAGCTCGTGCTGGGCTACAAGCTGCCTAGGGGCACCTACGTCCTGCTCTGCTTCATCGCTGACGACGCCACCGGGATGTTCCACGCAGGGATGGGGATGCACAAGGTCGTCGTGCTGGGCTGAAACACGCGGTTCACACGGGCCGTACAAACGCACCCCGCATCCCGACTTCGGGATGCGGGGTGCGTCGTTGGCAGGGGGTCTGCCCCCCGGTTTCCTTGACTCAGAGTCAATCGAACAGGGGTCAGACCCGCTAGTTCATGGTCTTGACTAGCGCTGTTCGTCGGCATCCACCCCCACCCGCTGTCGAGGAAGACCACCCAAGGGCGACCGCCGGCTCCACCGGTCCGTGGCCCGGGCGGCGCGGACCGAATATGCAGGCTAGGTGTCAGGTCACGCAGATCGGATAACTTCAGGCGCCGAATCCGGCCGGCGCAACTGAGCAAACCTGCGCACGGTTGCATATGTCACGTTCGCTACCGCTCGATAATTTACAACTTAAGGCAGAGAGAATTCTCGCCGCCCGGCGGCGGATCGAGCGCACCCGATCGCCGATTGTGCCGACCTCGTGATTGTGCCGATGTCGGATGCGAATCAGTTGGCAGGCAAGACAAAAGTGCGTCGGCAGGTCGGCTCAATCAGAGCGAGTCGAGGAACGCCAGGAGTGGGTCCGGGGGGTGATAGCGCCCGGGTCTTGTGCCGGGTGGGGTGACCAGGGCGATGGCCTGCTCCTTCTGGTTCATGTCTGCGTGCAGGTAGATCTCTGCGGTGGCGAGGTGTTCGTGGCCGAGCCAGAGCGCGATCACGGTGATGTCGATGCCGGCGTGCAGGAGTCGCATCGCCGCTGTGTGCCGCAGGGTGTGCATGGTGACGTGCTTGGTCGCCAGCGTCGGGCATGCGGTGGTCGCGGCGCTGAGGTGTTGCGCGAGTCGATGCTCGATCGCGTCACGGCTGAGCCGGGCGCCGGTTCGTGTTGGGAACGACGGTTCGTGCGGGCCGCCGGCCCGTTCGGCTAGCCAACTTCGCATCACCTGGACGGTGAGCGTGGTGAGGGGTGTTGCTCGCTCCTTGCGTCCTTTGCCGGTGCAGTGGACGTGTGCTCCGGTGCCGAGGTGCACGTCGTTGCCGTTGAGGCTGATCAGCTCGGAGATCCGCAGTCCGGTCTGCAGCGCAAGGACGAGCAACGCGTGGTCGCGCCGCCCGGTCCAGGCGTCGCGGTCCGGTGCGGCGAGCAGCGCGTCGGCTTCAGCTTCGGTCATCCAGCAGACGGTCGTGCGCTGGTATCGCTTGGGCGGGATCGCGAGGACGCGTTGGATGACGGCCGCATGTTCGGGGTGACGCAACGCGGCGTATCCGAACAGGGAGTGGATCGCGGCCAACCGCCAGTTGCGGGTGCGGGCCTGGTTGCCACGTTCGCGTTCGAGGTGGTTGAGGAACGCCCCGATCAGCGGCGCGTCCAGATCGCTGATGTCCAGTGCTGATGGTTGTTTCCGGGTGGATGTTGCCGCGAAGGTGAGCAGCAGGCGGTAGGTGTCGCGGTAGCCGGCGATCGTGTGCGGGCTGGCGTTGCGTTGAGCCATAAGATAAGTCGGTCTGTGAAGAACGCCTGCAGCACCGGCGCGAGCGCGGTCATGACCGGCTTCCGTCGCGTTCGAGGCGAGCCGCCGCGGACTGCATGAGCTCGGGCACTGCGCTCAGATACCAGTAGGTGTTCTTCGGCTCGACGTGGCCGAGGTAGGTCGACAACACCGGAAGGTGTGTCGACACGTCGAGGCCGTCGCGCTGCCAGCCGGTCAGGGTATTGACCGCGAAGGTATGCCGCAGATCGTGGACCCGCGGCCCAGTGTTCCCTTCACGTAATCCGATCGCGGCGGTCAGCCGACGGAACGCTTGGTCCACCGCTGACCCGCTCACTGCTCCGCCGGTGCTGGACAGGAAGAACCGGTCAGTGCTCGGCTCCGGACACAGCAGGTCGCGGGTGAGGGCGTAGCGGCGCAGCGCGGAGGTCGATGTCGCATGCACCGGCACCAGCCGCATCCGGTCGAACTTCGCGTGCCGGATGACAATCACGCCGTCCTCGAGCGCGACGTCCAGCCGCGTCAGCGCCCGTGCCTCGCCCAGGCGCATGCCCGTGACGGCGAGTAGGCCGAGCATTGTGGTCAGGGTCGCGGCCCGCAGCGGCGGCGTCAGCTCGGCGGCTGCCTCGAGCAGGCGCTTGACCTCAGCCGGTGAATACACATGAGGCGTAGGGCGCCGCCGCGCGACCGACAGCAGCCCAGTGGGCGGGACCTCGGTATCTGGATCGATCGCGTGAAGATACTTCGCGAATCCACGGACCGCGCTGATCCGGAAGTCCACCGTGATCGGCTTCGACTGCTCCTTCGACCGCGCCCAGGCCACCGTCAAATCCACGGTCACCCGCTCGGCACCGACGGCGTCGAGGAACGCAACGAAGTCTTGTAGGTCGTAGCCTTGACGGCCCAGAGCGAAACCAAGCGCACGGCGCAGTCTCAGGTAGTCAGACAACTGGTCGGCCAGGGCGCTCATGACGTCCCTCCGATCGGCCACGACTGCGCCACGAGACGGAGCCGGTCGATGTCAACCCGTGCGTAGATGGCGGTTGAGGAGGCGGAGCGGTGCCGCAGCACTTCACCGATCTGCACCGGTGGCACTCCGGAGCGGAGCATCTGGCAGGCCGCGGTATGGCGCAGCCGATGCGCCCGGACATCGCCGATTCCGGCGCGGCGTGACGCGGCCAGGACCAGACCAGTCACGCCTGCGCGGGTCAGCGCGATCCGCGGCGGCATCGACCGGACGAACACTTCCCGTGCCGGCGTGGATGGCCGACCGCGGCGCAGGTAGGCAGTGATGGCTTCGCCGACATCGACGGGCAGCGGGAGCCGGTCCGTGCGGCTGCCCTTGCCTCGCACTGTGATCACGCCAGCCCGCCAGTCGATGTCCTCCAGGGTGAGCCCGGCAACTTCGCTGGCGCGCAGCCCGAGCCGCATCATCAGCAGCATCGCCGCATAGTCCCGGCGACCGGTGTCACGACGACGATCGCAGGCCCGCAACAGCAGGTTCACTTCGCGTGGTGTCAACCCCTTCGGCAGCAGGGACCGGCGTCGACCCGAGACCGGCAACGCTGATGGCGACAGGTCGGTATCGACGATGCCGACGACGAAGCAGTACTGAAGAAAGGAGCGCAACGCGACGCCGAAGCGACGCACCGAGGAGGGCGAATGATCGAAGGTCTCGCGCAGCACTGCTCGACTGACCTCGGCGGTCGTCAAACCGCGCACGTCGTCGCGTTTGCTGTGCTGTAGGAAACGCTGCACGTCCGACCGATACGCATCCACGCTCAACGACGACAAACCGCGTTCCTCGCGCAGGAAGTCGACGTAGCCAGCAATCAGCAGCTCACGCTTGGTCGCGGGCTGAACTGGACGATCGTCGACCAAGGCGCCAGCCGAGCGCAGCATTCTCACCAAATGGCCCAACGCCAGACGTGGACACCTAATGCCACGCCCCACGCAGTCATCGCGGAAATGCTCGACGACCACGTCGGTCAACTTCGCCACCGGCAGGCCGACCTCCTGAAGCCACCTGCTCAACGCCGACAGTTGTAACTGCACCTCTCGACGCGTCGAAGGCGCATAGCCCAACGCCGCCAGCCGCTCCTCGATCTCGACCGCGTACGACGCCAGCGGGCCGTCCACGACCACCGTGCTCGACTTGCTCATGGGGATCTCCTTCCACCGAATCCGATGGAAGAAGCGTGAGCCCGCCAGCCGAGGTTGTGCCGACCTCCGCACTCAAGATCTGCTTACTAGGGAAGGGGTCCTCGCCGGACATCGGCACAATCACCAAGTCGGCACAATCGGCGTTGTGCCGACGTCGGCACAACGCCGAGTATGCGCGCCTGGCCTGGCCCGCGGCAGATCCGAAGCCCGTCGTTATGCGCCTGCTCGGATCACGGCCAGACAGGCATGCCCGCCGTCCGTCGGCAAGCTTGCAGCCGTGGACACCCGTAGTCATCGACGCGTCGTCGCGAGCAAGCACGCGCTCAATGTTTGGCTCGTTGCGCCGACTGCTCGCACCGGCTGCGGAGGGCAATTTAGAGGCGGCTGGCAGCGATCTTGGCCAGGGTGAGCGCGGCACCCCTGGGGGGTGATGTGGGCGCGCTGAACCCGATGACGATTAGCGTGTCGCCCTTGGTGAAGTAGATGACGTCTGTGTGGGCCCCGGAGAGTTCGAAGGCCTGATCACCCAGTCCGCTAACCGGGATAACGCTGAGTCCCGTCCCGCTGGTGAGTCTGGGGTTGTGGCGAGCCCGGTCGTAAGCGGCCCGCCCCTGAGTGGGAAGGGCATTCACGGTCAGGACCGGCTTAGGGTAGCTGCCGTACGCGCAGAGGGTCGCGCCGTGGCTGCTCATCGCGCTGCCCCTGCCGGGGTCGTTGCCCACTGTGGTCCTGACGTCCTGTTCGGTGATCAGCGAACATGCCGCGGTGCCAGCCACGGCGGGCGTCGCTGCGCTGGTAGGGGCGCTCGATGAGGTCGCGGCGACCGCCGCTGCGGTGGTGCTGGCTGGGGCGCCAGCCGAGGAACTGGCTGCACTGCCGACGGAGTGAATGGCTGTGGTGATGGCATGGGTGGGTGAACCGCTGCTACCGCATGCGGCGAGAAGCAGGCATCCGACGAGGCCGGAAGCAGCGGACGCGATGATGCGCAAGTGTGCCTGTGTCATGACGTTCTCTCTCTCGATACGAGGTGATGGGGCGGACCGGTTGATCTGCTCGTAGGTTTGCCGCCCGGAGCGGGCCGGCGCTTGAGCGGTGCCGCGCGGTTGGCTCCAGCCAGCACCGGACTCGCGTCGGGTAGTCGAGGTAGGGCGGACGGAAGTGGTCGGTGAGGTAGCGCTCTTCTGGATCGATCACGAGCACCCGAACGGCGAGGAGGGCAACGGCCAGGTGCGTGGTGGACACCAGGAGCGTGCGAGGGGGGTCGCGCCGAGGTTGGCGATCGCCGGACCTGTGTACAGTGGGGTGCGCGAGATCCGCTAAGGATGCGCACCACCTGGGCACCGCGCACCACCCGGGCACCGTACGTGCGGTCCGAGTCGAGCTCCGCGCCCCGTCGGGCGAGGGTCATGACCAGCTCTGTTCGAGCAACGCGCCGCTGGCGTGCAGTACGTCCAGACGGTGCACGGTGGGTTCGCCCTCGGGCCGGTTGC